>JAJYBH010000023.1 GCA_021779135.1 Deltaproteobacteria bacterium
AGGGAAAGCCTTCTGCAAGAAGTTGACGTACCTGACCAAGATCGAAGAGGACCCGAAATCAGTTCTGGCCGAATTCCGTAATGCTTATTATCCTCGCATTGCCGTCACAGTGGATATGGTCGCCACCGGCACCGATGTCAAACCGCTGGAGTGCCTGCTTTTCATGCGCGATGTAAAAAGCAGGAATTACTTCGAGCAGATGAAAGGGCGGGGGACCCGGACGCTTGACCTGGACGATCTAAAGAAAGTAACCCCATCGGCGGTTACGGCCAAAACCCATTACGTGATAGTCGATGCCATTGGCGTGACCAAATCGCTCAAGACCGCCAGCCAGCCGCTCATCACCAAACCCACGGTTCCTTTGAGAGACCTGGCCATGGGGGTCATGATGGGGGTCCACGATGAAGATACCGTCAGTTCTCTGGCCGGACGGCTGGCACGGCTCAATAAAGAGCTGACCCCGGTGGAACAGCAAAAGGTCAAGACCGCCGCAGGAGGGGTGGAACTCACCACCATTGTCGGTAATCTCCTGTCGGCCATCGACGCCGACAACATTGAGGCCAAGGCGCTGGAACTGGCCGGAAAAGAGATCGCTGATCCCGGTGATGCCCTGCGGGAAAAAGCCCAGGAGCAGCTTGTCAGCCTGGCGGCACGAGTATTGACCGGACCGCTGATCGACCTGATCGACAGTATCCGCCGCGACAAGGAACAGACTATTGACCATGAAAATATTGATAAGGTTCTGCGGGCTGAGTGGGACAAGGATGCCGAGGTAAATGCCCAAGCCATGGCAGACGAGTTTGCCGCCTACCTTGAAGGTCAGCAGGATGCGATCGAGGCCCTGACGATCTTCTTCAAACAGCCACACCGGCGGCGTGAATTGACCTTTGCCATGATCAATCAGGTGCTGGAACGGCTGAAAACCGATAAACCCAAACTGGCTCCACTACGAGTCTGGCAGGCCTACGGACATCTGGACAACTACAAGGGAAGCCAGCCGATCTCGGAGCTGGCAGCCTTGGTCGGGTTGATTCGCCGGGTGTCCGGCACGGACAAGAAGCTGACCGCCTATGATGACACCGTGCGCCGCAATTTCCAGAATTGGGTGTTGAAGCGCCATTCCGGCAAGGGTGAAAAGTTCAACGAGGAGCAGATGGAATGGCTGCGGATGATCCGAGACCATATCATCAGTTCGATGCATATCGAGCGGGATGATCTGGAGTTGGCGCCGTTTGATGGTCAGGGTGGGCTGGGGAAGATGTATCAGCTTTTTGGAGCGAAGATGGATAAATTGATTGATGATATGAATGAGGCACTGGCGGCGTAGTTTTCGGAGAGACTCAATCAAATAGGTATAATTTGATATTTATGCCAATATATGCTAAGTACACTTTGTATATATCTGGCAAATAATCTGATTAGGATCTAAATATGAAGGAATTTTTCGATCGTACCGAGATTCTCAACGTGCTTCACGGTTTCAATCCATGGTGGTCGGGCAGACCTTACGACGTACCTGATTTCCGGCGGCTGGCATTTGAAACCTGTTGTTCGTATCTGGAAGATTCTTCACTTCGGCGGGCGATTCTCCTCTCCGGGCCACGCCGTGTTGGCAAAACAACAATCCTTACCCAGATCGCCAGTAATCTGATCAGCAAGAAGAACGACCCGAAGTCTATCTTCTACATCAGCCTTGACCATCCACTTATCAAGCTGCTCAACCTCCGTCAGATTCTCGATATCTACCACGAAGCTGTTCACCCTTTGGGGCAGGGAAGTTTCCTGCTGTTCGACGAAATTCAGTACTCGAAGGAGTGGGAGACTGAAATAAAGCTACTGGTCGATCACCAGCCCAATTACCGCATACTTGCCACCGGTTCCGCAAGCGTTGTGCATAAGGAAAAACTCGCTGAAAGCGGTGTTGGTCGCTGGATTACGGTACCAATTCCGACGTTGTCGTTCTTTGAATTCGTGCATATCCGGGGTGAACGTCTACCGGAAATTCCTGCAAACCTGAGACTTTCCGATCTATTCAACAAACAGAAGGGTGAACTTGCCGAAATCGCGACCCGGTTACGTGAGCTGATGCCGGCTTTTCAGCAATATCTGTTGGTCGGTGGATTCCCGGAGACCGCAACCCAGAAAAACATCTCTCTTTGTCAGCGACTGCTGCGGGAAGATGTGGTGGAACGGGTGCTGAAACGTGACATGACAGCGCTCTTCGGGGTGCGTAATGTCAATGACCTGGAAAAGCTCTTTATTTACCTCTGTCTGCACAGCGGCGGGATTGTTGCCCACAAAACCTGCGCCGATGCTCTGGAGACCTCTGCGGCAACCGTTGCCAATCACCTGGCGCTCCTGGAGCAGGCTAACCTTGTCTACCGTCTGCCACCAGCCGAAGTAGGCGGGAAGAGAGTCCTCAAGGCCCGCAATAAATACTATCTGGTTGATGCCGCCCTGCGAAACGCCGTACTCCTGCGCGGGGAGGAAATCCTCACCAATGCCGAAGAAATGGGAACCATTGTCGAAACCACCGTGTTGCGGCATCTGTATGCCTATTATTACCGGGACACCCCGGAGATTGTCTACTGGCGTGATCCGGCAACACAAAAAGAGGTGGATGTCATTGTCCGCAGCCCGAAATATATTCTGCCGTTCGAGATTAAATATCAGGAAAACCCGAATCTGCGCGAAACCAGCGGACTTGCCACCTATTGCCGTCTGGAAAAAGTGGAACAGGCTTATTGGGTCACCAGACAGGACAAGAATTTTGGCCTGACCGAGTTCGAGGGGCTTGAAACCAAGTTCTTGAAGGTTCCGGCACATATTCTCTGTTATCTGCTTGGCCAGTCGGAGCGGTTGTTATGGACGTGATGGGGGATTCTATAAAAGCAGATTTGCCGGTTGGGTGGGTAATAACAACTCTTGGTGAAATTTCCGGAAGGATCACTAAGGGCGCAACTCCTACAACATTTGGGTACAGTTTTCAGAAAGCAGGCATTAATTTCATAAAAGTTCAAAATGTTTCAGCTGGACAGATTGATCTTGAAAGTCTCACAGATTTTATCTCTGTGGAAGCACACAAAAACCAAGCTAAGTCAAGTTTGAAAGTTGATGATGTCTTGTTCTCCATTGCTGGAACTATTGGAGAAACTACCATCGTAAAAGAAATTCATCTCTCAGCTAACACCAATCAGGCTTTTGCGATTATTTCTGGATTTACCTCTCTCTTGCGCAAACAACGGCGAGCCAACAAATAACCAGAGGATCGACATTGCTTTTGTTGCTGACAGCTTCACGGCGACATTTTTTCACTCGGAATTGATACTCACACTCGCTGCCATGATTTATACGCTTTAGCGCATAAATTATGCGCTCTTTAACGATTATTATTCCGGGTTGTTGAATAAGGATTTTCCGCAATAATGGGGTGAGCCATGGTAATTATCCAAATTGTCTCCGCATTGCGTAGACAATTGAGTTCGACCCGTAACCACATGAGCTTGCCCTCCATACCACATAAGCTCCGCGCCTTATCACAGGAGTTCAAGCTCATACCACAGGAGCTTATACCAACAGTGAATACCAATGATTATCAAAAGGAAACCGAAGAATGACATCTGCCGCAATCGTCTCCAAAGTCTGGAGCTTCTGCACCACCCTCCGCGATGACGGGGTGAGCTATGGCGATTATCTGGAACAGCTTACCTATCTTATCTTCCTGAAAATGGCCGATGAATACAGCCGTCCTCCCTACAATCGCAACGTGGGTATACCGCCGAAATACTCCTGGCAGACCCTGAAAAGCAAGCGGGGCGCGGAACTTGAGGTGCATTACGTTACCCTGCTGCGCGAACTTGGGAAGAACAAGGGGATGTTGGGGCAGATTTTCACCAAGGCCCAGAACAAGATCCAGGACCCGGCCAAACTCTCCCGACTGATCGACATGGTGGACGACACCAACTGGGTCATGCTGGGGGCGGATGTCAAAGGTGATATCTATGAAGGTCTGCTGGAAAAAAACGCCGAAGATACCAAGTCGGGCGCCGGACAGTATTTCACTCCCCGCGCATTGATCCGGGCCATGGTGGAATGTATTCGCCCCGAACCTGGCAAGACCATTGCCGACCCGGCTTCGGGGACCGGCGGGTTCTTCCTGAGTGCCTATGATTTTCTGGTGGCCAACTTCCGGCTGGACAAGAAGCAGAAGGAGTTCCTCAAGCACGAAACCTTTGCCGGAAACGAAATCGTCGCCAATACCCGGCGGCTTTGCCTGATGAATATCTTCCTGCACAATATCGGCGAGGTAGACGGCGACAGCATGATTTCGCCCAATGACTCACTGGTGGCGGATAACGGCACGCGCTACGACTACGTCCTGACCAATCCACCCTTCGGCAAGAAAAGCTCCATGAGCTTTACCAACGATGAAGGCGAGCAGGAAAGGGACGACCTCACCTATAATCGCCAGGATTTCTGGGCTACCACCTCAAATAAACAACTTAATTTCATCCAGCATATTCACACCATGCTGAAGTCAACCGGACGCGCTGCCGTGGTTGTGCCAGACAACGTGCTGTTTGAGGGTGGCGCTGGGGAGACCGTCCGGAAGAAACTGCTGGAGACCACCGAGCTGCACACCATCCTCCGTCTGCCGACCGGCATTTTTTACGCCAACGGCGTCAAGGCAAACGTCCTGTTCTTCGACAACCGTGAGGCCAGTCCGAACCCATGGACCAGGGATATCTGGTTCTACGACTATCGGACTAACATCCATCACACCCTGAAGAAAAAACCGCTTCGTTACGATGATCTGAAGGATTTCATTGCCTGTTACAACTCTTTTAACCGCCATGAACGCAAGGAAACATGGAACGCTGCAACAAATCCCGAAGGCCGCTGGCGCAAGTTCACTCGTGAGCAGATTGTGGCACGGGACAAGACCAGCCTCGATATCTTCTGGCTCAAGGACAAGAGCCTGGCTGACCTGGACAACCTGCCGGAACCGGATGATCTGGCGGCAGAGATAATCGAAAATGTAGAGGCGGGATTGAACAGCTTTCGGTTGATCGTTGGCGATCTGGCGTGAGGATAGCGGGGGACAAATTAGAAACGCTCCCCATTTAAGTTTTGCAAGGAAATCCTCTTTTATTGGAGGATAATAGGGATAAACCCAATTAAATTAGAATATGGGATGTCCCTATCTGTACCTCACGAGACGATTCTGATTTTCCCTTTTTGTCGCAACCCCATTCAGCTGTCTTTGCTTGACAAAACAGGCACATGCATATAAATTTAAAAATTCAGACGCTCGTTCCTATATCAGGGTAGAATTCATAAGAAAAGAGGAGTCACACACCATGGCAGAAAAATTCATCTTTACCTCAGAATCAGTATCCGAAGGGCATCCCGACAAGATCGCCGACCAGGTTTCCGACTCCATCCTCGACGCGATCCTGACTCAGGACCCCAAGGCCCGCGTGGCCTGCGAGACGCTTGTGACCACCGGCATGGTGGTCATTGCCGGCGAGATTACCACCAACGCGGTTATCAACTACTCGGAGATCGCCCGCCAGACCATCCGCGAGATCGGCTACACCGATTCCGAGATGGGTTTTGACGCGGATACCTGCGCCGTGCTGGTTTCCATCGACCGGCAGTCACCTGATATCTCCCAGGGCGTGTCCGAGGGCGAAGGCCTGCACAAGGAGCAGGGCGCCGGTGACCAGGGGCTGATGTTCGGCTACGCCTGCAACGAGACCCCCGAGCTGATGCCGATGCCGATCCAACTGGCCCACGAACTGGTTGCCAGGCTGGCCGAAGTCCGCAAATCAGGCGAACTGAACTTCCTGCGCCCCGATTCCAAATCACAGGTATCGGTCGAGTATGTCAACGACAAGCCGGTCCGCATCGATACTGTGGTCATCTCTACCCAGCATACCCCGGATGTCACCCACGCCGAGATCGAGAAACAGGTCATCGAGAAGGTCGTGAAGAAGGTCATCCCGGCCCACCTGCTCGACGCCAATACCCGCTACTACATCAACCCCACCGGCCGCTTCGTTGTCGGCGGCCCGATGGGTGACTGCGGCCTGACCGGCCGCAAGATCATTGTCGATACCTACGGCGGCATGGGGCGTCACGGCGGCGGCGCCTTCTCCGGCAAGGATCCCTCCAAGGTAGACCGCTCGGCGGCCTACATGGGGCGTTATGTGGCCAAGAACCTGGTGGCCGCCGGTCTGTGCGAGCGCTGCGAGGTGCAGGTGGCCTACGCCATCGGCGTGGCCCAGCCGGTCTCCATCATGGTCCATGCCTTCGGTACCGGCAAGGTCAGCGAAGACCGCCTGGCCGAACTGGTGCGCGAGACCTTCGACATGCGTCCGGCTGCCATCACCGAGCAGCTCGACCTGCTCCGCCCGATCTACAGGAAGACCGCTGCCTATGGCCACTTTGGCCGTGAGTTGCCGGAATTCACCTGGGAGAAAACGGACAAGGCCACCATCCTCAAGGCCAAGGCCGGTCTCTAGGGGCTTGCCGCACAGCTTTCTATCATCCGCTACGGGATGAACAAGGCGGGGCGGTTGAAGAGACCGCCCCGTTTTTGTTTTTTTGTATCCGGCCCTTTTTGTTGACAAAATACCGATGGCATATTTAGTATACACCACTTTTTCAGTGATCTTATCGATGGAGGAAGCATGTCAAAGAGATACAAGGTAGCGGTACTGCCCGGTGACGGGATCGGACCGGAGGTGATGGCCGAGGCGCTGCGCGTGCTGGATGCAGTTGAGCAGAAATACGGCGTCAAGTTCGAGCGTACCCACGCCAATGTGGGCGGAGCCGGCATTGACAACGAAGGCAAGGCCCTGCCCGATACCACCGTCAGCATCTGCAAGGCCAGTGATGCCATCCTGTTCGGCTCTGTCGGCGGCCCCAAGTGGGAGACGCTGCCCCCCGACGAGCAGCCCGAGCGCGGTGCGCTGCTGCCGCTGCGCAAGATCTTCGGCCTCTACGCCAACCTGCGGCCGGCGATCATCTTTCCGTCCCTCACCAGCGCCTCCTCGCTCAAGGAAGAGGTCATCGCGGGAGGCTTCAATATCCTGGTTATACGCGAGCTGACCGGCGGCATCTACTTCTCCCAGCCCAAGGGTATCGACGGGGTCGGGCGGGAACGGGTCGGCGTGGACACCATGCGCTACAGCGTGCCCGAGATCGAGCGCATCACCCATGTGGCCTTCCAGGCCGCCCGCAAGCGGGGCAGGAAGGTCTGCTCCATCGACAAGGCCAATGTCCTCTCCACCTCGGTCCTCTGGCGCGAGATCGTCATCGGCATCGCCAAGGAGTACCCGGATGTCGAGCTCTCCCACATGTACGTGGACAACGCCGCCATGCAGCTGGTCAAGTGGCCCAAACAGTTCGACGTGATCCTCTGCGAGAACATGTTCGGCGACATCCTCTCCGATGAGGCCGCCATGCTGACCGGTTCACTGGGGATGCTGCCCAGCGCGTCATTGGCGGAAGGGACCTTCGGCATGTACGAGCCTTCCGGCGGCTCGGCCCCGGATATCGCCGGCCAGGGTATTGCCAACCCCATCGCCCAGATCCTCTCGGCCGGTATGATGCTCAAGTTTTCCTTCGGGATGCTGGAAGCGGCCGAGTCCATCGACAATGCCGTAGCCAGGGTGCTCGACCAGGGCATTCGCACCCGCGACATCTTCCAGGATCAGCCGGGTGAAAAACTGGTTAATACCAGGGAAATGGGCGATGCAATAATTGCTGCGCTGTAATATCTCTACCCATGTTCGAGATAATCGGTGAAATCCATGAGGTAGAAACGTTTGCGGCCAGCTCGGGCATCAGAGAATTAGCCCGTCTGCAAAAGCATTACGGCAAAGGGCGCTGGCGCAAACGCAAGGGAATTGCTACAATCAGTCTATCGGATGGCCATTTGTTTATCGCTGAAATTCATTGGTACGAAGCCACTGGAATCGGCAAAAAGGAATTCAAGATAAAAAGATTGCTCCAGAAAGCATGAAGGGGGGGCTGGATATGAAAAAAAACCGTAAATTATTCGTCTGTATTCACAACGACAGTTATGCAGCCTCTCTCGACGAGAGAAAGATCTACGTGGGCCTTCCCGATGCTGATGCCGAACGTTTGGGGATGGTTCGTATCGTAGATGAATCGGGAGAAGATTATCTGTACCCCAAATCATGCTTTGCACCAATTACGCTTCCTGAGGCGGTACGGCAAGAGCTGAAACTGGCGGCGTGAAATCGTGATACATATTAGAAGCGCTACGTAATTTAATATCAAGCGAAAAGGAATACACATTATGAAAGTCGGAATCGTCGGATGGCGCGGTATGGTAGGTTCGGTTCTCATGCAGCGGATGCTGGAAGAGAACGATTTTGACGGCATTGAACCGGTATTCTTCTCCACCTCCCAGGCAGGGCAGGCCGCCCCCATGAATGCCGGCACCCTCAAGAATGCCGATGATATCGCCGAGCTGAAAATGATGGATATCATCCTGACCTGTCAGGGTGGCGACTACACCAAGGCGGTCCATCCCGAGCTGCGCAAGCAGGGGTGGAACGGCTACTGGATCGATGCGGCCAGCACCCTGCGCATGGAGAAGGATGCGGTCATCATCCTCGACCCGGTCAACCGCAACGTCATCGACACGGCCCTGAAGAACGGCCAGAAGGACTTCATCGGCGGCAACTGCACCGTCAGCCTGATGCTGATGGGGCTGGGCGGCCTGTTCCGGGCCGGCCTGATCGAATGGATCTCGTCCATGACCTATCAGGCCGCCTCCGGCGCCGGAGCACCCAACATGCGCGAGTTGCTCTCCCAGATGGGCGTACTGAACAGGACCGTGGCGGAAGAGCTGAAGACCCTCGGTTCCGCCATCCTGGAGATCGACCAGAAGGTGACCGAGGCCCTGCGCGACGGCTCCATGCCGACCAAGGAATTCGGACACCCGCTGGCCGGCAACGTGCTGCCCTGGATCGACCGCGAGGTGGAGGACGGCCAGAGCCGCGAGGAGTGGAAGGGTTTTGCCGAGACCAACAAGATCCTCGGTACAAGCTCGCCGATCCCGGTGGACGGCATCTGCGTCCGCGTCGGCGCCATGCGCTGCCACAGCCAGGCCCTGACCATCAAGCTCACCAAAGATGTGCCGATGGCCGAGATCGAGGAGCTGATCAAGAACGACAACCAGTGGGTCAAGCTGATCCCCAACACCAAGGCCGAGACCCTGGCCGGCCTGACCCCGGCGGCCGTTTCCGGGACCCTGACTGTGCCGATCGGACGTCTGCGCAAAATGAAGATGGGGCCGCAGTACCTGTCGGCCTTCACCTGCGGCGACCAGCTGCTGTGGGGCGCCGCCGAACCGCTGCGCCGCATGATGCGGATCCTGACGGATAAATAAGAATTCTTTACAATTTAGTAGCCTTGTAAAAAAAATGCCCCTTGCGAAAGGGGCATTTTTTTGTTTCAGCAGTTGAACAGGACCCTCAGCTCGATTTCACGCAGACCGCGTACTTCAGATAGCGCCCCTCGGGGAAGGTGACCGGGTAGGGAAAATCCTCCGGCTGGCCGTACAGGGAGATCACCTGCAATCCGCTGCCGGCGTGCAGCGCACCGCGGCGCAGCTCTTTGAGATAATCGGCCAGGTCGACCTTCTGGTGGTTGGACGAGGTGATCATCAGCCCGCCGTCTGCCAGGAGCGGTAGCGCTGCCGCCACGATATCCGACGTGCCGCCGCGGGTTGTGAAGCGGCTCTTGGCGGTCGTGGAGAACGAGGGGGGGTCCGTCAGGATGATATCGTAGGTCTTTTTCTGGCGGGCCAGGTCAGAGAGCACCTTCAGGCAATCGCCCACCAGGAACTCATGGCGCTTGGGGTTGAGCCGGTTGGCGGCAAAGTTGTCCCTGGCCCAGTCGGTATAACCTGGCGAGGCATCCACACTGGTTACCAGGCTGGCCCCGCAGGCCGCGGCCGCCACCGAGAAGGCGCCAGTATAGGCGAACAGGTTCAGGACCCGCTTGCCCTTTGCGCGGGCCATCAGGTCACGGCGGTTGCGGCGCTGATCCAGAAACAGGCCGGTATTCAGGCCCTGCTCCAGGCTGACCAGGAAGGTCAGCCCGTTTTCCCGCACCTCCAGCGGTTTTGGTGCCGGAGTACCAGCCAGCAGCCGGCCGTATTGCTTGGTGTCGCTGACAGCCTCCAGCTCACGGGTATTCTGGGGGCGGCTCTTCTCGTAGATCCCTGCCGGCGACAGCAACTCCTGCAGTACCCGTGTCACCAGTTTCAGATGCACCTGCCAGCCGGAGCAGTAGGCCTGCACCATCAGGTAATCGCCATAGCGGTCCACGGTCAGGCCCGGCAGCCCATCGCCCTCGGCATTCACCAGCCGGTAGGCATCCGTGTCGCCCAGCCCGGCATGGTCACGCCGCAGAGCTATGGCGGCCTGGATGCGCTCTGTCAGCCAGGCCCGATCGAGCTGCATCCGCTCACGGGACAGCAGCCGGGCCACGATGCGCTCCTGCGGGTCCAGCAGGGCCGAGGCGAGAAAGCGCCCCTGGTCGTCGCACAAGCTCACCACCTGCCCCGCTTGCCCCGACGGCCAGCGTTTCGTGAACCCGTCAGCGATGATCCAGGGGTGCCCCAGCTCCACCATCCTGACCGACTCCGGTCCGATTATCCATTTCCCCGTCTGTTGCATAACACTGCTCCTGTTGTTCGTTAACGTAGTATCACTCACACTCCACATGCCAGGCAATCAAAGAGCCATTGCCAGTTCCCCCAGCGTCTTTATACCGCGCTCGATCTGCTCGTCCCAACGGGAGGCCGACAATCGGATATGATTTCCGTACTTGTTGGACAATGAAAACAGGGGGCCCGGCACGATGCTGATTCCGCGCTCCAATGCCTGGTGATACAGGCGGATGGCATCGGTTCCGGGGGGCATCTCCACCCAGAGGATAAAGCCGCCGCTCGGCCGGGTCATGCGGGTGCCGGCCGGAAAATAGCGCGCGACGGCGTCCGCCATCTGGGACAGGTTGCGGGCCAGGATACGGCGGAAGCCGCGCAGGTGGTGGTCATAGCCGCCGGTGGCCAGGAACTCGGCCAGGGCGAGTTGTGTCGGCGAGGCGGTGGCGATATTCATCATCATCTTCAGACGCTCCATCTCTCCCTGGAAACGCCCGGCGATGGCCCAGCCGACCCGGTAGCCCGGGGCAATGGTCTTGGAAAACGATGAGCAGTAGATCACCAGACCCTTGGTATCAAATGATTTGGCGGTACCGGGACGCTCGTTGCCGAATACGAGGTCGCCGTAGATGTCATCCTCGATCAGCGGGATCTCGTGACGCGCCAGCAGCTCGACCAGTTCCCGCTTGCGTTCTTCCGGCATGAGGCTGCCCAGCGGATTCCCGAAGTTCGAGATAACGAGACAGGCGCTGATTTTACTCTGCTCGATGGCGTAGCGCAGCGCCTCGAGGCTGATCCCCTCTCGGGGGGTTGACGGGATCTCCAGCGCCTTCAATCCCAGATCGGCGATCATCTGCAGAAAATTGAAGTAAAAGGGGGACTCGACGGCAATCGTGTCGCCAGCCCGGCAGGTGGCGCGCAGTGCCAGCAGCACCGCCTCGACGCAGCCCGAGGTAACCAGGACATCACCCGGAGCAGTACTGAACCCGGCCATGATGGCTCGCCGGGCGATCTGGACCCGCAAGCGCTCATAGCCGGGCGGCATATGGTACTGAACGCCTTCCTCTCCACGCCGCCGCAGTTCGCTGGCCATGATGCGGTTGAGCTTGTCGATCGGCAGATTCTGTGAATCGGGGACAGCCCTGCCCAACGGCAGCAGGTCGCGATTCATCATGTTGCGCATGACCTGCTGGCACAGCTCGCTGATGGTAACCGTGGCCGGCTTGATAAAGGAACGTGACGGGAGTTCGGGTTCGTGTATTTCCGGCACGCGGCTGCGGACATAGTAGCCCGACTGCGGACGCGCTTCGATCAGGCGCTGATCCTCCAGCAGCGTGTAGGCCTGCATGACCGTGTTGATGCTGACGTCGAAGCGACGGCTGAGCTGACGTATGGAGGGCACACGGTCTCCGGCCCGGAAGGTGCCCTGTTCAATCAGTCCGGATATCTCCAGCGCTACCTGTTCGTAGAGCAGTGTGGCGCCGCCGCTGTGTATCTGTCCGTTTATCATGGTCATAGCATACTCCCGGGGACCTGCATCATACAGATACAGTTACCGCCCTTTTATGTGGGTACAGTCTCTATATCATGAAACTGTTATGGTTACAAAAGTGATTCTCTGTATCTGTTTTTTTTAGCGAGGCAGGCGTAGTCTGACAGCATCATCTGCAGGAGGGAAAGATCATGGAATGTTGTCTTGAAAAAGGTGAGCTGATCAGGCTGGATGGCGGAAAGGGTGGGCTGCAGCTGCACTGCCTGGCCGGTACGTTCTGGCTTACATCCGGCAATGGCGCCGATTATCTGATCCATGCCGGCCAGCGCTTCGTCATACCGGCCGGACAGCTTGCCGTCGCGGAAGCCCTCGAAGCGGTAGATTTCCGTCTGGGAGAATCGCTGCCGGCCAGGCCCCTGCTCCATAGGCCGCTGACAGGTTTTGTAGCCTGTTAGCTGTTACGGCTGGAGCCTTACAACGAGTGAAAAAGGCTGATCATCAATAGAACAGGGATGACGCGGATTTGATCCGCATTTGATTGTCTTCCCGTGTGCCTGCACTACATCACCTGCTTCAATCCCCAGTAGCACACCATCCCCACCATCACCGTACCGGCCAGGGAGCGGGTTCTGAGGGCGCAGAGCAAGGTTGGGATCGCCGCCAGCAGCTCTGCTTTACCCAGACAGAAGCTCCTTGGACCGGCACAGGCAAAGAGTGTCGGCGCCAGCAGTGCGCTCAGAATCGCGGCCGGGATCAATTCCAGCCACTCGCTGAACCAGGACGGCAGACGCCTGCGGGACAGCGCCACCAGCGGCAGCATGCGCGGCAGGTAGGTCACGGCGCCCATGCACACGGTTAGCACAATAAAGTCGCGGGTGGTCATGCGAACAGTTTCCGGTGCCGCAGGGCACGTTTCAGGGCGAACCCGATGGTGGCCGCCAGACAGGAGGCCACGATCACGTAGGCATTGCCCGGCAGCCACAGATACGCCAGTACCGAGCAGAACGCGGCGATCAGGGCCGTAGCGACAAAGATCGCGCCGCGCAGCTGGAAGACCAGCAGGCAGATAAACATGCCGGTCAGGGCGTAATCGATGCCCAGTGACCCGGCCGGAATGAACTCTCCGACGTAGGCGCCGGCCACGCTGCTGAGGAACCAGGTGGCGTTGGTCACCTGGTTGAGCACGAGCGCGCTGCGGCGGTTCCAGCCACCCTGGTTGAAGCGGGCCATGTTGACGGCAAAGCTTTCATCGGTGACACCATAGGCGAACAGTGCCAGAAAGCGCCGGGAGACACCGGGGAAGTGAACCGCCAGGGCCGAGCTCATCAGCAGGTGACGCAGGTTGATCATGAAGGTCGTCGACACGATGGCGGCCAGCGAGGCCCCGCCGTCGATCATGGCTACGGCAATGAACTGTGATCCGCCGGCAAAGACCATCAGCGACATGAGCCCTATCTGCCAGGGTGCCAGCCCCCCTTTTTGAGCCAGCACGCCCAGTGACAGTCCGATCGGGAGGTAGCCCAGGCAGACCGGCCAGGCAGCGACTAATCCGTCACGGATATCCTTTCCGAGGCCCGCCTTCATGTCGTTCGTACCCCCTTCCGCAGGCGCTGCGCGGACAATGCCCGCCAGGCATCCCACGAGTAACAGAGCAGACCGGCCCAGATGAACATGAAACTGGTCAGGTGCGCCGACGAGAAGGGCTCGCCATACACCATCACCGCCAGCAGGAAGTGCAGCGTGGGTGTGATGTACTGGAGAAAGCCGATGGTGGCCAATCTGAGCCGGCGTGCCGCGGCGGCAAAGAGCAGCAGGGGCACGGCAGTCACCACGCCGGCCGACAGGAGCAGCAGGTTGAGCTTGAGATCACCGGCCAGGAAGGCGCCCTCCCCCCGCCAGGCCGCAAACAGCAGGTAGGCGCCGGCCAGCGGCGCCAGCAGGATCGTCTCCACGGTCAGCCCGGCCAGGGCGTCCGTCCTGACCACCTTGCGCAGCAGGCCGTAGGAGCCGAAGGTTATCGCCAGGGTCAGGGCGCTCCAGGGGATGCTGCCGTAGCGGAGGGTCAGGGTGACCACACCCGTGGCCGCCAGGAGCAGGCTGACCAGCTGCAGGCGGCGGAGCCTCTCCTTGAGGAAGACCAGTCCCAGCAGGACGCTCACAAAGGGCGTGATAAAGTAGCCCAGGCTGGACTGGAGCACCTGCGCGTGGCCGACGGCAATGATGAAGACCAGCCAGTTGGTGGCGATCAGGATAGCGGTCGTCACCAGGATCAACAGCGAACGGCGGTCGCTCATGGCCCGGCGGATGTCATCCCGTCGGCCGGGACGGAAGCTCAGCAGCAGCAGGAATACGACCGACCAGACGATGCGGTGCGAGACGATCTGCAGCGCCGGGATGGCGCCGAAGGCCTTGAAATAGACCGGGAAGAAACCCCAGATCAGGTAGGCCGACACGCCGTAAAGCAGCCCTGAGCCGGCCTCGGCATGGGATGGGTGTCCTTCCGGCGTCATTGTTTGCACACCGAGGCGTGGGTGAACAGGAACAGTCCCGCGAAGATGCAGCCGGCCCCGGCCATCTGCCGCGGCGTGGGGTATTCCCGGAGGAAGATCGCGGCCCAGATGATGGCGCCCAGCGGCTCTCCCAGTACACTCACCGAGACTACCGAGGCCTGGACGTAGCGCAGTACCCAATTGAAGACGGTATGCCCCATGACGGTGCAGACCAGTGCCAGACCCAGAAACAGCAGCCAGTCTTGCGCCGGGTAGGGGTAGAAGGGTGTCCGGCTCACCAGGCTGGCTGTCACCAGCAGGAGGGCGCTGCTGCCGTAGGTGAAGAAGGTATAGGCCGGCAGGTCTACCGAACCCCTGAGACGCCTGCCGATCAACAGATAGCCGGAGATCATAACGGCCGCCCCCAGCGCCAGCAGGTCACCCCAGAAGGCGCGCATGTCCAGCTGGAAATCACTGGCCCCGATGATGAAGCTGCCGGCAAGCGACAGCAGCATGCCGAACAAGGCCCGGCGGCTGATCCGCTCGCGGAACAGGAGCCAGGAGCCGATCACCACGAAGACCGGCTGCGTGGTGACCAGGACGACCGAACTGGCCACACTGGTGTAGTTCAGGGAGGTAAACCAGGTCACGAAATGCAGGGCCAGGCAGGCTCCACTGGCCGTGGCCAGACCGCGCTCGCGCCAGGGCAGGGCCCGCAATCCCGGTCGATGCCGCAGGAGGGTGAAGGGGGCCAGTACCAGGAAGGTGATCAGCAGCCGGTAGGTGGCGATGATCAGGGAGGGCGCCGTTGACAGGCGGACAAAGAGCGCCGAGAAGGAGATGGCAAAAACCCCTACCAGCACGGCCAGGTAGGGGTTTACAATCGGTTTGTCGCTCATGGGGTTTTCCTTGGTCGCGGGAAAAGCTGGGTACGTTTACGATCTCATGTCCAACGTACGGATTATTCGCCCAGGTAGGCTTTTCTGACCTCGGGGTTTTGGGACAGCTCTGTGGCATCACCGGAAAGAACCACTTCACCGGTTTCAAGCACATAGGCCCGGTGAGCAATCGAGAGCGCCATGGAGGCATTCTGTTCCACCAGCATGATGGTGGTTCCGGTCTTGTTGATCTCGACGACGATTTCGAAGATCTTCTCCACCAGCATCGGCGCCAGCCCCATGGAGGGTTCGTCCAGCAGCAGCAGGCGCGGGTTTGACATGAGCGCGCGTCCCATGGCCAGCATCTGCTGCTCGCCACCGGAAAGGGTCCGGGCATCCTGCTTGCGTCGTTCCGCCAGTCGCGGGAAGAGGGTGAAGGCCCGTTCAATGCCCTGGGATATATCCTGTTTGCTGGTCAGGATGTAGCCGCCCAGCTCCAGGTTCTCCTGCACGCTCATGCGGGCGAACACCCGCCGGCCTTCCGGCACCTGACAGATGCCCTTGCGGACGATCAGGTGCGGCGGCATACGGGTGATGTCGTCACCCTCGAAAGAAACGCTCCCGCTGATCGAGGGAACGATGCTGGAGATGGTGTTAAGAATCGTGGTCTTGCCGGCGCCATTGGCGCCGATCAGCGCCACGATTTCGCCCTGCTCCACGCGGCATGTCACCTGGTGCAGGGCGCGGATGGCGCCATAGTTGACGGAAAGGTTCTCGACGGCAAGCATCAGTGCGCAGCTCCTTTTCCCAGATAGGCCTCGATCACGGCCGGATTGGCACGGACTTCCTCCGGGCTTCCGTCGGCGATCTTGCTGCCGTAATCCAGCACCGCGATCCGGTCGGAGAGTCCCATGACGAATTTCATGTCGTGCTCGACCAGGAAGACGGTCACTCCGTCGTCACGGATGTTCCGCACCATTTTGAGCAGGGTCTGTTTTTCCTGCGGGTTCATGCCGGCGGCCGGCTCATCCAGCAGTATCAGGGCCGGTTCGATGGCCAATGCCCGCGCTATCTCCAGGCGGCGCTGCTCTCCGTAAGGCAGGTTGCAGGCCAGTTCGCAGGCTTTGTGGGCCAGATCGACCTTGGTAAGGCAGCGGATGGCCAACTCCAGCAAGCGCCCCTCTTCCCTGCGCACCGCCGGCAGGTACTGCAGCAGTGCCCCGGTCAGGTTCCATTTCCCGCGGGTATGGGCGCCGATCAGGACGTTATCGAGCACGGTCTGTTCGCCGAACAGCCGGATGTTCTGGAACGTGCGTCCGATTCCGCTGCCGGCGATGATATGCGGCGACAGCCCGGCGATACTCTTGCCCTTGAAGCTGATATTTCCTTCGGTGGGGGGGTAGATGCCGGTGATCAGGTTGAAGATTGTGCTCTTGCCGGCGCCGTTGGGGCCGATCAGGGCCAGGATTTCACCCTCTTCGACTTCCAGGTTGACAGCGTTCACCGCCACCAGACCGCCGAAACGGATCGTGGTATTGTCCAGCTTGAGGAGTGCCATCAGTGCCCCCCCTCTTTGCGGATCTCGCCGCGCGGCTTGACCCCGAGCTTGCGCAGCACCAGTCCGGTAAAGTCAATGCCGCCCAGCAGGCCGTTGGGTCGGAAGACCATCAGGAAGACCAGCAGGGCCCCGTAGACCAGCATGCGGTACTGCGACATGAAGCGCAGGAATTCCGGCGCCGCCGACAGGATTGTTGCGCCGAAGACCGTGCCGGGAATGCTCCCCAGACCACCCAGAACAACCATGCTGAGCATATCGATCGATTTGATGAAACCGAAGTCCGAGGGGTTGATATACCCCAGGAAATGGGCATAGAGGCAGCCGCCGACGCCGGCCATGAAGGCGCTGACCGCAAAGGACTGCACCTTGTAGCGGGCGATGTTGATACCCATTGATTCCGCGGCGATTTCGTCGTCGCGGATGGCTTTGAGCGCCCGGCCGAAACGCGAGTTTTCAATAAAGGCCGAAGCTGCGATCACCAGAACGACAACGATCAGTACGATCACCGGCATGGACAGATCCGAACGGGGAGTGGGGACGGTCAGGCCGAGCGCCTTGTTGGTCACCTCCAGATTGAGGAAGACCACCTTGACGATCTCGGCGAACCCCAGGGTGCAGATGGCCAGATAATCACCGGTCAGGCGCAGGATCGGCCAGCCGATGGCCGCGGCTACAACTGCCGTAATCAGGCCGCTCAGCAGGATATTGAGGTAAAAAGGGACCCCGGTTTTGATGGTCAACAGCGCCCCGGCAAAGGCGCCGACACTCATGAAGGCCGCGTGCCCCAGCGAAAGCTGCCCGGTCAGGCCGGTGATGATGTTGAGCCCCAGCGCCAGGATGATGCCGATGCCGATATTGACCAGGATCTGCATGGTATAGGGATCGAGAGAGTTGAGCATGTTCTGAAACATCGTCAGACCTTTTTCTGAATCTTCTGCCCCAGAAGCCCGGTGGGGCGGACCAGAAGGACCAGCACTAGAATAGCGAAGGCGATGGCATCGCGGTAGGAAGAGTAACCGATGGCAACCCCGAAGACCTCGGCCACACCCAGCAGGAGGCCGCCCAGCATGGCGCCGGGGATCGAGCCGATACCGCCCAGAACAGCGGCGGCAAAGGCCTTCAGGCCGGCCATCATCCCCATGTTGAAGGAGACCGAGTTAAACAGCACACCCACCAGCACACCGCCGGCCGCCGCCAGGGCAGAGCCGAGGGCAAAGGTGAAAGAGATGACAAAATTGACGTTGATGCCCATCAGCGCGGCGGTGTTGTAGTCTTCGGAGGTGGCGCGCATGGCCTTGCCGATCTTGGTTTTCTGGACGATGAACTCCAGGGCCAGCATCAACAGGGCGGAGACGCCGATGATCAGGAGCTGCAATGTGGAGATGTCGGCCTTGCCGATGTGGATCTGGTGCGACGGAAATGCCTCGCTGGGAAAGCCCTTGGCATTGGCGCCGAAGACCATCATGGCCAGTGATGACAGGAAGATCGAGACGCCGATGGCCGAGATGAGCGCCGACAGACGCGACGATTTGCGCAGCGGGCGGTAGGCGATGAACTCGATCAACACCCCCATGATC
Source organism: Deltaproteobacteria bacterium (assembly GCA_021779135.1). Taxonomy (GTDB): domain Bacteria; phylum Desulfobacterota; class Desulfuromonadia; order Geobacterales; family Pseudopelobacteraceae; genus CAIPTY01. The sequence continues at coordinate 18,706 of JAJYBH010000023.1, forward strand.
ATGCAGAAGATCATGGCGATGGCCATTGCCAGAAACAGGTTCAGCTTGAAGTAGCCGACCATCAGAAGTCCGACGAAAGCGCCGACCATGAAAATCTCACCATGGGCAAAGTTGATCAGGGTGATGATGCCGTAGACCATGGTATAGCCGAGGGCGATCAGGGCATAGGTGCTGCCGAGCGCTATTCCGTTGATAAGTTGCTGTAAAAACATGGTGTCTACCTGCGCTGGATGCAAAGTTGCTGAAAAACAACTAATTTTATGTTGATGAAATCACTTGGAAATTCTATTTTTTACCACAGTAAACAGCGGTTCTGCAAGTGAATTGTTAGACCAATTAAAACGTAACTTTACCCGGACCGGCCCGCCGTGCTATTCCAAGGGGGTTCAAAGCATTTTCCAGGCACACAGGGCGGTCTCTCTTGGTCCAAACTCAACGTCATAACTATTGGGGCTATTGTGCCCTGGCCCTGGCGGCCTCCATCTGGGGCGGCATGTATGTGGTCAGCAAGTACGCCCTGGATTTCATCCCTCCCTTTACCCTGCTCTGGCTGCGCTATATCACCGGATTCTGCGTACTGTTCCCCCTGGCTGTGCGTCAACACAAGACTCCTCTTACGCGGGCCGACCAGCGCGCTTTTCTCTCGATCGGCTTCGTGGGGTATTTTGTGTCGGTCGGGCTGCAGTTCATCGGCACCCGCCTGTCATCAGCCCACAATGGCGCCATCATCACCTCGGCCAGTCCGGCCTTTATCCTGCTCTTCGCCTGGCTGATGCTGGGGGAGCGGCTGACACGCCGCAAGCTGATCTCGGTGCTGATGGCAACCGCGGGGGTGATCATCGTCGTCGGGTGGGATTCAGGTACGTCAGGTGGCGGATGGGCATTGGCCGGCAATCTGGCCCTGATCGGCGCGGCGGTCACCTGGGCGCTGCTCTCGGTCCTGGCCCGCAAATTCTCCGCCAGCCTCTCTCCGCTGGCGATCACGACCGGCGCCGTATTCTGGGCCGCGATCATGACGACGCCGGTCATGGTTGTGGAATGGCATTTTCTGCCGGTACACGGCCTGAGCAATCCGCTGCTGTGGGGAGCTGTCCTCTATCTGGGGGTGGTGGCAACGGCCGGTGCCTTTTATTTCTGGAACAAGGGCTTGAGCCTGGTCGAAGCCGGTACCGGCTCGGTGTTCTTCTTCCTGCAGCCGGTCGTGGGCGCCCTGCTGGGGTGGCTTGTCCTGGGGGAGCAGCTCACGGTTTCGTTCTTCATCGGCGGGAGCGTCATCCTGCTGGCGGTGATGATCGCGTCGCTGCCTTCCCCTGCTGCTTTCTCAGCAAAAGCAAAATAAAGCTACGTACGTCAAATAACTGGTCGGGATAACTATCCCTCACCCACCCGCCGCCTTTGTCATCAATCGGCACAAATCCGCTCAACAGCGTTCATTGCTGCCTGGTCCGACCTGATAATATCAGTCCCCCCAGTGTGCACAGACGACAAATTCCCCATTGCCGTTTCCCAGTTGTACGCCATATCACCGAAGAAAGTAATAAATGCCCGTTATTTTAGTACGTTACTCTCGAGCGCCCGGTTGCCCTCGCCTGCCATGAGATGTAACTGCCTGAATTATGTGTGTAAATAATATAATTAATCTGCCGGCATTATTGGGCTCAAATTATGCTGTGTAAACAGCAGAATTTTAATTGTAGTTCTATCATGTAAACGGAAGGAGCTACCATGTTCAAGGCTTACAAGGACTGGGGAATTTTCTCGAAAATCATGAGCCTGTCGGCCCTGAGCAGCGTACTGCTGATTGCTGCGACGGTGTTTGCATTGGTCCCGTTCATGCGCGGGATAATAATGAAAGAAAAAAAAGAAACGGTCAGTTTCCAGGTGCAGGGAGTGATAAGTCTTCTGACGACGTACCAGAAACAGGTCGACGCCGGGATTATCTCCAGGGAGGATGCCCAGAAGCAGGCGGCCGGGCGGATCGCCGCCATCCGGTATGATGAAAATAACTACATCTGGATCAATGATATGGTGCCACGAATGATCATGCACCCCTTGAAGCCTGAACTGGATGGCAAGGAGCTGAGTGACAACAAGGATCCAAACGGCAAGGCCATATTTGTAGAGTTTGCAAGAATATGCAAAGAGAAGGGAAAGGGTTTTGTTGACTATGCCTGGGAGAAACCCGGCAACAGCACACCGGTTCCAAAAGTATCCTATGTGGAGTTATACCAGCCCTGGGGCTGGGTTGTCGGCACCGGCATCTACGTGGATGATGTGGCTGCCCAGATGAAAAACATCATCGTCGGAATAGGGGTGGTGCTGGTCGTTTTAATAGTGGTTACAATCGTGGTTGCATACCTGATCGCCAGGTCAATAACGGTCCCGACGACCATGCTGGCCAGGCAAACAGAACTGGTAGCCAGAGGAGAACTTGATATCGATGTCGTCTGCACCTCCAATGACGAAATAGGACGTCTGTCCTGCTCATTCAAGACGATGACCGAGAACCTCCGCTCCATCATCGGCCAGGTGGCAGGCACCTCGAACCAAGTGGCGGCCGCCGCCACCCAGCTCACAACAGCGGCGGAGCAGATAGCAACCGGCGCCGAGGAAGTTGCCGCGCAATCCGGAACCGTGGCCACCGCTGGCGAAGAGATGTCGGCTACCTCATGCGACATCGCCAGGAACTGTCAGATGGCCGCCGAAGGGGCTCAACTGGCATCTTTATCCGCCCGGAACGGAGCGGCGGTTGTCGAATCAACCATACTTGTCATGGGCAATATCGCGGCCAGGGTCAAGGAGTCGGCCAGGACGGTAGAAAATCTCGGGGCGCGCTCCGATCAGATCGGCGCCATTATCGGTACGATCGAGGATATTGCCGACCAGACGAACCTGCTGGCGCTGAATGCTGCCATCGAAGCCGCCCGTGCGGGCGATCAGGGCCGCGGTTTTGCAGTGGTTGCCGATGAAGTGCGCGCCCTGGCTGAACGCACGACTCGCGCCACCAAGGAGATCGATGGAATGATCAAGGCCATACAGAATGAAACCAGGAATGCGGTTGCCGTTATGGAGCAGGGGGTGCTTCAGGTGGAGGCCGGCACCGCGGAGGCTGCCAAATCCGGAACCGCTCTGCGAGATATTCTGGAGCAGATCAATGCGGTGGCCATGCAGATCAACCAGATAGCCACTGCCGCCGAAGAACAGACCGCCACCACCAGCGAAATCTCCAGCAACATGCAACAGATTACCGAGGTAATCCATCAAACGTCTCAAGGCGCGAATGAATCGGCCACGTCAGCGGCGCAATTGAAAGGCAATGCGGTAGAGTTGCAGCGTCTGGTGCTTCAGTTCAAGCTGTAAACATTATTCCAGCCAGTCATCATCCTCCTCGATCGGCGCGAACCCGCGCCGCATGGTGTTCTCCGTAACTACCCGCGGGTCCATGAAATGCAGCAGGTAATCGGGGCCGCCGGCCTTGGTGCCGACGCCCGACATGCGCGAACCGCCGAAGGGCTGGCGCCCTACCAGCGCCCCGGTATTGTTGCGGTTGATGTACAGGTTGCCGACGCGGAATTCACGGCGGGCCCGGGTCAGGTGGACGGGGCTGCGGCTGAAGATGCCGCCGGTCAGGGCAAAGCGGGTGGAATTGGCCCACTCGATGGCCTGGTCGAAGTCCCTGGCGCGCATGACCGCCAGTACCGGTCCGAAGATCTCCTCCTGGGCGATGCGATGCCGGGGTGTGATGCCGTCGATGATCGTCAACGGCACCCAGTAGCCCGCACCTTCGGGAACCGGGCTGGAGTAGAGCAATCTCCCCTCCTGTTTGCCGACCTCGATGTACTCCTTGATGTTCTTCTGCGCCGCTGCATCCGACACGGCTCCCATGGAGAATTTCGGATCCTCCGCTGGTCCCACCTGGTAGACCCTGGCCGCCTTGACCAATCGGTCCACAAACCTGTCATAGACCGCATCCAGCACGATCACCCGTGAACAGGCCGAACACTTCTGGCCCTGGAAAGCGAAAGCCGAGTAGAGCACGTGCGGCACCGCCTCGTCCAGATCGGCGTCGTCGTCGATGATGATGGCGTTCTTGCCCCCCATCTCGGAGATGATCTTTTTGACGTTGGCCTGACCGGGGTGCACCTTTGCGGCCCGCTCGATGATGCGCAGGCCGACCTCCACCGATCCGGTGAAGGCGATCAGGGAGATATCGGGGTGATCGACCAGGAAATCGCCGATGACCGAACCCTTGCCCGGCACGTAGTTGAAGACACCCTCCGGCAGGCCGGCCGCGCGGAAGATCTCCACCAGGTGCCAGCCGATGATGCCGGTGATGTTGGAGGGTTTGAAAACCACCGGGTTGCCGGCGACGATCGCGGCCGAGGCCATGCCCAGGCTGATGGCCAGGGGGAAGTTCCAGGGGGAGATGATGGCGGCAATCCCTTTTGGCTCATAGAAATAGTGGTTGATCTCGCCCGGGGCATGGCCCACGCGCTGCGGTTCGCCGAGGCGGATCATCTCACGGGCATAGTACTCCAGGAAGTCGATGGCCTCGGTGACATCGGCATAGGCCTGGTCCCACTGCTTGCCGATCTCCAGCACCTGCCAGGCGGACAGTTCGAAGATACGGGCGCGGGCCGCCTCGGCGCCCTTCAGCAGGTACTCGGCCCGCTCGCGGGGGCCGGTGTCGCGCCAGGCCGGGAAGGCCTTCCTGGCAGCGGCGATGGCCTGGCTTACCTCACCAGTCCCGGCCTGGCAGATCCTGCCCAGCACCTCGTCCGGGTTGGCCGGGTTGACCGTGTTGTAGGTATCAGCGGTGACAATTTCTTTCCCGTCGATGTAGAGCGGATAGGTCCGGCCCAGTTGTGTGCGGACGCTGGCAATCGCAACGGGGAAGGCGGCCCGGTGATCGACCCGCGTGAAATCGACCATGGCCGCGTTGTCAAAGCGGACCAGCCCGCCGGGAGCGCTCGTGGTCTGGCGCGGTTTTTTCGAACGCTCATCGCGTTCCCGCTGGGCGGTGACGGCCGGGTCCTCCAGCAGGCGTTCTATCCGGGCGTCCTCGGCAAAGCTCTGGCGCAGGAAGGATTCGTTGGCGGTATTTTCCAGCAGGCGGCGCACCAGATAGCCCATGCCGGGGACCATGTTGCCATACGGGCAGTAGAGGCGGATGCGGCCGGCAACCTTGAGGATCCCCTTGCGGACCGGTTCGGCCATGCCGTACAGCACCTGGAACTCGTAGCGTGATTCGGGGACGTTCAAGTACCGGGCGATCTCCATGACGGCCGAGATGGTCCTGATATTGTGAGAGGCACAGGCAAAGTGGCAGATACGGTGGTTCTCCAGGATCACCCGCGCCTGGCGCTCGAAGGCGGCATCGCTCTCGGCCTTGATCGTCCAGACCGGGACCTCCCAGCCGTTCTGCTTGGCCTTGACGCACTCGTAGTCCCAGTAGGCCCCTTTGACCAGCCGTATCGAAATCTGGGTATCCCGCTCCCTGGCCCAGGCCAGCAGGTCGTCCAGGTCCTGGTCCGTGTCCTTCAGGTAGGCCTGCAGCACGATGCCGATGTGGGGGTAGTCGCGGTATTCCATCTTCAGGCGCTTGTACAGCTCGATGATGATGGCCTTGTGGCGGTAGGACTCCATATCGATGCAGAGGAAGCCGCCCACCTCGACAACCTTGGCCGCGATGCGGCGCAGCTGCCTGAGCATGGCGATGACCGAACCCTCAAAATCCTGGGGATTGGCCAGGGCAAAGAGCGCGGTCGGTTTGACGGCGACATTGATCCGCGGGGCGTGCCCCCAGTCCAGCGCCGCGTCGCCGCCCGTGCCGGGCAGTCCCTTCCAGCCCTGCTGCTCTTTCCTCAGGCTCTCCAGCACCTCCAGGTAGGTGCCCACATACTCCTCGGCCTCCTCCTCGGTCAGTGTGGCCTCGCCCAGCACGTCCACCACGGCGGCAAAACCATCCCTGCGCAGTTTTTCGATGTTCCTGACCGCTTCGCGGGTATTCTCGCCGACGATGAACTGGCGGGCCATCTCCTGGATGTTGGCCGAAATGACCTTGTTGAGCACCGCACCGCCCAGGGAGCCAAGCATGCCGGCCATCTTGGCGCCGCTCTTGAGAACCGGCGGCATATCCTGTTCCTCGCCGAAATACTCGCGGATGTGGTCGGTGAGCAGTTTGCCGGTGGTCAGCGACGGAAAGGCGTCCACGAAACGGAACATCTGGATCTTGAACTGTTCGTTCTGCATGCTCCAGTCCATTACCTTGCCCATCCAGGCCCCCTTGTTGAAGAGGGATGGTTTTTCCCCGGCAACGGTTGAAAAAAACGCCTTGCCTCGATTGATGATCTTCGTGTTGAGTTCCGTGTCGTGCATCGTCGGCTCCTTGAATGTGGCGGCGAGAGTAATTAATGCCGTAGTGAATGGTTAGACCATTAGTAAAATAATCCAGGAAACGTGTCAAGCGACAATCTTTAACTGCCTGGTAATTTAGTCTTTTTGCGCCTCTCATGCTTGCCAAACACACGAGGTGATGATACAGTGGTTCTACCATTAGTAAGTTAGAAATTATTTTCTGCGCTTTTCAGGCAGAAAATAATTTGGTTAACGCACGTATCCGCTTTATCCGGGCTAGTCACGTCTGAATCGTATGGTTTTATTTTACCAAGATTTGCAGGGGATGTCGCATGTTCAAGACGGTCAAACAGAACAAGGCCTATCAGGACGTGGTCGAGCAGATTCAGGAAGCCATCATGGAGGGGACGCTCAAGCCGGGCCGGCAGCTTCCCGCTGAACGCGAGCTGAAGGAGCAGTTCGGCATAAGCCGGGGGACGCTGCGCGAGGCCTTGCGCGTGCTGGAGCAGAAAGGGCTGATCGAAATCCGGACCGGCGTGGCCGGCGGCTCGATCGTCAGGGAGGTGAACAGCGAAAACCTCAGCGATAACCTGGGGCTGCTGATTCGCAACCGCGCCGTGTCGCTGCGTGACCTGGCCGAGTTCCGCGAGGGCCTGGAGGGAGGGGTGGCCGCGCTGGCCGCCCAGCGGGCCACGGAGCAGGATCGGCTCGTGCTGGAAGGGCTGCTGGATGAAGCGGGCGGGTATCTCAAGGAAGGGCGCAAAGGGTGGGATTCGTTTGTCCGCACCGACGAACAGATCCACCTGGCGCTGGCGCGCATCAGTGGCAACCCGCTCTTCATTGCCGTGCTCACCAGCGTCTACCACAATATCCACACCTATTACGAGAACTACCTTCCCTGGAACACGGAACTGCTGCAGGAGAACTTCAGCGATCTGAAAAACATTGTGGCAGCGGTGTCCGCCGGTGAGGCCGAGCGTGCCCGGGAGATCGCCCTGGGGCATGTGCGGCGCTTCAATGCCTATATGGAGGAAAAGAAGGTTTAAGCCAGTCCCCCCAAATCTCCCTTATGCCCGAGAGGGTGCGTGTCAGGTATAAAAAACGCCGTGCAGCTCAAGCCGCACGGCGTTTTTGTATCTGTAGGGACTGCACGGACAGCTACTCTTCCGACAAAAGCGTCCGGTCGTTCTCGAAGGTCTTGTGGCGGATCTGATGGAACTTGTCGATCAGTTTTTCGACGGTCAGGGCCTTTTTTTCCTCGCCTTCCACATCGAAGATGATCTCGCCCTTGTCCATCATCAGCAGGCGGTTGCCGAACTCAATGGCGTGGCTCATGTTGTGGGTGATCATCATGGAGGTGAGCTTGTATTCCCTGATGAACTTGTGGGTCAGCTCCAGCACGATCTGGGCGTTTTTGGGGTCGAGGGCGGCGGTGTGCTCGTCCAGCAGGATCAGGTCCGGTTTCGACAGGACCATCATCAGCAGGGTCAGGGCCTGGCGCTGGCCGCCGGAAAACATGGCCAGGTTCTCCTTCATGCGTCCCTCCAGCCCCATTTTCAGCTGGGTCAGCTCGGTCCTGAAATAATCGCGCATGCGGTTGTTCAGGCTCCGTTTCAGCCACTTGAAGCCTTTTTTGTAGGTGATCATCATGTTGTCTTCCAGGCTCATGTTGGAAGCGGTGCCGAGCAGCGGGTTCTGAAAGATGCGGCCGATATAGCGGGCGCGCTTGTACTCCGGTTCACGGGTGATGTCGCGGTTGTTCAGGGAGATGCTGCCCTCGCTCGGGATGATGGTGCCGGCGATCAGGTTGAAGAGCGTGGACTTGCCGGCACCGTTGCTGCCGATGACGGTAATGAAATCGCCTTCCCTGATCCGCAGGTTGATGTTGCTGATGGCCTGGTTCTCGTTGACCGTGCCGGGGTTGAATACCATGGAAACATTCGTGAGTGCGATCATTTGTCCACCATAGCCTTGATGGCGGCCTTTTTCAGTTTCTTGCTCTGGGTTATCACCAGCAGCACGATGATCAGGACGCCCTTGATCAGGTTGAGGTCATTGGGGGTCATCTGGATCAGATAGCCGTAATAGCGCCCCAGGTACATGACCCCGTGAAACAGGATCGAGCCGGCGATGGCGCAGAGGGTCAACACGCCGATGCGGTTGCTCTTCATGACCAGAAACTCGCCGATCATGACCGAGGCCAGTCCGGAGATGATGATGCCCTGGCCCAGACCGACGTCGGCAAATCCGAGGTATTGGGCCGCGAATGCGCCCGATATGGCCACCAGGCCATTGGAGAGGCCGACACCGATGGTCTTGAGGGTCTTGGGGTTGACCCCCTGGGAGATGACCATCTGCTCGTTGTTGCCCATGGCGCCCATGGTCATGCCCAGGTCCGTGCGGAAGAACATATCGACCAGGACCTTGATGATGATCACGACCAGCAGGAAGAAGATCAGCAGGACATACTCTTCCGGGATTCTGTCGGCGAACATCTCGGTCACCCTGGAGAGGATGGTCTCCTCCTTGAGGACCGGCACATTGGCGCGGTTGCCCATGATGCGGATGTTGATCGAATAGAGCATGGTCATGGTCAGGATGCCGGCCAGCAGGTTGGGCACCTTGAGGTGGTTGTGAATCAGCGCCGTGGTGACGCCGGCCAGCACCCCGCCGATGAACGCCACCAGCAGCGCCAGCCAGATATTGGTGCCCAGCAGGATGCACTGCACCATCAGGGCCGCACCCAGCGGGAACGAACCGTCCACGGTCAGGTCGGGAAAATCGAGCACCCGGAAGGTGATGAACACCCCCAGGACCATGATCCCGTAAATCAGACCTTCTACCAGAATCCCTTCGATCATAGCTGCGCCGTGTGTCCTTTAGTCTGTGTGGATTTTACCCGCACTGGAACGCGGATTGAGCGGGTCTTTTCAGTGCTGATCCGCGTTCCGGTGCTGTTGATTATTTCTTGGTCAGCTTGCCGTTTTGAACAATCTTGTTGGCGCTCTTGACGATATCCTTGGGAAAGGTCAGGCCGAGTTTTCTGGCCACGTCCAGGTTGATCAGCAGGTCGATGTCGCTGGTTTTGGTCATGAAGCGGGTCGGGATCTGCTCCGGTTTTTTGCCCTTCAGGATTTCCGCGACCAGCTTGCCGGTGACGCGTCCCATCTTGTAATAGTCAAAACCCCAGGCAGCCAGGACCGGGTAGTTTTCGGCAGAGCTCGGATCAGCCGACATGATCGGTACCTTGGCCTTCATGGCCACGTCGGCAACGGCACTCATGGCGGAGACGACCGTGTTGTCGGTGCTGATGTAGAGGGCATCCACGCGTCTGATGATCGCCTGGACCGCCTGCTTTACTTCCGCGGACTTGGAAACGGTGGTCTCCACGTATTCGATGCCCAGCTCCTTGCAGGCTTGCTTGACGATACCGGCTAGCACGACCGCGTTTTCTTCGGAGCTGGTGTAGATATGGCCGAGGCGTTTGATCTTTTTGATCCTGAGCAGCAATTCTATCTGCTGTTTCACCGGGGTCATGTCGGACACGCCGGTGACATTCCGGTCACCTTTTTTGAGCGAAGCGACCAATCCGGCCTTGACCGGGTCGGTGACGGCGGTGAAGACAACCGGGATACCCTTGAGGGTATTGACCAGTGACTGGGAGGTGGGGGTGGCGACGCCGACGGCCAGCGTGACCTTTTCCGACTGGAATTTGTTGGCTATGGAAGAGGCGGCATTGATATCGCCGTTGGCATTCTGCAGGTCATACTCGGCGTTGATTCTCTCGGCGGCCAACTCATCCTGCAGGCCTTTGACAACGGCATCCAGGGCGGGGTGGGAGACGATCTTGGACACCCCGATCAGCACCTTTTTGGGGGCCTCGGCGGCAAAGGCCGTTGACAACAGCGCCAGGGAAACCAGCAAAAATATACCTGCCAGACTCAAACTCTTTTTCATCGTACGCCTCCGGGAGATTAAATATGATGCGGCTGCAAGATTAAAAACAATATCATTGCCTACATTCCACCGTCAACGTGATTCTGTCCCGTTCAACGGCGTGGAAACGGTTTGCCGGGGATCCGGCAGGGCTTGGCTGGAGCGCTGTGCCAGGAATACATTCAAAAACACCGACCCCAGCACGATTGCCATGGCAAGCGCCTGCATGGCGGAGATACGCTCCTTCAGCACCAGTGCGATACAGATCAGCGAGAAGATCGGCACCAGCAGGGCACAGTTGGAGGACCGTCCGGTGGGGATCATACGCAGGGCGCGGTTCCAGAGGATGAAGGCCAGTGCCGTTGGAAAGAGCCCCAGATAGGCCAGCAGGGCAAGAACAGAGGCACCGGGCGCCCACTGCATGGGGTAGAGCGGCAGCAGGCAGAGCAGGAATCCGAGCCCGAACAGGTTGAAGAGCAGCATGCCGGCGGTTATGGAGAAACGGGCATGTTTGATCAGTACACAGAACAGGGCGAAAGAAAGGGCCGTTCCCAGCGCCGCGGCCACTCCGGCTGAAAGGCGCACATCCCCCAGGGTCTGGCCGGATATTACCAGCAGACAGACCCCCGCGAAACCCAGCAGAACACACATGACCGCCGGCCAGCCGGATTTTTCATGGAAAAACAGGCGGGCCAGCACCAGCATCATCAGCGGATAGGTGTAATGCAGGATCACCGCCTGGCTGGCGGGGATCAGCTCATAGGTGCGCAGGCAGAGAATCTGCTGGACGCCGAGGCCGATCATTCCGGCCAGCGGGAAAAATAACGGCCGTTGGCGCAGTTCGGCGACAACCGTATGCAACTGCCCCAGGGCGGCGAGATACAGAAACAGCGCCAGAGTGGCAAAGAGACCCATCCAGACAACCACCGAGTAGCTGTCCAGGCGGTTCACCGCCACCTTGAAACCGGTGCCGAGGGTTGAGAACATCGCCACTGCCAGCAGCGCGTAGAGGGTGCCTTTGCTCGATTCAGTCATGGTTGTCCGGGTTCCATAGGGGGATGAGGTCAATGAATTGCCGTTGGGTGCATGTTTTTGTAGCAGGCCTGTGATGGGGCGTCAACAGAAGTTGTTCGCGCGCACCTTGCGCCTATTTTTTCGTTTACGGATAGCGGCATGGTTAGGTATAACATGTTCCTGCCATTTATCTGTTTGTGAAGGAGTACATATGCCCAGAATCCTGCTTGCCTGTGTTTCGGCTCTCCTGCTTCTCGCCGCGCCGCACGTTTCCTCGGCAGCACCACTGAAGACATACGTGGCCGAATTCAATGTTGCCGGCGCGGCGAACAAGGACGAGCTCAAGGTCACGCTCCAGGGGCTGCTGGCCTCCCGCCTGAATCCGGGCCAGGCCCAGCTTGTCGAGAAGCCGGAACAGTCCGAATTGCAGCTGTTCGGCAGCTATGCCCAGTTTGGAAAGATGTTCAGTGTCGATGTGCTAATCAAAAACTCACTCAATGGCTCGCTGTCCAAGGTATACGAGCAGGGCGAAAGCCAGGACGACCTGCTCCCGGCCTTCGGGCGCCTGGCACGGAAGCTCGACAACGAGCTGGCCAAGGTTCAGCAGACGACCGCGGCCAGCGCAGCGCCGGTTCCCGCTCCACAACCCGCCCCCGCCGAGACAAAGACCGCCACAACAGCCTCTGACTACAAGGTCGCGGCCCCGGTGAGCGTGCCCTCCGGGAAGGAGAGCTACGTCGTCAAATCGGATATCCCCCCCCAAAACGCACCCGGAACCTGGAGCAGTGAGCCCCTGACCGGCGTGTTCAGCTCCCTGGCGCTGGGGCGCACCCTGCCGTCGGGCGAAAGGGAAATATTTATTGCCGGGGGGCAATCGATCCGTTATCTGCGCAAGGGCGCCGGGCTGAAGCAGGTCGCCGGGATTACCCTCCCGGTCTCGGCCAAGATCCTGGCCATCGACACGGCCGACCTGGACCATGATGGCGTACCCGAGCTGTATGTCTCCATCGTGGACCGCAAAACGGTCAGCTCGCGGGTATACCTCCCCTCGGACAACGGTCTGGAACTGATCGCCGAGAATCTGCCCTGGTTGTTGCGGGGCATCGGGCCCGGATTCAAGGGGCGTACGGTCTTCGGCCAGGCGGTGAGCAGTAGCGGAGAATACCAGGGGGACATTGCCGAACTGGTAAAATCGGGCCGCCATTTCGACGCGAGCAATGCCAGGATACTGCCCCGTCCGGGCAACATCTTCAACTTCAGCCGTTTCAAGGACGGGGCCGGTGCGGATAGATGGATCGTCATGGACGAGGATGGCTACCTGATCGTCTTTGCGGCCGACGGCAGCGAGCTCTGGAAGAGCAGCGACAAATACGGCGGTTCTGAGACATACTTCAACTACGAATCCGTATCACAACTGCGCGCAAAAGCGGACAACCTCAGCTGGAACTTCCTGGAACAGCGCATCACGGCACTGCCGGACGGAACCCTGATCGTGCCTCGTAACGAGGGCAGCTTCAGCATCGGCAACAACCGCTCCTATAACAAACACACCTTATTCGGCCTGCAGTGGAGCGGCGCCATGCTCCGGGAGGCCTGGCACACCCGGCTGACGCCCAGTTATCTGGCCGACTACGCCTATGACGCAGACACACACGAGGTGCTGCTGCTGGAAGTCATCCAGCATGCGGGGCTGTTCAACGCGGGGAAGACGGTGATTTCGATCAACAAGCTGGACTAGCTTTTGTATGCATTCGAGCCGGGAAGTTTTTGACAAAACCAACGGCTCTTATGCTCAAGAAGCATGTGCATATAACAAATAGATTCTTGACAAGTTTTGAAGAGTTTGTCATTCTTCCGATATCATTTATGAGAAAAACAATCCGCTTGAAATACATATCCTGGATTCTGATTGCGGTCATTTCTGCCGTCACAATCCATTGCGTACATGAGAGCGCCCATGCGATGGAACGTCACCTGGCCCTGGGCGATAAACACGCATCACATGCTGAAATGTCCGTGCCTCACCAATGCCCGAGCTTTCCCGGCGAGCAGCACACGGACTATGATGGCTGCAATACCTGTATCAACTGCGTTTGCCATGCGCCCCTGACCATTCAACCGCTTCAGCTTAGCTATCGCCCTATAATTTCTGATCTAATCAAGTCAGATCCTTTCAAGCACCTACCCGAAGTCTATCTTTCCAAGTTTATTCCCCCGCAAAAGCAAGCCTAAAACACCGCACAGGGAGTAGTACGTCCCCATCCATGGACAACTGTATCTCGTGGTGCGTCCGCAACCGCTTTATATCTCATCATTCAAAACTGAATAAAGGAGGTTATTCCTTTGGGAACAACTGTATTTGGAAGAGGAGCGTGGCTCCTTGTGCCCGGAATTGTATCTATTTTATCGTCAACCCCAGTGTTTGCTGAAACACGAAAACTGGCACTGCCGCAAGTCGTCGAGCTTTCGTTACAGAATAACGGCGACCTCAAAGCATTTCGTGAAGAAAAAGGTATCCGTGATGCCGCTAAGGTCAGGGCGGGACTCCTGCCTAATCCGACCCTTGAACTGGAAGGTGGCACCGGCGCTCTGACCGGCAGCAGTGCCGAGAACAGCCTGTCGCTGGGGGTGTCACAGGAGTTCTTCCTGGCGGGAAAGCGGCAGAAACGGCTTGCCATCGCCGAACAGGAATTGGAGATGTACCGTTGGCAGTTGGCTGACCGGGAGCGACTGCTTCGCGAAGAGGTCAAGACGGCTTTTTACGATGCCATTCTGGCCCAGCAGCGGATCTCCCTGTTGGACCGCTCCATTGCGCTCAATCGTCAGCTCCTGGATGTGACGAAGGAGCGACTGGCGGCAGGGGATATTCCTGAATTAGAAATGAACCTGGTCAAGGTGGAACTGGCACGGAGCGAAGGCGCAAAAATTGAAGTTGAAAAAGCGCTGAGCCAGAATCAGGCAAAACTTCTGACACTCATGGGACTTCCGCCTGGTGAAGACCCTTCGATTGTCGGAACGTTTGAAACGGAAATACTTCTGCAGAAAAACCTGGTTGACCTCAAGCAGCTGGCCCATGAGAAGCGACCGGACCGCAACGCACTGGAATCCGAAAAGAACAGGGGGGAATCGGACATCACCCTTGCACGGGCTGAAGGGATTCCGGACCTTACAGCCGGCCTTGCTTTCAGACGAGATACGACCACCATGGAGATCGGCGGGATTGAGGGCAAGGAAACGGGTTATACTATCGGCTTGAAGTTATCTATGCCCATCCCCGTGTTTGACAGGAACCAGGCCGGTGTTCAGGAGGCCAGGGCCAAGCGGAACAGCACCGAAAGCCGCCTGACAGCCGCCATCAGGAGCGCTGAGCGGGAAGTAGAAACGGCCTACGCCAGTTTTAAAAATGCCGAAAAAGTTCTTTCGCTCTACAAATCGAGCATCATTCCCCAGCTTGAAGAAAACCTGAAACTTACCCAGGAGGCCTATCGGCTCGGTGAAGTCGGCATTCTGACCGTCATTCAGGAACAGAAGAAATTTTTCGAAGTCAACGACAGCTATCTGGCGGCGCTGCATGATCGGCAGGCAGCTCTTGTGAAGCTTGAAACAGCAGTGGCAACAGAACTTACCGGAGGTGTGCAGTGAAGAAAAAAGGAATCATTATCGGACTAATCCTGGCTG
>JAJYBH010000128.1 GCA_021779135.1 Deltaproteobacteria bacterium
GACGGGCGTTGATGACGACCGGCCCCAACGGCGTCATCCATTCGCCATCCGGGTACAGGGCCGCCCCGGCGCCGCTTCCGTGATGGTTGGGACCGAGGATCAGGACCGTCGCCGGGATAGCGATGGACGCGTAGACCTGTCCGGCGATGGCGCCGGAGTAGACGTAACCGGCGTGGGGGGCGATAATGCCGGTGACCTTTTTACTGCCGCGCACTTCAGGTAACAGCGCCGCCAGGTCACTGCGAAGCTGTCCGCCGTCTGCCGCGTAAAACTGTCCAGCCACCGCCGCTTGACGCTGCATGGTGCCACCTCCTGCTTACAACATTCTCCTCGATTCCGAGAGGCTGTTCTTCACGAAGCTCACGTAAAGTATAATTCTTATCTTGGTTGCTACAACAGGGATTTTTTCGTGATCGGCGGGCTCTACTCTTCAAAAAGCGACAACGAGTCTTCTTCGGACACACCCTCGTCCTGCCCCAGGGGCAATTCTTCCTGCCGTTCAAACTGCGGTACGTCCGCCAGAGACTGAATCTCCCTGAGAGTAGGCAAGCTTTTCAGGTCTTTAAGGCCGAATACTTCAAGGAATTCTTTTGATGTTCCATAGATCAGGGGACGGCCGGGGATATCCTTTTTGCCCAGGATCCGTACCAGCCGTTTTTCCAGAAGTGACTTCAGCACACCTCCGCAATCAACACCTCGCAGGTGCTCCACCTCGGCGCGGGTTATCGGCTGACGGTAGGCGACGATCGCCAGTGTTTCCAGAGAGGACTGGGAAAATCTGGAGGCCTTGGTCTTGACATGTCGCACCACATACTGGTGAAACTCGGGGCGCGTACGAAACTGCCAGCCACCGGCCACCTCCGCAAGATGAACGCCCCCGTTGCGACCTTCATGGCTGCCGGCCAGTTCGGCCAGTGCCACCCGGATGTCATCCCGCTCGAATTCGGACAGCATGTCGCAGAGCCGGTCCAGGGAAACAGCGGATTCGGCAGCAAATATGATGCTTTCTATGATGGCGGGCAACGACATGCAGATTCCTTCAGTTACTATCATCAGCAAGCGGGTAATTCATTCCCGAGGCAGAGAATACAGAATTATTGAACCAGCAGCGGACGTTCCTCAACGGCATCCTGCACAACCGCAGGGACAAACCAGATATTACCCTGGGGACCGTTCTGGAAGATGCGGATCAGTTTCAGGCGACACAACTCCAGCAGGGCCAGGAAGGTCACAATGACCCGTTCCCTGGTGAATTCATCGCGGACCAGGTCATCGAACTGCACGGCATCTCTCTCCTGAAGCAGGGAGAGTATCTCATTAATGGAGTCGGCGATACTGAAGGTCTCGGCAGCGGCCACATCATGAAAATGCTCGGCCGGGATGCGCTCCAGCAGGACACGGAAGGCATCCACCAGCTCAAAGAGGCTCACCTCCAGCGGCCCTTCTTCATTGCGGGCCTCTGACAGCAACGGTTCGACAGAGGTCCGGACAAAGACCTCGCGGCCCAGAAGGGCCCGCGAACCGATCAGCATGCCGGCCTCTTTATACTGCTGGTACTCCATCAGGCGCCGGATCAGCTCGGCCCGCGGATCACCCTCTTCCACTTCGCTCTCTTCAGGCTCTTCAACCGGCAGGAGCATGCGTGACTTGATCTGCAGCAGCGTGGCGGCCATAACCAGGAAATCACCGGCCACCTCCAGGTTGAGCTCTTTCATCAGCTTGATGTAGTCCAGGTACTGGCGGGTGATGACGGCTATCGAGATGTCACGGATATCCAGCTCGTTCTTGCGGATCAGGTGCAGCAGCAGGTCCAGCGGGCCGTCAAACTTGTCCAGGTGGACATTGTACCCCGCATGCATGCCATCCAGCAGGGTCGCAGTTTCCACACGTCCTTGACGCGTGGCGGTTTCACTGACGGAATTCATCTCAGAACTTCAGCGCTGCGCGGACTTCGGCCATGACCGTGTCGGAGATCAGCGAAGCCCGGTTGCTGCCATCAGCCAGCATGTCGTCGACAAACTGCGGCCTGGCGGCCAGCTCTTCCCGCTTGGCGCGAAAGGGGGCCAGGCGCTCGTTCATGCAGTCGGCCAGGATCTTCTTGCACTCGACACAGCCGATGGCAGCCCCCCTGCAGGCCGGAATGATCTCGTCCAGCTTTTCCTGCGGGACATAGATCCGGTGCAGATTGAAGGCCACGCACACATCCGGCTCACCGGGATCGCTGCGCCGCACCCGGGCCGGATCGGTCATCATGGAGAGGACCTTCTTGGTGGTTTCCTCGGCGGTATCGGAGAGGTAGATCGAATTGCCGTAGGACTTGCTCATCTTGCGGCCGTCCAGCCCCAGCAGCTTGGGGGTCTGCGTCAAAAGCGCCTCCGGCTCGGGGAATACGTTGCCATAGAGATAATTGAAACGCCGGGTGATCTCGCGGGTTACCTCCAGATGCGGCAACTGGTCGTGGCCCACCGGCACCCTGCCGGCCTTGTAGAGGATGATATCGGCGGCCATCAGTACCGGATATCCCAGAAAGCCGAAGGTGGAGAGATCCTTTGCCGACAGATTGTCCTGCATCTCCTTGTAGGTCGGGCAGCGCTCCAGCCAGGAGACCGGCGTGATCATGGAGAGGATCAGGTTCAGCTCGGAATGATGCGGCACCAGGCTCTGGCGGAAGACCACGCTCTTGGCCGGGTCGAGTCCGAATCCTACCCAGTCCAGCACCATCTCGCGAATGCTTTCCTTAATGCCGGAGGTGTCGGCATATTCGGTGGTCAGAGAGTGCCAGTCCGCCACGAAGAAGAAACAATCGAAATCGTTCTGGATCCGGACCCAGTTTTCGAGGACACCGTGATAATGGCCGATATGCAACTTTCCGGTCGGTCTCATGCCGCTGACTACGCGCTGTTTCATTTCAGCTATGCTCCTTTGGTTGTATAAATTGGTACTGGGCTCATCGCATCATCAACCGCTGCGTCACTTCCATGATCAGATAACTCTGCGGTCCGGCCAGCAGGTGAATGCCGACATTGAGAAGCGGAAGTACGACATACGAAAAGATATTGGTAAAGAAAACCAGCACAATGATAATCAGCATGCCGTAAGGCTCTATGCGGGCCAGGGCCGCTGCCTGACGGTATGGCAGAAGACCGGACAATACTCGTCCTCCATCCAGCGGCGGCAGCGGTATCAAATTGAAGATGGCCAGGAGCAGGTTGATATATACCGAGAAAGCCAGCATCATAACCAGCGGTTCGACTATCATGGACAACTGCGAGCCAACGGATACCGTTTCAGCAAGGGGAACGAGCAACCGCAGCAGCATGGCCGAGACAAAGGCCAGAAGGATGTTGGTAACAGGTCCTGCGGCAGCCACCCAGATCATGTCACGCTTGGGATTGCGCAGGTTTTCAAATACCACCGGCACCGGCTTGGCCCAGCCGATGCCGATGAGAACTATCATTATCGTGCCGATTATGTCGATGTGTTTGAGCGGGTTGAGGGTCAGGCGACCCTGCATGCGCGCCGTGGGGTCGCCATAGCGCCAGGCGATAAATCCGTGGGAGACTTCATGGCAGGTGATGGCAAAAAGTCCCGGCACCAGCATGATGGATAGTTTGAAGAGAAAGTTTTCCATTGATTTCCTTGCAGCTTGAAGTAGCGTAACTATTAGCAGAACGGCATGGGTAAGTCAATCAGGCCAGCACAAGCTGAAGGCAACTGCACCACTGCGGGACACGCCAACCTCCGGCCATTATGGCCTGAACTGTTTAGCCGGGTTCAGGAAACGCTTGTCACCAATAAGATGGTTCTCCGCACAGTTCAAAAAACAAAAAGCCCGCCTGATATGTTCAGACGGGCTTTGTACATAACAAAAATTACTACTTAGGCTAGTCGGTGGGCGTAAAGTGGGAATTTCTTCATCATCTGGTTGACCTGCACCTTGATGGCCGCCAGCTTTTCATCACTACCGATATTGGCCACGGCATCGGCAATGAAACCGGCTACCTGATCCATTTCGGTCTCTTTCAGGCCGTGTGACGTAGCCGCCGGGGTGCCGACACGGATGCCGGAGGTGACAAATGGCGAACGGGTTTCAAACGGCACGGTGTTCTTGTTGACCGTGATGCCGGCCTTGTCCAGCGCCTCTTCGGCGGCCTTGCCGGTGATCTCCGTGCCGGAAAAGTTGATCAGCATCAGGTGATTGTCGGTTCCGCCACTGGTCAGCTTGAAGCCACGCTTCATCAATGATTCGGCCAGCACCCTGGCATTTTTGGCAATCTGCTGCTGATAGAGCTTGAATTCCGGCTGCAACGCCTCCTTGAAGGCCACCGCCTTGGCGGCGATGACGTGCATCAGCGGCCCGCCCTGAATACCGGGGAAGATCTGGGAATTGAGTGTCTTGGCGAATTCCTCGCGACACAGGATCATCCCGCCGCGCGGACCGCGCAGGGTCTTATGGGTGGTGGTGGTGACGAACTCGGCATGGGGAATCGGGCTGGGGTGAACACCGGCAGCTACCAGCCCGGCAAAATGGGCCATATCCACCATGACTACTGCGCCGACCTTGTCGGCGATGGCACGGAAGGCGGGGAAGTCGATGATGCGCGGATAGGCGCTGGCGCCGACCACGATCATGCGGGGTTTGTGCTCCACTGCCAGCCGTTCCACTTCGGCGTAGTCGATGGTTTCGGTCTCGGGGGAAACTCCGTAGGGGATAATATTGAACAGCTTGCCGGAAAAATTGACCGGGCTGCCGTGAGTCAGATGTCCGCCATGGGAGAGATTCATCCCCAGGATGGTGTCACCCGGCTTACAGGCAGCAAAATAGACCGCCATGTTGGCCTGGGAACCGGAATGGGGCTGCACATTGGCGTGCTCGGCGCCGAAGAGTTCCTTGGCGCGGTCAATGGCCAACTGCTCAACCACATCGACGTGTTCACAACCGCCGTAATAACGCTTGCCGGGATAGCCCTCGGCATACTTGTTGGTCATGATCGACCCCTGGGCCTCCAGGACCGCTTCGGAAACAAAGTTTTCAGAGGCGATCAGCTCCAGGTTGAATTCCTGGCGTTCGGTCTCGTGTCGGATGGCATCGGCAACTTCAGGATCAAACTGCGATAGAATTGACATGAACTGCTCCTTCGATAATAGAGTGCCTGGTAAAAAACAGAAGCGGGACCTGGTTACAGTCCCGCTCCAATAAAATACCGTGAACATTGTAACCTAGCGATATTTATTCTCAATTTCAGTGATTTTATCCAGACGTCCCTGGTGACGCCCACCTTCAAACGATGCGTCAAGCCAGGCGCCGACCAGAACACGCGCCTTCTGCTCGTCCAACACACGTCCACCCAATACGAGGATATTGGCGTTGTTGTGCTCCTTGGCCATGCGGGCCATGAACTCGTCCGTCACAAGCGCTGCCCGGATACCGGGGACCTTGTTGGCGGCAATCGATATCCCGATACCTGTCCCACAGATCAGGATGCCGGCTTCGGCCTCGTTGTGCGACACCAGCAGGGCCACACGCTCGGCGAAGTCGGGATAATCGACCGAATCTTCGGAGTTGGTGCCGGCATCGGCCACCTGGATATCCCGTTCCTGCAGAAAAGGAATCAGGGACTGTTTGAGACTGTAGCCTCCGTGGTCGCTGCCCAGTGCAATCTTCATATCAGACCTTCTTGAAAAGCAACGTTGCGTTGGTGCCGCCAAATCCGAAGGTGTTGCTCAAGGAGTACTGGATTGCAGCATCACGGGCGGTATTGGGAACATAATCCAGATCGCACTCGGGATCCGGCTCTTCATAGTTGATGGTCGGCGGAACAACACCCTTGTCCATGGCCAGACAGCAGAAGACCGCCTCAAGACCCCCGGCAGCCCCCAACAGGTGACCGGTCATGGATTTTGTTGAGGAAACCATCAGTTTATCGGCGTGATCACCGAAAACCGACCTGATGGCCAGCGTCTCGTTCAGGTCGTTAAAGGGGGTCGAGGTGCCGTGAGCGTTGATGTAGGTGACCTGTTCCGGGTTGACGCCGGCATTCTTGAGGGCCATCCGCATACAACGGGCGGCCCCTTCTCCACCGGGTGAGGGAGCGGTCATGTGATAGGCGTCAGCGGTCAGGCCGTAACCGACCACCTCGGCATAGATCTTGGCCCCGCGTTTTTTGGCGGCCTCGTACTCTTCCATGACGACGATGCCGGCACCTTCGGCCAGGACAAAACCGTCACGGCTCTTATCGAACGGCCGGGATGCCCGTGTCGGGTCATCGTTGCGGCTGTCGGTCAGTGCCTTCATCACGGCGAATCCGCCGATTCCAAGAGGGGTCACTACAGACTCTGTGCCACCGGCGATCATGGCATCGGCATCGCCACGCTTGATGATGTGGTAGGCATCGCCGATGGAGTGGGTCCCGGTAGCGCAGGCCGATACGGAAGAGATATTGGGGCCCTTGGCGCCGTATTTGATGGAGATATGGCCGGGTGCCAGGTTGATGATCAGCATGGGGATGAAGAAAGGGGTGATCTTCTTGTAACCGCTCTCCTTCAACACGTCATGATACTTCTCTATAGTCGGCAGCCCGCCGAGACCCGAGCCGACGAGCACTCCAACCCGTTCGGCATTTTGTTCATTTATGACAAGACCCGAATCCTGCATGGCAAAATGGGCGGCGCCCATTGCATATTGGATGAAAAGGTCCATCTTTTTAATTTCTTTTTTCTCGATGAAATCTTCGGGATTGAATCCTTTGACCTCGCCAACCACCTTGACCGGCATATCCGAGGCGTCGAAACGGGTTATCAGACCTATGCCCGACTGACCTTTGACAAGTGCATCCCAGTTGGCGGCGTTGCCGGTACCTAGCGGAGAAACCGCGCCGACCCCTGTAACAACAACTCTTCTCATGGTGTATGACTCCCTGTACTGCTGTTGTGAATAGACAAGCTAGAAATGAAAAGAGGGGAGTATCTCCCCTCTCCCATTGCTAAATCGCGGCGTTTCAGCTGTGTTCGGTGATGTATTCGATCGCGTCGTTCACCGACTGGATCTTTTCGGCATCCTCATCAGGAATTTCGAGATCAAACTCTTCTTCGAGTGCCATGACCAGCTCGACCGTGTCGAGAGAGTCGGCGCCCAGGTCGTCCATAAAGGAGGCCTCAGGCACTACCAAAGCTTCTTCCACACCCAGCTGTTCAGCAACAATTTCTTTAACCCGTTTTGCGATGTCAGACATGATTCACCTCCGTGTGATATAAACCCTGTTAAGGTTTTTTTCGTCTAAGCGAGAATTGTTAATTAAGCATGAAAACGTTAAATGTCAATTCTTATTTTCGTACACTCCGGTCTACATGTACATGCCACCATTAACCGAAAGGACGTGACCGGTGATATAGCTCGACTCCTCGCTGGCCAGGAAAACTACCGCATTGGCAATATCGTCGGCGCTCCCCAGCCGCTCCAGAGGAATCTGGGCGGTGAGCTCGGCACGTACCTTCTCGGACAGGGCGTCGGTCATGGCGGTAGCAATAAATCCGGGAGCGACGGCATTAACGGTGATACTCCTTTTGGCAAGTTCGCGGGCATTAGATTTGGTCAGGCCAATCAACCCGGCCTTGCTGGCACAGTAATTGGCCTGTCCGGCATTTCCCATCTGGCCGACGACCGAAGCAATATTGATGATGCGGCCATAGCGCTGCTTGCTCATAACCTTGAACGCTGCCCGGGTACAGAGGAAGGCGCCTTTCAGGTTGACATTCAGAACAGCATCCCAATCTTCGTCCTTCATGCGCATAAGCAGGCCATCTCGGGTAATCCCGGCGTTATTGACCAGAATATCGACCCGGCCGTAAGCTTCCGTGGCAGCATCGATCATGCGTTCTACATCCGCGGCCACGGTCACGTTGCCGACTACCGCCAATGCCTTGGTACCGGCAGCCTGCAACTCAGCCACGATTGCGTCTGTTGCTGCCTGGTCCACATCCACGGCAACGATTGTAGCACCTTTGGCAGCCAGAGCCAGAACTATGCTGCGTCCGATTCCTCGGGAAGCTCCCGTCACCACGGCAATCCTATCTTTAGGCATAATGATCTCCTTTATGTTTAGTTGGTCAACATGCTGTTTAAAGGGCCTTATCCGCAAACGTCGCTTTCAATTCAGCTTCCGTTACCAGTTTGTCATCAACAAATGCTCGGCC
>JAJYBH010000024.1 GCA_021779135.1 Deltaproteobacteria bacterium
CTATAGAAGAGGCTCCCAACGGAGAGTTTTGATTACCAGCCAGCATCAATGCCTCTGACCATTGGCCTTTTAAC
Organism: Deltaproteobacteria bacterium; assembly: GCA_021779135.1. Classification (GTDB taxonomy): domain Bacteria; phylum Desulfobacterota; class Desulfuromonadia; order Geobacterales; family Pseudopelobacteraceae; genus CAIPTY01. The sequence continues at coordinate 75 of JAJYBH010000024.1, forward strand.
CCCATGGAAGGTGGCAACTCTTCTACTTTATACACTTCTCCAGATATCTTATGGAGCTTGCCCATATTAGAATAAGGGCTCTTTGAAATCGACTCTATTGAGGACTTTTTTATTGAATCCCAAGATTCTCCTGTAGCTGTAAGAAGACGATTTGAGGCTACTTCAATATTGCCGTTAGTTAAAATAGACTTGTCAGAAGTATTGAAAACTGTCTGCGCTTTAGGAACAGGCGTCTCACTGGCTGGCGCTGAACCTTTGCTGCAGTCACACCCAGCCATCATCATCACCATAACCGCATATACCATAAAGTTTTTCATCACATCCTCCTCCCGCACCAAACCACACGCCCGACCACATCCAGGCCATTAACCAACTCTCCACTTATTGTCTCCGGCTCATAGACGGGATTATCGCCCTTAACCGTGATTGATCCGTCGTGCCGCCTCTGGATGCGCTTGACCACCAGCTTGCCATCATATCTCAATACGTAAACAGCATTATCATCAACACCTTCCGCGCTCATATCGATCAGGATAACATCACCATTGGACAGTGTAGGTTCCATGCTGTCGCCCTTCACGTTAATCAACGCAAGGGATGATACCGGCACGCCCAGGGCATTGCGTACCCAGTCGGATCGGAACGTGAGGTGGTCCACAATCTGCTCGCTGTGGATGATCGACCCGCCACCAGCGCTGGCTGATACCTTGTATCGCGGGATCTGCACGAAGCCCTCCAGTGGGGTGGCTTTATACTCAGCGCACGTCACGGCGTAAGTATCGCCAGGCCTCATTCCACCTTCGCCAGTCAACAGCCAATTAATTGAACAACCAGAGATACGAGCTATTGCAATGATTGCAGGCCGCGTAGGTTCGCTTTTGCCTGAAAGGTATTGACGGATAACAGTATCTGACATCCCACATTCGCCAGCGAATGAGCGCACAGATCTAGCTCCGATAGCTTTTTGGAGTCTATCGGGAAAACTTCCGAGTTCATCATCGATACTCGGAAATCTATCGCGTTTTAACTCGGAAGATTCCGAGTTTGATAATATACTGATATTATGTGTTTTTTCTGGTTTCACGGGATCACCATAAGAAATTTAACTCGGAAGCAAGTTTTATATATTGACAGTGCGATCTATAGCGTGTATTTATAGCTACAGATAGCGCGCAACCAATTTATACAAAATAAGCCAAAAAAAAGGAGTCAAAAATGAAGCCTGAAAAAGACGGAATGCCACCTGCAAAAATCCGCGCTTTGTTGATCGAAAACAAGGTCAAGCAGGTCGATATCGCAAAGGATCTGGGTCTATCGACTGGGTGCCCCGGTCGGGTCATTGACCGCCATTACAAGTCCCATCGTGTCCAGGAAGCCATCGCAAAGAGCGTAAAGGTCCCGTTTGAAAAGATGTGGGGCAAAGCAGCCTGATCAGTCGCTGTTATACCACAACTTTGATCTGATTCTAGCGGGAAAAACGAGGGACGTCATGGCAAAAAATACTGATTCAAAAGATACCAGCGTATCAAAGCAGCAGACCCTGTTTGATAATAGTCTCGTAGAGGGGTCGTTTGATATAGCCCTGGGGCTCAAACAGCAGCTCTCGCGGGATCTGAAAGGCTTTGATCGTTACATGATCGCCGCCCAGATCAGCAAAGCCATGCTTAAAGACATCAGCAAAGATACCCTGGACAAGCACATTGCCAGCGATCCGGCCTACCAGCCGGGCATCATAGAAGTAGCCGTTATCTGTAAAATCACCGGCAGCCTGGAGCCCTTCCGCTATGTGCTGGAACACCTGGGCAGCGACGTACTAAACCCCGAAGATCGTGATCTGATCGAACTGGCCCGCCTCCAGGAGCAAGAGCGCATCATCAAATCCAAAATGGACGCCATCCGCACCAAGCGGGGGCTGAAATGAAAAGCCACTACACCGCCAAAGAATTGGAAGGCCTTCCAGGCCTAAAAATAACGGAACGTGCCATTCGTGATCTTGCCGATCGCGAATCCTGGCCATTCCAGAAACGCACCGGACGCGGTGGCGGCAAAGAATACCCGCTCGCAGCGCTTCCGGAAGAGACGCGGGGCTACATTGCCCGGCGCGGCATGGTAAACGCCCCGGCCGTGAAAACTACCACATCGGTACCTGCTGTCATCAAGACCACCGGGATCGTCGCATCCAACCCTGCCCAGCTCAAACAGTGGCAGCGTGTTGTCATGGACGCCCGCGTCGCCATCATGCGCATGATCGAGCGGGCCTCCCAACTGGTCGGCGTCAACAAGGCCATTAACACCATAGTTAAAGCCAGTGTAAACGGCGAACTCCTAGAGTTCGCCGCTGCCAATGCCCGCAAGGGACAGGGGCGTTCCCTCTCTTATGATGGCGTCATGAAGTGGTGGATGTGCTGGAAGAAATCAGGCGGCGACTGCCTTCAGTTGGCTCCCAAGGACACAGAAAACTATCTGGAGCCCGTCTGGGCCGAGTCCTTCCTGCAATGCTGGGCCAAGCCGCAAAAGCCCTGCCTGACCGATGTCCTGGAGGAGTACTCGCGCACCGCCCCCGCCGGGATCCAGCTGCCCAGCTACAGCCAGGCGCGTCACTACCTGCAGAAGATGGGCGTCATAGACCGCGAGAAAGGGCGCAAAACAGGCAATGAACTCAAATCAATCAAACCCTGCCGCCGTCGCGACACCTCCGGCATGTACCCCGGCGACGCCTACACCGCCGACGGCCACTGCTTTGACGGCGAGGTCGCCCACCCCTTCCACGGCCGCCCGTTCCGCCCCGAGATCACCCCGGTCCTGGACGTCAACACCCGCCTGTGTGTCGGCTGGTCGTGCGATCTGGCCGAGAGCGGCCTGGCTGTCCTGGATGCCCTGCGCGGAGCCTGCGAGAACTACGGCCCTTGCGCCATCTTTTATACCGATAACGGCTCCGGCTTTAAAAACCAGATGATGACCGCCCCTGGTACCGGCATCCTGCACCGCGCCGGCATCACCCCTGAGTACTCCCGGCCCCGCAACCCGCAGGCCCACGGACTCTCCGAGCGCGGCCATCAGACCATCCTGATCAAAGCCGCCAAGCAGCTCTGTACCTACATCGGCAGCACCATGGACAACGACGCCGCCCGCCTGGTCTACAAGCAGACCCGCAAGGCCATCAAAAATGGTGAATCCAGCCCGCTGCTGATCGAATGGGATGACTTCGTAGCCTTCGTCAACAACGCGGTCGATCGTTATAACAACAACCCGCACCGTGGTCTGCCCGCCGTGCGTAATTCTATCACCCGCAAGCGCATCAACCTGACACCGGCCCAGGCATGGCAGTTGGGTATGGAGCGCATGCAGCGCGAACTGCCGCAGGATGAATGGCTGGTACCGGCCAAAGAACTGCCCGACCTGTACCACCCAGCCGAAGAGCGCACCTGCAACCGTGGCGAAGTCCGCCTGGGTACCCTCACCACCGGCCTGCCCAAGATCTATTACAGCCGCGACCTGGAAGAATGGCACGGGCAACGGGTCCAGGTCGCCTACTCCCCCAGCGACTCTTCCAAAGTGTGGGTTCGCGATCTGGAACATCAGCGCCTGCTGGCCGTGGCCGAGCTGGGTGGCAACTCCGACCATTACTTTGCGCCCAGCAGGTTGGAAGAGGCCCGCATCAAGCGCGGTCAGGGTCAGCTGAAACGGCTGGAGAATCAGGCCGAAGAAATCAGGCAAGAGATGCACGGCCCGGCCCCGGTGATTGTCGAACATTCAGAGGAAATCAAGCGCGAATGCCTGCGGGTCGTCAAACAGATCGAGGAAGCCGAGATAGTCCAGGCCAGCGTTTTCGAGCTGCCACCCAGCGAGCGTGAGCGCCAGTATCTCTGGCAGGAGCTGGACGCACGGATGCAAGCCGGTGAAGTGGTTCAGGCTGAGGCCGTCAGTTTCCACAAGGGATGGCAAAACAGTGATTACTTCAAGGCGTGGAAGTCGATACAGGAAGATCTGGCAGGGAAAACAGCAGCAGCACAATAAGAATAAAGGCCAGGGACTCGCGACCCCTGACCTCTTAAACCGCCCTTTAAGGGCTCAACTAAACCAGGAGGAATTATGTCAAAGAACGGATTGGATGTCACGACAGCAGGATTGAGCATCGTCATGCTGGCAATGGGATGCCTGAAACGCATCATGGACCGCCGGGATCACCTGCCCGGCATGGCCGTACTCTACGGTTTCAGTGGCTTCGGAAAGTCCACCGCCGCCGCCTATATCAGCAACAAACTCAACGCCTACTACATCGAGTGCAAGAGCGTCTGGAGCAAGAAAGCCTTTATGGAAAATGTCCTCAAGGTTATGGGCATCACCCCTGGGCGCACCGTCTCCGAGATGCTCGATCAGATCTGCGAGCAGCTCGTAAAGTCCGGCAGGCCCCTGATCATCGATGAAATGGACCACATCGTCGAAAAAGTCGCCGTCGAGGTCGTCCGCGACATCTACGAAGGCTCCCGCGCCCCGATCCTGCTGATCGGAGAGGAGCGGCTGCCGGCCAAACTGGCCAAGTGGGAGCGCTTCCATGGCCGCATCATGGAATGGGCCGCTGCGCCTCCGGCTGATCTGAACGACGCCAAGGTGCTGGCTGACTTCTACTGCGCTGGGGTCACGGTAGGTGATGATCTGCTGGCTACCATCCACGGCAAGAGCAAGGGCAGCGTGCGCCGTATCGTGACCAACCTCGACCTGGTCCGTAAAGAAGCCCAGAGCCAGGGGCTGTCAATGATCGGTTCCAAGGAATGGGGCAAACGTGAGCTGTATACAGGAGAGGCACCGCAACCGAGGAGGTTTCAGTGAGCCGCAAACCAATCGATCAGCAGCAACCGACAGAATGCCGTCAGGCCATCTGGGATGCAATACGAGCATTCTCGCATGTAGGCACGTTTACAGTCGGCAGTGTTGAGATCGTCACCAGATGCTCGTCGGGAATGATACGGGAGTATCTCACAGGGCTCACAGCAGCTGGGTACCTGGAAATAAAGGACTATCCCAGCCTGGTAAAGAAAGTAGCGCTTCCGCTCTACTACCGTCTCATAAACGATTGCGGCAACGATGCACCCAGGGTGCGCAAAGACGGCACAGCCGTCACCCAGGGGCAGGGCCGCCTGCAGATGTGGAACGCCATGCGGATCCTCAAAACATTCACCACCCAGGATCTGGCCTTTAACAGCAGCACCGATGACCACACAGTGGCCGTATCAGAGGCTAAAGCCTATATCGGAGCCCTTTGTAAGTCCGGCTATCTAGTAGGCCGCTCCGAAGGTAAATTCATGTTGATCCCGGCCATGTGGACCGGCCCACATCCTCCACAGATCCAGCGCACCAAGCAGGTCTACGATCCTAACCTCAAGCGAGTAGTCTGGTCAAAGATTGAAGGAGGTGCCGAGTGACCTATCCCGATGCAATGCAGCTGCTCCGTGAAAAAGTCGCTGAACATGGCCAGGCCGCTGTTGGCCGGATGCTTGGATACTCCAACGGTTCCGGTGTTTGTCAGGTTCTCAAAGGCGAATACAAAGGAGCTCCGGATGAAATGCTCAAACGCGTGATCGAGGTCTTTGGTGGTCTGACGGTTGATTGCCCTATCCTGGGCGAGATTCCACTTAACCAATGTGCTGGAGAACGAAAGAAACCCTTTGCCGCCACCAGTCATCAACGGGTGGCACTATGGAAAGCCTGCCAGAAATGTGAAAGGAGCAAGCCATGATCAGACGCATCTTAAAACGGGTTTTACAGACCATTAAAGAAGAGTACGAATTTTTCAAATTGCGCACCTGGATGAAATCCCGTGCCGTCAGGTTCGTTCGATGACCGCCCGCGCCTGGCTGGCCCTGTGCGCCACTGCCATGATCCTGGGTGCCCTGATCGGCTGGAGTGCCAGGACGATAACCACCGGAGACCGTTATATCCGGTCGCTGGCAGAAAAGCATGAAGCCACTGCCAGCTACTTCAATACCAAGCTGGACACAATGATCCAGGAGAATGAAAGGACTTTCAAACATGGAAAATAGAGACCCACAGTACATGGCAGATGCCCAGGGCCGCCTGGTCCCCGTTGCACAGATCCGGCAGATTGACCTGGAGCGTGATTTCCTGGTCAAAGAGATCTTTGGAAAGGCCAACGAGCTGTCCGGAGTCCTGGCCGGATTCAAGGAAAAGACCCTGGGTGACATTCAGGCCTTTACCGAGCTGTCCGCCGAGAAGTATGGGGCGAAGCTGGGCGGCAAAAAGGGCAACGTCACCCTGATGAGCTTCGACGGCCGCATAAAGCTCCAGCGCTCCATAGATGAACACCTGGTCTTTGATGAGCGCCTCCAGGCCGCCAAGTCTTTGATCGATGAATGCATCAACCAATGGGCCGAGAACTCCGACCCCAAAATCAAGGCCCTGATCGGTGATGCCTTCCAGGTTGACAAGGCCGGGCGGCTCAACGTCAACCGCATCCTTGGCCTGCGCCGGCTCAACTTCGAGGATGAGCGCTGGAGCCGGGCCATGACCGCCATCGGTGAGAGCCTCCAGGTTGTCGGCTCAAAGGCCTACATCCGGATCTACACGCGCCATGCTGATGGCGAATACAAACCGCTTCCGCTTGATGTAGCGGCATAGGGGACAGCTATGCCATCGACAACCGCTTGCATATCAACCAGCACGGAGGACTGACATGACCCGCATGCACGCCGCCAATATTGACGACAGTCCGCGCCTCCAGAAGGTCCGGGATTTCTTACGCCGCAACGGTGGAGCGACAACCCGCGAGATCAGCAAAGCCTGTGACGTCTATGCCATCAACAGTATTGTGGCAGAGCTGAGGGCCAACGGCTTCACCGTCAACTGTAACCCAGTCAAAGGGCAGCGCGGTGTGTATCGGTATGAACTGATAGAAGAAAATCAGATGCAGCTGTTTGGGAGGATATGATGAGTATTGTTGAACTTGGTGAGTGCAGTCGGCTCTTCGCCCGGATCAGCCCGAAGCAATGTCAGAAAAACCGGAAGAACGGAACCTTTGCTTGCACCGAATGCTCAGGACTGACCGCTACTAAGCTTATCAAAGCGCATGACCTTGTTGAAACAAAGCCCGTAACAGTCGCGGCCGTGCCTTCTCCGGCTCGCCCGGTGCCGGTGCTTGACCCGCCGTTTTTATCTTTAGTCTTTACCGATGATAATCTGGATATCATCCGCCGTTTTGCCGCCCTTAGTAACCAGTGTGGTGGCCCGCTGGTCGATGATCTCTGCACCATTATCGATCTGTATCTTGATGAAAAACTGATGTTGAGAAAGGATATTTAACATGGGACGAAAGAGCCAAAATCCCCGCTATAACGTACTCTCCTGCCGGGTCAGCGATGATCTGCGCGGCAGCATCAATCACGCCCTGGGCGGCCGGTCCATACAAGAGTTCCTGCATGCGGCTGTCGAAGAAAAGCTGAACAGTGATCGCCAGGCCCGCATCGATAAACTGATCAGGGAGCATCGCCGATGACTTTTCATCCACCACATACAACCGTCCAAGGCTTCCCCGTCCGCACCAACGGCCTGTCCCACATCCCGCGCCGGGCACAGGGCATCCAGGCCCTGGCCGTGTGGAAGGGCGAGAACCCCGGCGCTCCAGATGCCTGGCTCCGGCAGGAGATCGGCATGGCCTTCCAGCAGATGGTCTGCCTGGCCCTGGATGGCGCTCCTGCTGCCGAGATGCTACCGCTGACCGCTGAGATGTGGGTCATGACCATCGGCTTCGGCCTGAGAGAGGATCTCGATCGTCAACGGATCCGCGACGGCTTCATGCAGCTCTATCGCAAGCTCAAGAAGTGGCCCCAGCCGATTGAGCTGACCGACGTACTGCCAGGCCGCCCCAAGCGCTCCGGATTGCCGGAGCCGGTTATGAGCAAAACAGATCATGCCGAGGGTGCCCGCAAGCTCCAGGACATCATGGATATGCTGAATAAAGGGGAGAGCGACCATGTCAAGTAGAGCCAACCTGGCCAAGATCCACATCGCCAAGAAAGAACTCAACATGGATGACGATATCTATCGCGACATCCTTCACACACAGTTTAAAAAGACTTCAAGTGCCAATTTAAGCGATTTTCAATGTGTGAAGCTATTGCAACACTTCGAGTCTCTGGGCTGGAAACAGAGCGAGGGCAAACCTAAGAAGAAAGCAAACCATGGCCGCAAGCCGCACAACATGAACAAGTCGCAGTACCTCTCCAAGATAGAGGCACTGTTGGCCGAGGCCGGCCGCTCCTGGGCCTATGCCGACGGCATGGCCAAGCACATGTACAAGATTGACAACATCCAGTTCTGCCAGCCGGATCAGCTGCGCGGCATCGTCGCGGCCCTGGTGAAGAACGCGAAAAAAGAAGGGCGGAGGGTGGCATGAAAAAACGCCAGGTAGACACAACCAAGCGCGGGAAATATACCGAAGTCCTGGAGCAGCTTGTCGCGGGGATCGCCGCCGGCTACATGGAAGAATTCAAGGATCCGGCAGAGATTGCCCGCAAGCGCGCAGAGCTGGCTATGAGCCGGATCCAGGCCGAGGCATCCGGCACCGGGATCTACATCGCCAAGGGGCACCTGTGGTTTATCAGTGAGAAGCATCGCCGCATCTATCGACGCTTCACCGGTACCAACCACGCCGCCCTGGCGCGTGAGTTTGACCTGACTGAGCGGCAGATCTACAGCATCATTGCGGCAGTGGGGCAAGAAGAATTTAACCGTAAGCAATGTAAGTTGTTTGAATAACGGCCTCCGCCTGACCGGGGGGCTTTATCCTCCGGTCCTGGCGGTTGTTATGTGTCGAAGCATTGAAGGAGAATCATGCAACCGTATTTACTCGGCATAGCACATGAGGTGCAAGACCAGACGGACATCGTGTTCACACCTGCAGATGTAGCGCGGGACGTGGTGGCGCATTTCGCCCCTTCTGGCCGGATACTTGACCCCTGCAAGGGTGATGGTGCTTTCTTCGATCATTTACCCTCTGGCGCTGAATTTTGCGAACTGAAAGACGGCAAAGATTTTTTCCACTGGACAGAGCCGGTTGACTGGATCGTGAGCAACCCGCCGTACAGCATTTTTTTGCCTGGCTGGATCATAGTTTCACCGTGGCCGAAAACATCGTGTACCTGATACCGATAAACAAGCCGTTTAACTCTTTTTCGATGATGCGGCGGCTGTCTGAGTACGGCGGAATTCGGGAAATCTATGTTGTCGGGCCAGGAAGTGCGCTTAAGTTCCCGATAGGCTTTGCAATCGGAGCGGTACATTTTCAGAGGGGCTACCGTGGGGGTATGCTCCTCAGTTTCAGAGACACATAACGGCTACGCCCTGTGCGGCGGAGCGTAGCGGAGACCGCCACCAGGGCGGGGTTATAGTGCGTAGAGGTGAAGATGGAATCTGTGACGATTGGAAATGCAACTCTATGGCTCGGTGACAATCGCGAGGTAATGCCGCTACTCACGGGCATTGACGCGGTTATCACTGACCCGCCCTATGGCTGCAACAAGGCCGAATGGGACGGTAATTTTCCGGTTGAATGGTACGCTCCGGCCCGCGACAAGGCGGGAATGGTGGCAATCATCACGGGCTCAAGCGGGCTGAAAGATAGCGTGCGCCTGGTCGGGGAGGATTTCGTTGACGTGATTTCCGCCCGGAACATGAACGGCATGACACGCGGCCCGATAGGTTTCGGCAACTGGCTGGCGGCTGTGTTGGCGGGCAAGAAGCCCGCCCAAGGCCCTAACGCCTTTGACTTCTGCGTAAGTGGTGACATGCCGGACCATCCGAGCCCGAAGCCTTACGAGTACATGCACAAGCTCGTTGCCCGGCTGACCAAGAAGGGTGACACGGTGCTTGACTGCTTCATGGGTTCCGGCACAACCGGCGTTGCCTGCATGAACCTTGACCGGCACTTCGTCGGCATCGAGATTGAGCGGAAATTTTTTGACATCGCTTGCGAACGGATCGCGGCGGCACAGCAACAGTTGAAGCTAGCACTATAACGATCAAGCGTCACCAGCCGAAGGGCTGGTGGACAGCGCTGGTTATCCCTTTTGGGAGCCAGCGGAGGGAGAAATGGATTTTGAAAGATTCAGTGGCTGGAAAGGTAGTCTACATCAGCGGTGCCATTACCGCCGATCCTGATTTCAAGCGGAAATTCAATCGCGCTGCTGAGGCGGTCAAGGCCGCTGGTGCCGCGCTCTGCCTCAACCCTGCCGAGTTGCCGGAAGGGTGGGGAAATTATGAGGCGTACATGGAGCACTGTATGTTGATGGTTCGCCGTGCAGAGGTAGTCGTCATGTTGCCGTGTTGGCCGTATTCTCCCGGCGCTAAGGCTGAACGGGCCTATGCTGAGAGTTTGAAACGGATTGTGGTTGATTTTAAGGAATAACGGCTTTAGTACAGCAGCGGCCTTTCCGGCTGCTGCTACGTTTTGTTATCTGGCGGCGGTGATCGGAGGAACAACGATGAACGATGGATCTATAATAGTTATCGACGGCAAACCATATGAGGCTGAATTGCATGATAGTGATGCGTGTGGCGGCTGTGACCTGTTCAATGCGTATTGTCAATGCCCGTCCGTTTGCTGGAACGATGAGGGTATCAATTTAAGATTCAAAATGCTGCCACTGGAGGGATCATGTGGGAGTTTATAAAAATCAGTGCATTTTGGGTAAATATCGCAATCTGTTGTGCTGGTATCGGAGTTGCCTATTTATGGGTAATTGATTGGCTGCTCGGCAGGCTGTTCAAATACTGGGCAGGCTACAAATACATGATTGAGTACGCACTGAATCACAGGGAGTTCAAAAAATGGCTGGAAGCACGGAAAGCCAGATAACGGCCAGAGGGTCACGCGCGGCGGTTTTCCGTCGCCGTGCATCCCTCTGGTTAGGCGCAGGAGGATGATCGTGACAGGAAAGGTTCTTTACCCAGAAAAATGCAATCGCGGCCGGTGTGACTGCCAACCATACGCCCTCATTGAGAGCAATACTGACCCCACAGAGCCGAGCTTTTTCTGTGTCGGGAACAACGGCGGGAAACTCTCTCCGACAGTCTCAACGGACACTTACACCGTATGTTTTAAAGGGCGATTCCGCGATGAAATGTCGTTCTTCGACGAGCGGGATTTGATCCACCAACAATATGTGATTGCTGCTGCCCTCGTTCACATCAACCTGGATAAGGGCGAAAGCGCATAACGGCCGCGTGGTGACGGGCCGGGCTTCATCGGCCCCTGTCCACCATCGTGGTTATCTGTTTCAGTGATCGGAGGCAATGATGGTTCCAATATTTGTGTTGGCTGGGAATCGTGAGCAATTCCAAAATTTTGTCCGCAAGCACGCTGAAGGTCCGAACTCGTTTGAGTGCCCTCGAATGCGCTTCCTCTCTTCGCGGGACCAGTGCCGGGGCTTCCGTGATGCATCGTTGATCTATCTGGAGGGTTCCGAGTTCAACGAGGCATACGACCAACGCTTCTTTGACACGCTGTATCTGGCGCTGAACAAGACGAGTCAAAAACTGCTTACTCTGGTAGTGGTGCCGAAATTCGAGAGGTTCAACAGATAACAATAATTATCAACCCGTAGTCGCTGTATATCTCGAAAGGAGGAAATCATGAACACAGCCCGTAAAGATAATGTCTATCACCTGCCGCATCGCGATAATGGCCCAGAAAAAAGCCGCCAGCAAATTCAAAAAGAAATCCTCCTGGGAAAGCTCAGTGCGGCGATCAAGTTGAAACACTACTCTCGTGCCACCGAGCGGATGTATAGTGGATATGTTTCTGAATTCATCGACTTCCAACTCCTCCAGAACCACCCTGAGCACGGTGCTAAGGCCATAGAGGAATATCTAACACACCTGGCACGAAAGAACGTAGCTGCATCAACCCAGAACGTCGCCTTCAACGCTCTGCTGTTCTTTTATCGCCGGGTGCTCGGCCAGGAACCGGGTGAGATAAATGCACTCCGGGCCAAGAAGCCACAACGTATCCCGATTGTCTGTACTAAGGATGAGGTCAAGGCCATATTAGACCACCTCAAGGGTGATGTCTGGCTGGTGGTGGCGTTGCTTTATGGCTGCGGGCTGCGTTGTGAAGTGGATTGCTTGCAGTTGCGGGTAAAAGATGTTGATTTCGGACAAGTGACCGTGACTGTGCGGGAGAGCAAAGGCGGCTCTGCCCGCGTTCTCAACCTGCCAGTGTTACTATTGGAACGGCTTCAGCGTCACATAACTAAGGTCAAGGCAATTCACGAACAGGATCTTCGCGATGGTTGGGGCACGGTTGAATTACCTGGGGCACTGGCAAAAAAATACCCGAATGCCAATAAGGATTTCGGCTGGCAATACCTTTTCCCGGCTCAATCTCGCTGGGTTAACGAAGATACCGGAGAGCAGGGCCGCCCATATATTCACCCGACAGTAATTCAGAAAGCGGTGGCTTCGGCCCGTCGTGCATCTGGTATCATCAAGCACGTTACACCCCACACATTTCGTCATTCCTATGCAACCCATCTATTAGAGGACGGAGAAACGATTCGAACTGTTCAAGAGCTTCTCGGTCATAAGTCCGTGACCACCACCATGATTTACACACATGTCATGCAAAAGAAAAATGCGGTTAAAAGCCCTCTGGACAGATTATGATGCCTGTTCACTCCCACTTATCCTTTGCCTTGGCATCCCCCACCGTCTGCCACTGCATATTACCAGGATCATCACATCCACCCCGCTTCAAGGGAATTATATGGTCAATCACATAGCCTTTGCGCCCCTTAGAGTAACCAGTTTCCCTCTTGAACTCGGTCACCGCAGCGCGACTTCTTTTGATTCGGCCATGGTAGTCCCTGGGTATCTGTTGTGCGGATGAATAACAGACCATCCCTGCACTAACCAGCATCAAAGTGAACAAAGCAGCACCTCCAACAGGTTAACCGTATATACTACCAACAAGCAAAACTTGACATCCTAATCCCGTCGCGATATAAGGCGATAAATTACCAGCAAAGCCCCTTTCTGTCTACCAGAGAGGGGCTTTTTGTTTGAATCCCTTCAAATAGAATCTCCCCGACTCATCCCGTAATATCCCCCACATCGAACATACATGACCGGCGGCCAATGCCGACCCAAGACGCCCTTCGACTCCGCTCAGGGAGCTTTCGTTTGGTGAGCGAAGTCGAACCCCGTCCCGGTCCATTTCTGGAGGATGTTATGTTGTCAGCCGACCAATTCAAAGCACTCTTCCCCAATAATAAACACCCTGACATCTGGGCCGCCGCCCTGGCTGCCATCCTGCCGAAATACGCCATTGACTCTCCGCTCCGTTTGGCTGCATTCCTGGCCGAGGTTGGGCACGAAAGCAATGGATTTACCAGCCTGGTTGAGAATCTCAATTACAGCGCCCAGGCCCTGGCCGTCACCTGGCCCAACCGCTATGCCGTAGACCCCAAGGCCAAGACCAAAACTCCAAATGCCCTGGCCATAAAACTCAATCGCAATCCCGAGGCTATCGCCAACAACGTCTATGCCAATCGCCTGGGCAACGGCAACGAGGCCTCCGGCGATGGCTGGGCACATCGCGGCCGGGGCGGGCTCCAGTGCACCGGCCGGGGCAACTACATCAATTTCGCCACGGCGATCGGCAAACCATACGCAGAGATCACCGCATACCTGGAAACGCCGGAAGGGGCTGTCGAATCCGCCTGCTGGTTCTGGTCAACCAATAAGCTCAATCCCCTGGCCGATGCCGAAAAAATCGTGCAAATCACCCGCATCATCAACGGTGGCTATAACGGGCTGGCTGGCCGGCAGGCCCGTTATGACCAGGCCCGCGCGCTGCTGGCCACCACCGCATGAAACGCTGGGATTGGCAGGGCATAATGGGTGTGGTGATGACTCCTCTATGGATTGTCGTGCTCATAGTTTCCGTCCCCGTAGGCAGTGTAATCACCGCAGTCGCATGGCTGTGCAGTTCGATCTCAAATTTTGTGAGAAAGGGATAACTCTGACTATATGAGAATCGCCGATCACACTACCGCCGAGGCCGCCCGTCACGGCATCGCCCGTAGCCCACACTGGCCGAAGGTTGAAAAGGCTTTCGCAGCTGAAAACCCGCTCTGCGCATGTTGCGGCAAGGGTCCGATCCAGGTGCATCACCGTTTTCCCTTCCATTACGTGATCGCCCTGGGCCGTCCGGATCTGGAACTGGATCCCCGCAACCTGATCTCGCTCTGCGAGTCGGAAAAGGGCATCGAAGACGACAATCACCACCTGCTGATCGGGCACCTGGATGATTTCAAGAGCAGCAACATGACAGTCAGTGACGATGTAATCCTGTTTGCCGGGCTGACAAAAGAGCAGATCAGCAGCGATGAACGGTGGCTACTGAAAAAGAAAATCCGGCTAAAACTATTGGACCAGATGATGGATGAGGATAAAGCGGAATTTATACAGCGGATGAACGAAATGTTCCCGCTCAACTAAGGCGAAAGCCACAAAAAAGGAGCCCAATTATGAAAAGTCTGAAAAGTCTGTTCTGTTTTACCCTGATAGTCCTGGTATGCGCCGTAACCGCGTTTGCAGCTGATCCGGTCGCTACCGTTGCCGTAGCACCTATCGCCACGGTTTCGATTTTGGACTGGTTCAAGCAAAACTCTGCCGCAATTTTCGGGGCGCTCTTTGCCATCAGTGAAGTTCTGGGGGCTATACCAGGTTTCAAAGGCAACGGCATTTTCGATACCATTGTCAAGGCCTTGTCAATTCTGAGCAATAAACAAGAGGCCCTCTAATGGTAGCCATGATTTCCAGCATCCTGGGCATTATCGCCATGATGCTGGAAATCTGGATGCAAAACAGACCAAACGCACAGGAGACCCGCTATGCGGAAATACAAACAGGCCGCAAGGATATTGCCGCTGGCAATGGCGATGCTGTTAATGCTCGCATTGATCGGCTGCTCACTGTTACCAACTCGGGTAACGACCCTTCAGGGGAACAACACAGTGAAATTACAGCAGGGCGCATCAGCGCCGTTCTCGGGGTGGCTGCTGCAGGACGAGGCCCTGGTGCGGATACTGGAAAAAGCTGAAAACTGCCAGGGAAAAACGGTTAACTGATGGACGAAATCGACCAGGCTCAGAGTAATAACGAAGATTTCCAGGCGTTTGCGCTGAAGTTGAATCAGCGCAAACGCGAACCCGGCAACTATACCGGTGTCTGGTGTCTGGATTGCGATGAGGTGATCCCCGAGAAACGACGGCAGGCGGTACCAGGCTGTCGCAGATGTATAGATTGCCAGGAAACATTCGAAATGGAGGCGGCATGACACCCGATTACCCCGATTACCCCAAGTGGAAACTCGTTTTAGACCTGATCCAGATGTTGGGGACTGTCGCCGTAGCTATCTATGTCTGGTGGAGTAACCGGGAAAAAGTAACCTCTCAGCGCTTTTCAGCTCTCGAAAAAGAGGTAGCGGAGCGGCTTAAAAAGACTGATCTGGATGAAGCCAAGATTGCTCGCGACCTTCACTGTTCGGACCATAAAAACGAGACTAAAGCGCTTAGTAAGGCGTACGCAGATCTGCATATTGAGGTCACTCGCCTTCCGGATCGCCGTGAGATAACGAATCTGGATAACACGATGAAACAGCTGGCTGAAAAGCTCGGCAACCTGGATGGCCGCATGTCCGGCATGAACCGGGCTGTTGATTTGATTAACGAATTTTTGATTGACCAGGGAGGGAAAAAATAATGGGCAACTTTGCTGACGTCATCACAGCCGACATTCGGCTGGTCCTGCTGCGCTTCTTGATGGAAAGCGATGGCGACTACCGGCTCAACTCCTCTATCCTGCACAAGCTGTTGGACATGAAAGCAGGCTATACAACACCGCGCGATAAAATGCTTACCGAGCTGTTCTGGCTCAAAGAGCAGGGGCTGATCGAACTGGAGGAGTCCGGAAGCATCTACATCGCTACCCTCACGCAGCGTGGCATGGATATCGCCTCCGGATCGGCCCGCCTGCCAGGCGTCGCCCGACCCAGCCCAAGGACTTAAACCATGCCAAAGCCGTCCACCATAGAAATATTGCCCCCCGAAATCAAGGCCCAGTTGCAGGCCTGGCTCCAGGATCCCCGCATCACCCAGCTGGAGGCAACCGAGCGGGCCAATAGCCTGCTGGAACTGGCCGGCCATCCGGAGCGGGTCACAAAGAGCGCCGTCAACCGCTATGCTGTGCGCATGGAGGAGGTTGGTGCCAAGCTGCGCCAGAGCCGTGAAGTGGCCCAGATGTACATTGCCCAGGTCGGCGCAGCGCCCCAGGGGCAATCCGGACTGCTGATCAATGAAATGCTGAGGTCAATGGCATTTGAAGTGTCGTTAAAGATGCAAGAGGCCGACGCCGGAGACCCGGAGTCAATGGCAGCCACCATCAATCAGCTCAAAAACCTGGCCCTCACTATGCAGCGCCTGGAGCAGAGCGCTACCATCAACGTCAAGCGAGAGAACGAGATCAAGAGACAAGCCCTGGAAGAGGCCACCAAAACCATGGAGGCTACCGCCAAGAGCGAAGGCGTGACGGCCGAGACTATACAGCGCATTCGGCGTGATGTTCTCATGATGGCTGGATAATGACGGTCAAGGCCAAGAACATACCCGCCAACCCCGGCGGTCTGTTCCTCCCCTACCAGGAGAAGTGGATCGTCGATCGCTCCAGGTTGAAGCTGATGGAAAAGGCCCGCCAGATTGGTCTGTCCTGGTCTACCGCCTACGCCGCCGATGAGCGCACCGCCGAGGCCGGATCCCGTTTCGACCAATGGATCTCCAGTCGTGATGATCTCCAAGCGCGCCTGGTAATCGAAGACTGCAAGATGTTCGCAAAGGTGCTCGACCTGGCTGCCCAGGATCTGGGCGAGTTGGTCATCGATCCGGAAAAGAAGATTTCCGCCTATGTGCTGCACTTCGCCAACGGTCGACGGATCCACTCCATGTCGTCCAACCCGGATGCTCAGGCCGGCAAGCGTGGTGGCCGTATCCTGGATGAATTCGCCCTGCATCCGGATCCCCGGAAACTCTGGTCAATTGCCTATCCCGGTATAACCTGGGGCGGTAACATGGAAGTAATCTCCACCCACCGTGGTAGTGGAAACTTCTTTAACCAGCTGATCCGCGAGATCCGAGAACACAACAACCCCAAGAAGATCAGCCTACATCGTGTAACGCTCCAGGATGCCCTCGATCAAGGTTTTCTCTATAAGTTACAGCAGTCGCTTCCTGATGATCACGAGATCCAGGAGATGGACGAGGCTGCCTACTTCGATTTCATCCGTTCCGGCTGCGCCGATGAAGAGTCGTTCCAGCAGGAATACATGTGTGTCCCGGCCGACGATGCCAGCGCCTTCCTGGAATACGACCTGATCGCCGGCTGCGAGTACAGCAGCGGTGAAGTATGGGAGATGGAATTTGACGACTTATCCGGTGTCTGGAAGTACAACGGCAAGGGTCGCCTGTTTGCCGGTCTCGATATCGGCCGCAAAAAGGATTTGACCGTGCTCTGGATACTGGAGCTATTAGGCGATACGCTCTATACCCGCAAGATCATCGAGCTGAAGAATATGAGCAAACCGAACCAGGAGAAGGTGATCTGGCCCTGGATGGCCTTATGCGCCCGTACATGCCTGGACTATACCGGCATCGGTATCGGCTGGGGTGATGACGCCCAGCGCAAGTTCGGAGAGTATCGCGTCGAATGCGTCACATTTACTAGCCGCGTCAAAGAAGCCTTGGCCTATCCGGTTCGCGGCAAGATGGAAGACAAGAAGCTGCGCATTCCCTACAAACCCGAGGTCCGCGCGGATCTGCGCGCCGTCACCAAGGAAACGACCGTTGCCGGCAATATCCGCTTTACCGCAGAACGCTCCGAGAATGGCCATGCCGACCGCTTCTGGGCGCTGGCCCTGGCGATTCATGCAGCGGGCAATGGCGTGTCGCCCATCGAATTTACAACCTCCGGCCCCTCCGGAATGCGGCTTTCTTCCGGGTCCACCATGAATAACTTTATGAGGTCTATCAATGGCTGACGATACTATCCTGGATTTCAACCCGACTATCTCGATAGATGGTAAACGACCGCTCACCAACGAGATCGCCTCGGCCGCCACCGATGTGGACATGTTCCAGGGCTGGCTGCCGGTCATGGAAAACACTGATCCAGTCCTGGGTGCCGAAGGTGGTGGCAACATCGCTCTCTATGATCAGATCGGTAGGGATCCGCGCGTCGCCGCCTCGCTTCGTACCCGCGCCAAGGCCGTCACCGGCCGCGAGTGGCAGATCGTGCCTTTTTCCCAGGATGCACGTGATATCCAGATCGCCGAGTACGTCGACAAGGTTTTCAAGAATTTCCCCTATGACCTGAGCCGCAGGCCGATCCTGCGCGGTGGCGTGCTGAAAGGTTACAGCGTCGGCGAAGTGATGTGGGATTACAGCGAGGGCGATACCTTCATCAAAAATATCCACTATCGCCACCAGCGCCGCTTCCGCTTCGCACCCAACGGTAACCTGCATCTGATGACCCTGGGCAATCCCTATCCCGGCATTGATGTCACCGTCGATGCCTCCACCGGGCTGCCGCTCAAGAAGTTCCAGGTATTCACCTTCGGCGATGAGGTTACAACCCCTTACGGCAACGGTCTGGGACAGGAGCTGTACTGGCCCTGGTGGTTCAAGAAAAACGGCATCAAGTTCTGGCTGGTCTTTATCGAAAAGTTCGCTTCGCCTACAGCTGCAGGCGAATACGATGACGGCACCGATCCGGCCAAGCAGCAGGAACTGCTCTCGGCAGCCGCTTCGCTGCACTCCAACTCGGCCGTCATCTATCCCAAGGGGATGAACCTCAAACTGATCGAGGCGGCCCGTGGCGGCAATATCAGCTCCTACAAAGAGCTGTGCGATTTCATGAACGATGAGATGACGATCGCCATCCTTG
Organism: Deltaproteobacteria bacterium; assembly: GCA_021779135.1. Taxonomy (GTDB): domain Bacteria; phylum Desulfobacterota; class Desulfuromonadia; order Geobacterales; family Pseudopelobacteraceae; genus CAIPTY01. The sequence continues at coordinate 19,086 of JAJYBH010000024.1, forward strand.
GGCAGACTGCCACCACAAGCGGCAAACCGGGTGGATTGGGCAATGCCGAAGAGCAGCAGCAGGTACTGGACGATTACCTAAAAGACGATGGCGATTCCCTATGCGAAGCGCAGAATGATCGCGCGGGTGGCGTCATCCCCTGGCTCGTGGATTATCAGTTCCCTGGTGCCAAGCTCTATCCCAAAATCATGATCAAATCCGGTGACGAAGACGACAGTAAAACCCTGGCCGAGAGGGATAAGAACCTGTCCGAGGCTATGGACAGGAGCGGGCTGCGCTTCTCCCGCTCCTATTATGTCCGGACCCATGGTCTGGAGGATGGCGATCTTGAGGATACCTTGCCAACGGTTCCTCCCCAGGGCCAAATTGATAAAAAGAAAAATTTGCCTGTTTCGGTCGATTTTGCCGAAGGCGCCGCACCATTCCCCGGCGAGCCGGAGCTGGACGTGCTGGCCGAATCCTTCACTCCGGAAGCACTGCAAACCCTCATTGAAGGACCATTAAAACCGCTCTTTAAGTTGATCAAAGAAGGTGGCAACCTGGTCGATCTGATGGACGATCTGGTCAAACTATTCCCTGAGATGGACACCGATGCGCTCCAGGACAAGCTGGCCCGGATGATCTTCGTGGCCGAGGTCTGGGGAAGGCTGCAGGCCGATGAATAAAGTCGACCTGGCATACGCCTTCGGCCTCAAGCCCGAAAAAGCGATCGATTACTTCAAATCCAAAGGCTATGCCTTTTCCTGGGACTGGGAGGAGGTGTGGCAGGAAGCTCACACTAAGGCCTTTACCGTGGCCAAGGTCCTGCGCATGGACATCCTCCAGGATATCCGCGACGGCGTCCAGCAGGCGCTGGATAATGGCATCACCTTCCAGGAGTTCAGAAAAACCCTGGAACCGACCCTGCGGGCCAAGGGGTGGTGGGGTAAACAGGAACATGTCGACGAAAGCACCGGCGAGATCACTGACGTCCAGCTGGGCAGCCCTTATCGCCTGCGCACCATCTTCGACCAAAACCTTCAGACCGCCTACAACGTCGGCCGCTACCGCAGCCAGATGGAGATGGCTGATGTGCGTCCCTTCTGGGAATACGTGGCCGTCATGGACGCCCGCACCCGTCCGTCTCATGCTGCGCTCAATGGTCGTGTTTTCCGAGCTGATGATCCCTTCTGGGATTCTTTCTACCCGCCCAACGGCTGGCGCTGCCGCTGCCGGGTGCGCTCGCTGGACGGCGGCGACCTCAAGGATGGAGGGCTCAAGCTGGAAAGCTCCGCCGGCAAGATCACCAGCCGCGAGGAACTGGTTTCCAAAAAGACCGGTGAGATGCAGCCGGTGGCGGTCTTTACCGCCCTTGACCCGATCAGTGGCAAACGGGTCAGTACCGCTCCGGATGTCGGCTGGTCCTATAACCCCGGTGCTGTTGAATGGAAGCCGGACATGAGCAAGTACAGCCCGGAGATCAAGGCATTGTTCTAAAGGGGGGAGTATGGCAAGCAAGCGCGGCATACGCCGAAAGCAATGCGGCAGAAAGACCCGTTATGAAAACCCGACGGCTGCTGCGGCTGCCATGCATTCACTCATCAGATCCGGAAGGAAGAATGGTGGTTTTCTCCATACCTATCCGTGCCGGTTTTGCGGCGGTTTCCACTTTGGCCATGCTCCCGTGTCCGGGGGCAGAGGATAACTGATGGACGGCATGATAAAGGTAAGCGACAACTTTGACGAAGGTGCCAGGCTCTTCGACCGCATCGCCCGCAAGGCCGGAAATACGGTTGGCTTGATGAAGGCCATCGCCGGGATCATGCATCACGAGGTGGAAGAGAACTTTGCCAACGAGGGCCGCCCCAACAAATGGAAGCCCCTGGCTCAGTCTACCATCCGCGCCCGACGCAAAAAGGGCAACTGGCCCGGCAAAATCCTCCAGGTGCGCGGCCGATTGGCCACGTCCTTCCAGACTGATTATGACAACAACAAAGCGGTCTGCGGCACCAATGTGATCTACGCCGCCATCCAGCACTTCGGCGGCACAACCAAACATGCCGCCCGCATGCGGATCTTGCACTTTGGTGACACCCACGCTGCCCGCATGGGCAAGGACCGCTATGGTCCTGGTCGGGCAACCCGCAGTTTCGCCAAGCCAGGCAAGGCAACCTTTGGCATGAAGGTGCCGGGTCACGCCTACAGCGCCACTATCCCGGCCCGGCCCATTCTTTACATCAGTCAGGGCGGTTTGCAGAAGATGCTCGACGCCGGCAAGGCTTGGCTGAGAAGTGCATGACCCTTCGACTCCGCTCAGGGCACATTGGTGGCTGAGCGGAGCATCCGGTGGCTGAGCGGAGTCGGAGCGCGAAATTTGCCCTGTGAGGGCCGACAGATAACCAGAACGCCGTGCCCCCCGCAGTCGATTCTGTTCGCCCAGCACACGGAAGTTTAAAGACTGTTTTAACACGGTTCCAAAACTCATCGGCGCGTCAATTTTCAAACCCGGCTCAAAGACTCCCCGCTTGACATAAATTCCCTGCCGTGTCATAAGGCGAATGCTTCGACTTCGCTCAGCAGCCGTAACCCGGTAACTGAGCGGAGTCGAAGTTTTTATTTGAAGCCCTTCAAATAGAATCCCGCCCCCATTGTCCGTAGGATGCTTTCCGAAGTACGCACCGGAGGCATCTATGAAAGGCAATCCCGATATCATTTCCGCACTGAACGCCCGCATGGTTGACGAGCTGACCGCCATCGATCAGTACTCTGCACATTTGGCACGGGTAGCCGTCTGGCAATATCCTGGCCTGGTCGCCTACCTGGAAGAGCGTATCGCCGACGAAACCAAACACTTCAACACGTTGCGGGCCTGGATCGTTTTTCAGGGCGGCAGCCTTGCCACCGGAATCATCAACCGCGTTAATGTCGGCGCTGATATCAAACAGATGCATTTATTTGACCGCACCGCAGAAGAAACCGCCATCACCCTCTATCGCGACCTGGTGCAACTATGCATTCAGTTCAAGGATGCCGATACACGCGCCGTGATTGAGGATATCCTGTCTGACGAAATAGACCACCTCCGCGATCTGGAAGCGCAGCTGATCCAGATTGAGCAGATGGGTATTCAAAACTACCTGTCGGCCCGGCTGGCATAAGGAGCAACCATGGCAAAGAAACTCGAAATATTTAAACCAGGCACTTTCACGGCGATGGACGGCACCGAATATACGTTTTCTGAAGCCGATGTGCGGACCACGGCCGCGGTTTATAATCCGGATCTGCATGAAGCGCAGTTGGTAGTCGGCCATCCCCGGCACAATGCGCCATCCTACGGCGGCGTAAAATCACTGGAATTCAGCGACGTGCTTTTAGCCGACCATCAGCGTGTTGACCCTGCCTTTGCTGAAATGGTCAATGCCGGGCGCTTTCCCAAAATTTCCGCCAGTTTTTATTCACCCAATTCTCCGAACAACCCGGTTCCCGGCACATTCTATTTGCGGCACGTCGGTTTTCTCGGCGCTATGGCTCCAGCGGTCAAAGGGCTCAAGACGGCCAGTTTCGCTGCCTTTGAAGAAGGCGTGATCGAATTTGGCGACTACGAGGACCGCGTCGTTGTCCGTATGTTCCGTAGCATTAAAAACTATCTGATCGGGACCGTCGGGCAGGAGCAGGCCGATAAGGTTATCGACGAATACGATCTCACCTATCTCACGGAAGACGCCATGACACCGGATCAGAAATGCGATCCGGAAGAGTTGTCCTATCACGAAAACGACAAAGGAGAAACTATGCTGACCCAGGCACAAATTGCAGAAAAAGAGGCCGATCTGACACGCCGTGAAAATGCGTTGAAGGTCGAAGAAACAACCAAGAAACATGCCGGTAACCTGTCCTTTGCCGAAGGCTTGGTCAAAGAGGGCAAGCTGTTGGCCGCCAATAAGGCCGCCCTGGTAGGCGTGCTGGATTTCGCCGCCGGTGTCATCGAAGGCGACACCATCGAATTCGGCGAAGGTGACGGCAAAAAAAGCCTGTCTCCCCTGGATACGATCAAGACCCTGTTCGGTTCCATGCCCAAGGTGATCGAGTTCAGTGAATTCGATTTCAGTGAGGGCACAGAAAAGAAACTGCAGGCCGCGGCTACCATCGACGTTTCAAAATACGTTTAAGGCCAGTTAATAACCCATTGAAAAGGAGTCTCTCATGACAATCCAAGGCAGAACCGCAGTATTCACCCGCGACGAACGTCGCGCCCAGAACCCGGCCGGGCACCCGCCGGTTGTAATTGGTGCCGCACTCAAAGTCAACGATGGCACCTATCTTCTGGGGCAGATCCTGAAGCGTGACGTCGATGGGATCACAATGGTCCGCGCGGCTGAAGGGGACACCTTCTGTGGTGTCCTGGACAGCACCGTCGATACAACCCAACAGGCATCCGGTAACGTGGTCATCCACGGCAGCGTGGTAGTTGGCAACCTGGTGATCGGAGCAGCTGGCGCCGAGGTCGCCCCTACCCAGGCCGCTCTGCTCAAACTCCAGACGGAAGGCATTTTCCCGGCGTAATCAGTCCACCACTTTATAGATAAGGAGTTCTCATCATGGTAAACATTCGTAACCTCTTCACCCGCGATGCAATCATCCAGTACCTGCAGATCCTCGGCCCCATGTTTCCGACCCGTGTTATGGACACGGTCTTTACCCGTCGTCCGCAGCAGCCCGGCCCCCTGATCGGCTCCGACATCATCAAGCAGTCGGTCAAGGCGATGCCTCTGGGTCGCCGTGGTTCCCGCTCCATCACCATCGGCGGCGCTGCCGGCCAGACCGAATTCTACGAGCCGTACCCGATTCACCCCGATATTTCCGTCACCGGTGCCGATCTGAACAACCTGCGCATGTTCATGCAGCAGGGTAACAGCCAGGAGTTGCTCAAAGTCTGGGCTCAGTCAAAAACCGAGATCCTTCGTCAGACCGTCCGCAATACCGCCGAGGCCATGTGCGCTACGACCCTTTCCGGAAAACTGCAGTGGCCGGTCCAGATCGAAGGCGGCGGGTTTGAAACCTACGAGGTTGACTATGGCGCACCTCAGACACTGGCACCCGGCGAGTTCAAATATTGGGACGATCCCGCTACCAAAGTAGCTGACATCCTCAATATGTTCATCCTGATTCAGGTCCTGTTCCAGCGTTCGGGTATTGGCGGCCGGATGGCTTTCTGGGCAGGTAAGGACGCCTTCCTGACACTGTTTACTCTGGCCTCCAGGATCCTGACCTCGACAAAACTGCTCGTTGAAGCCGGTGTGTCGATGCAGCTGGGCGAGAACTTCGTCATGATCGGCAATAACAAAATCGAACTGGCTGCCGAAGAATATTGGAATCCCCAGACGGCAGCTTTCGTCCCGATCGTGCCGGTAGATACCTTCCAGGCCATTGCTCTGGATGCCGGTCACCAGATGCCCTATGCCTCGATCGATGACCTGGACGGTGGTCTGCAGGCCATGCCGTTCTTCATCAAGCCGCTCAAGACCGATAACCCCAGTGGCTACAGCCTGATCGCTGAATCCAAACCTTTGCCGGTTGTCAATCCGCTCGGCCTGTTCCGGCTGCAGGTGCTGGCCCCGGTCTGATAACAGATAGTATCCCTACGGGCGGCCGTGGCTGGCCGCCCTCATTGATACAAACACCCACATACGTTTGATACGAGGAGACCTACTCATGAAAAAGCTATCTCTGATCAGTATACTGGCCCTCTCGATACTGATAATCGCCGCCGCTGCTTTTGCCATCACCACCTACACGGTAAAGCCCGGTCAGCCGGTTTATGCAGATGGTGTGATTGTCCAGAATGCCACCGCTCCCGCACCTCTCAAGGCCGGTAACGTCTGTATCGTCAAAACCATCCATAATGCCGGCGACATTGCCACCTTCAATCTGTACAGCTCCAACAGCTGGTACCGTCAGGCCAATTGGCAAGCGGTCAAAAGCGCCGACGGCAGCGCATTCATCGTCCAGCGCAAACTGGGCAACAATACTACCGGCAGCGTGGGTGACCATGGCAGTCTGACCGTCAACCGGGAGTACAGTACCTACACTCTCTCGACGTTCGGGAATGCCACCAGCGCCTCAGTGACACTCTGTCAGGACCGCAATTAACATGAGCTACAGCATCTTTGACGATATCCTGGGCGAGATCTCGCAGGACGTCCTGATCCAGCTGACGAATGACAGCTATACCGTCATCACCGCTGACATGATCCAGCTGGCCATCAGCGCGGGAAATCTTTCAGCGTTGACCCCCGATGAGGTGCTGGCTGCCAATTTTGCGGCCGCGACTATCAATAAGGTGCTGGAGCGTTCCTCGGCGCAGGTGGATGGCTATTGCAGCAACCTCTACGACGTGCCGTTTGATACTGTTACCTCGTTTTTGCGGTCGCTCGATCTGGATATCGTTATTTATAACCTGTTTTCCCGCCGCGAAAACGTGCCGGAAAACCGATTGACCCGTTACAAAAACGCCGTCAAGTGCCTGGAAGGTATCGCCAGGGGCGATATCCAGCTGGGAGCCACCAAGACAGCGGCTCCGCAGAAGGGCCAAACGGTAGCTGTGTCACCTGCCATGGAGGAAATCTTCACCATGGATCGGTTGAAAAACTACTGATGGCACTTATCCCTCCGACACCGGTAACCAGTCCGACCGATATCGAGACCGCGATTGAGGCATGGCTGGTTGCCCAGATCGCAGCGTTCAAGACCGCCAAGCGCCAGCAGAATATGCGCTTTATCTTCACCGATCCGGCCGTAACCGTGGCGGTGTTTGACGGCAAGCTGGTACCGGCGGGCCGGATATCCTTCCGGGTCACCTGTCCGGTGCATGTAGAGCTGGCCATGACCAATGCCAAAAGTGAGGAAGCCCGCCGCGATGGCATCAACCCGCTGGTGTTTGGTGTCATCCAGGTATTGAGCCGCCAGCGTTTCGGACTGGCTATTACGGATCTGTTCCCCAAAGGGTTCAAGGACGTTACCAGCGAAGAGGATTTCAAGAATAATCGCATCGTCTACGATTTGGAGTTTGAAACCAGTTTCTACATCGAGATCGCCCCCGATGCCACCGAGACTGCGCTGCTGACCATCGGTCTGTCCTATTTCCTGCAGCCGGATGATGGTGTGGCCGACGCAACCGATACCATAAACTTTGCCCCCTGAAGGAGGGAACCCTGATGATCGTACAAGCTGCGCCGGGGCTGAAATGCCCCATAGAAGGAAAACCCAGGGAGTATATCAACGACTCCGAACCTGTGCCGGTTGCAGATACCACATACTATCGCCGATTGGTAGACGATGGATCTCTGGTGCTGGTCACAGCAGGCAAGTCGTCCGCCCCTAAAGCGGCCAAATCCGATGGAGGTGCAGCATGAGTTCACCCAACGTAACGTTTTCACAGATCCCGGCCGGGGTCCGCAAACCGGGGCAGTATCTTGAGTTCAATACCTCCAACGCCGTGTCTACCCTGCCGGCCAACGCGCAACGCATGCTGATCATCGCCCAGCGCCTGGCTGCCGGTACCGTGGCGGCCCTGCTGCCGACCAAGGTATTCAGCTCTACCGATGCCGCTAATTATTTTGGTTCCGGCTCCATGGCTCACCTGATGGTCAGGACCGCTATCGCCGAGAACCCTTACCTGGACCTGACCGTCTGCGCCCTGGATGATGCCGGAGCAGGCGCAGCAGCGACGGGCACGATTACCATCACCGGCCCTGCTACCGGCCCCGGTATTCTGGACCTGTACATAGGCAGTCGCCGGATCGAGATCGCCATTGCCAGCGCCGATGCGGCCACCGCCATCGCGGCCGCTCTTAATACCGCTATCGGCGCTATCCCTGACCTGCCGGTCACCGCCGGCGTGGCCCTGGGTGTGGTAACCCTCACTGCCCGCCATAAGGGGCTGGTGGGTAACCAGATCAGTCTGACTGCCACGGTCACCGCTGCCGGCGTCGCCGCTGCCGTGGTCGCCATGGCCGCCGGCGCTACCGATCCGGATATTACCACCGCCCTGGCCAAGGTTTACGCCAGCCAGTACGACAAGATCGCCACCCCCTACAACGATCAGACCAGCCTGACTGCTCTGCGTACCCATCTGGAAAGCGTTGCCGGTCCCCTGGAACAGCGTCCCGGTTGCGGGGTGTATGCCATCACCGGTTCGCTGGCCTCGGCTACTACACTGGCTGGCCAGCTCAACGAAGGGCGGCTGGTTGGCGCGTTGCTGCGCGGCACCATTTCCCCGGCCTATGAGATCGCCGCTGCCCTGGCTGCCGTCTGGTGTCGAGAGCCCGATCCGGCCCGGCCGCTCAATACGCTGCCCCTGGTCACCATCGCACCGCCCGCTATCGATCAGCGCCTGTCACGCACCGAGCAGGAATCCTGCCTGGCCAACGGGGTCACTCCGCTGGAGGTCGGCCCTGGTGAGATGGTGCAAATCGTGCGGCTGATCACCACCTATACTCTGAACCCGCAGGGGATCGCCGACGTGGCGCTCCTGGATGCCACTACCATTACCAGCCTCGATTATACCCGGCTGGCGGTGCGTACCCGCATCGCCCTGCGCTTTCCCCGGTCCAAGATCAGCATCAAGGGTAAGACCCCGGAACGGGTGCGCGGCCAGATCCTGGACGTGCTCCACCAGCTGGAATCCCTGGAGATCCTGGATAATGTGGATGCCTACAAAGCGCAACTGATCGTTGAGAAGGACAGCCAGAACGTGGGCCAACTCAACGCCCGCATCCCGGCCAACGTAGTCCCCGGTCTGCACGTATTCGCCGCTGTAATTGATCTGTATCTCTAAATTCTAAAGCAACCCCCCTCAATCCCCCCTTATCAGGGGGGAAGCAATGGCACTCCCCTGATAAGGGGAGCGGGGAGGGGTTAGGAGGTTTACACCATGGAATATGTCCGCAAAGTCCTGCTGGAGATCAACGGCCAGGAGATCACAGATTTTAAAACGGTCACCGAGGGAGAACGGACCCTGCGCGTACCGGTCAAACTGATGAACAAAACCGGGTTCGCCAACGTTACCCAACGGCCCACCGTCCAGGTTGACTACATCATCCCCAAGTCCGCCCCGGAGTTTGACTTTGACTCGGTTGAAGACGGTACCCTGACCATCGATTATGATAACGGCACCCGCATTACTTACGGCGGCATCTGCACCGACAAAATCGGCTCGGTCAAATACGATGAGGATAACGATGCCGTCAAGCAGATCGATTTTATCGTTACCGGCGGAAGGGTGGAGGAGTAAACGATGGAGCTCTTCACTGAAAAAGGCACCTTCACCCACGGCATCATCGTCGACAATAAAATCCATCGCGAGTTTGTCCTGGAAGAGGAGGTCATGCGGCATACCTTCCTGGTCTCCAACGATCCTACTCTGGATTTCGTCCGCCTGGCCGGTAATGACAAGGCCAAGCCTCCGGTTCCGGCCGACGAGGCCTATTACTCTGCCTGCCTGATGGCAGCCCGCTTAAAGGTGGAAGGGCTGGATAAGGTCACGCCCGAACAGGTGGAACAGCTCTCCAAAGAAGATGCCAGACGGCTCTTGACACTATCGGCAATTATCGAGCAGCGGAGGGATCATTTTCGAGCGGAGATTGCGACCCATGCGCAGGGACATCCTGGTACTGAAAAAGCTGGGGTTCACCACAAAGGAAGTGGTAAACATGAGCCGGGGAATGATTAAAAGCTATGACCGGGCCTTTGATGAGCTGAACCATCCGCCCAAAGCTGGTAAAACGTATAAAGTCCGGCGCGAAAAAGCGTGACAAATTGATCTGAATCTGGCATATGTCCAGAAAACGAAAAGCCCTTCTCCCTATCTCGGAGAGGGGCTTTTTGTTTGAAACCCTTCAAATAGAATCCCCCTGCCTATCACTGCTATGCTCCCCCGCATGAACGACTCCTTTAAACTCGCAATGCAGCTTACCATGATTGATATGCTCTCCGGAGTGGCCCAGGTCGCTAAACGGAACATTCTCGCCATGGGCAACGCTGGTAAAGAGGTCCAGCGCGATTTTGATCTGATGACCCACCATATCAGCCGGGGTCTCAAATCCATCGCTGTGGCCAATTACGGTTTCGAGAAGATCAAGCCCGGCATCGCGGCTGCTGCTGATTTACAGGAGAATCTGATCGATGTACGCATGTCGTTGATGCGTTCCGGAAAAGATGCCAATACCCTTGGTAAGGAGTTGGAACAGGTCCGCGCCACAGCCGTAGACTTGCAGAAGATCACCCCATTTTCCGCTTCGGATGTCGTTCAGGTACAGAAAGAACTGCTCAACTCGGGCCTGGAGTTCGATTCGGTCATCGGCAAGGGAGCCACCCGCGCCGCCATGATGTTGGCCACCATCACCAAGGAAGCCCCCTCGGCTGCTGCTGCCGCCATGCTCAACATCGGCATTCCCTATCATCTCAAATCCAGCGAATACGGCGATGTGGCCGACGTGATTCAGAAGCATGTCATGTCCGGCCGCATGAAGCTGCCGGATCTGAACGCCGCCCTGCCGTATGTCGCCCCGGTGGCCAAACAGTTCAAGGTGCCCTGGGATGACCTGCTGACCGGTATGGCGGTCCTGGGAGAACAGGGCCAGCTCGGATCAATGGCCGGTACACACCTCAAGGATTTTTATGGCCGGCTGACCGGTGCATCGCGTATCTCCCGCCGGATCATGGGTGCCGTCAACCGCGACCTGGTCGGTAAAGGTCATGCCCCGCTGGAGTTTTGGGATAAGAAGGGCGAGATGTTGCCTACCCAACAGCTGATCAAGAACCTGCGCAGTTCCATGGGCAATTATAATACCAAGCAGCGCATGTTCATTCTTGAGAAGATCTTCGGCGAGCAGGGCGGCTTGGCGGCCATGGGCCTGATGAGCGAAGGCACCGGTTCCTGGGAGTTTGTTAAAAAGAAGGTCATGGACGTTGCTGGAGCCGAGGAGAAAATGACCGAGCGTTTGAAGGGCTTTAATGCCAGTTTAACCGCTCTTAAAGGCACCAGTACAACCTCACTGGCCAGCCTGTTTAATCCGATGCTGTCACCCCTTACCCAGGCTGCGGACCTGATGAACACCTTGGTCGCAGGTGCCGGGAAATTGGCCGATGCCCATCCTACTGTCACTGCTGTCGGCAATGGGATTATCGGTACGGCAGTAGCCGGCGCCGGTGCTTATGGCCTCTACAACCTTGCCAAAGGGGGTGCAGCGGGTGCTCGTGTACTGAAAGGCTTGCGCGGCTTCGGCGGGTCGGCCCTGGGGATCGCCGAGGGCAAAGCTGTCCAGGCCGCTACCGGAGTCCAACCTGTGTTTGTCACGAACTGGCCGGGCGGCGTTATCCCTGGTGTGGCCGAATCTGCCGGCGTCTCTGCTGCCTCAATGGCTGCCAAGGCGCTGCCCTGGGCTACCATAGCCGGTGGCGGTGTAGCCGCTGCAGCTTTGGCCGGTATCCCCATCAGCATGGCCCTTTCCCGTGCCGCCCGTGAAAACGGTTGGTCGAGCCAGACCTATAACCGTAATAGTAGCGAGTATGAGGTCATGGGCGTCGGTGGCCGCCGAGGCACAAAAAACAACATCCACATCGATATGAAAATTGACGGCAACGGTCGTGTTATTTCCTCTACCAACAGTATGGATACCAGCATTAAAACTATGCCTCGCGGCAGCTTTTTTGCTGGTATGCCGGCGGTCCGCTAATGGCGGATCTCTACGAAGCATATCTGGATGATATCCAACTGCAGCTGGAAACCATTGAAGACCAATTCGGCAAGGTCATCGCCAAATACTCCTACCCCTACGCCGATGGCGATGATCTGGAGGATATGGGGCAAAAGGGTCATTCAACCCGGCTGCGCGCGTATTTCATAGATGAGGGAGATCGGCTGGCCTATGACGATCACATCAAACTGATCAACCACCTGGCCGACAAAACTGATTTTATCCTCTACCATCCCAAATACGGCATCATTCACGGACTGGTCGAGGATGTCACGGCCCGGCACGATGATCGCCAGCGCTGTGCCGAAGTGGATTTCACGTTTCTGGAGCAGATGCGTCAGCCGATCGATACTGCTCCAGACATGGATGTGGCCTCGGCGGTCGAAAGCCACTTTCTGACCGGCCAGGATGAGCAGATATTCGAAGCAGTACGTGATGTTGTCTCACTTGGGCTCCCCCCGGAAATCCCTCTCGATGCTACTAACAGCATCATGGCACAGATTAAAGTGGCGAGCGGATCCCTGCGGATTATCGCCAAAGAGGTCGATGATCATATCGCCATGCTCCGCGCCACTGCAATTGAGATCATTCAGCCGGTAAACTCCCTGGTTGCCACCATTACCTATACCACCACGATACCTGGACTCCTGATCGGGACAGCGACTTTCTGTGTTGAGCGCGTAGCGCGGCTCTATGATTCAGTAGCCGATGCACCGGCCCATTATCTGGCCAACCTGGATTTTGCCTTCAAACAATTGATCCAGGCAGCAGGCGATCTTCCCGGTACCGGTACTGCTCCTGGCCAACAGGCCCGCACCATACTGATCAAACACCTGCAGTTGGCCTGTTCCCAACGTCTGGCCCTGGAATCCGCCTATAGCTACGCGACAGACGAATCCCGGCGCCAGCTGGTCCGCAAGGCGGAAAAGCAGGTCAGTTTCGATATTTTGGGCCGCTACCTGTCACCTGCTGCTACGGACCCGCTCATGAATCTGCGCGAGCTGGAAAACACACTGGCAACGTCTCGCGCCTGGTTGCAGGATGGCGTTACCGCAGCGCGGTCTATGCAGTCCCTGAAAGATCTGGCTCTGGATCTGTTGACTCATGTTTCCAGTGTCAAGCTGGAGCGTGAAAAGATCATCACCGTCACGGTCATCAATCCCACTCCATTGCATCTGATCTGTCTGATCTATGGTCTGCCTTATAATTATGCCGAGCGTATTCGCGGCATCAACCCGCACATGGCCAACCCCAACGCCGTCAGCGGCGACATCCAGATCTACGTATGCTGAGCGGAGCCGAAGTATGAGCGACTCTATATTCCTGCAAATAGGCGGCAAGAAAATCCGCAACTTTATCTCCTACACCGCTGAGGCGGACCTGTACGTCGCTGATCACGCTTTTTCTCTCATGCTGTCCAACCCGGAGACCGAGATCACAGGTGGGCAGAAATGCGAGCTGTATGTCAATGACCAGCTGGAGCTGACCGGTATTATTGATCACATTAATTCCCGTGTGGATAAGAGCGGCCGGACTCTGACCGTGGAAGGTCGCGACCTGATGGGGCTGGTTGTCGATTCAAGCTGTGAACAGTTCATAAGCGTTCAAAACTGGAAACTGTCCAAACTGGCCCAGCTGCTGCTCAAGGACGTGCCCTTTATCAACCTCAAGCAGATCCTCTATCAGCAGGATATCGTCGGCAAACTGAAAACCCGGCGCAGCCGTACAGCCTCCTATGGTCTGGAGGCCATGATGGGCGCAGAAAGTACCGGCGAGCGTATCGCTCAGATCCATCCGGGTATGAGCAAGTTTCAGGTGCTGCAGATGTATGCCCTCTCCAAGGGACTGATGTTCTACAGCCTGCCCGACGGCACCTTTGTCTTTGGTCGCCCCCTGGCCGGTGGTGATCCGGACTATACGATCATCATCAACAAGGAGGGGCGGGGCGTGAACTTCATCTCGGCCGAGATTGATCGTAACTGGTCCAAACGCTTCAGCAAAGTGACTGTTGTAGGCCAGCGGCAGGCCCATGTAGATGACGGGCTGAATGTCATGTCTACTAACATCGGTGGCGCGGCAGGGACGGTGGTAGATCCTGATTACCCTTTTTATAAACCGTTTGTACAGCTTTCGCATAACGATTCACAAACGCCGCAACAACATGCCCGCATGATCATGGATAAAGGCCGCCATGACGGTTTCCGGCTTGTCTATGAGCTGCCACGGCATAGCCAAGGTAGTAAGAACTTCACCATCAACCGTATGGCTTTGATCAAGGATGATATCCATAACATCCATGGCAGCTATCTAGTCTCCGGCCGCACGTTCAAAATGGATAAAGCAAAAGGGCCTACTACATCGATTACCGTCACGCTGCCCGGCCTGGTGGAAGATGGCGGTAAGCCGGGCGGGCCTCATAAATGATGGTGCGCGGCATTGTCAAAGCCATCACTGATGGCCTGGTACGCATGCTGTCGGCCTCCGGCATGGCGGGGCAGTCGTTCGATAATCGCGAAATCATCCAACATTACGGTATGGCATCCAGCCCTCTGCCGGGTGCCGAGGTAGTTCTGCTGGTACATGGCAACGTCATCACCGCGATCGGGTCCGATGATCGCCGGTACCGGATCGCCCTGGATAATGGAGAAGTTGCTCTCTATACCGATGAAGGTGACATGGTCCACCTCCGGCGCAATCGCATCATTGATATCATCGGCGGGGAACAGGTGAATGTTACTACCAAGGTGGCCAATATTAACGCATCAAGCCAGGTGACGCTCAATACTCCAGATGTATTCTGCAGC
>JAJYBH010000129.1 GCA_021779135.1 Deltaproteobacteria bacterium
GGCGGCGGGCCATCATTTCGCGGTTGGCGGCCACCCAGCCATCCAGATGCTCCATCCCGAAGCGTATGGCGTGCTGGGTGATGCGCGGCTGACAGACCGCCATGGTGTCATGGGCCTTGAGGGCCTGGTGGATAAACTCCGGCGCGGCGGCCAGCAATCCGGCCCGGTAGCCGGTAAGGGCATAGGTCTTGCCGAAGGAGGCAATATGGACGAGCTGGTCGCCCCACTCCGGCAGGGTAAAGAGGCTGTGGGGACGGGAACCGCCCGGAATGAACCCGTTATAGGTTTCATCCAGGATCAGGGCAATCCCGTGGCGCCGCGCCAGAGCGTACAACTCCGCCAGCGTATCGGGCGGAATGATCGCGCCGGTGGGGTTGCTGGGGGTCACCAGCAGGATGGCGCGGGTCCGTGCGCTAATCAGCGATTCTATCACTGCCGGCGAGGGCAGCCCGGCCGAGGCCTCGTCAAAGGGGGCGTACCGGCCGCGGATGCCCAGCATGTCCAGCACCATGGCATGATCGAAATAATAGGGCGCCTGCACCACCACCTCATCACCGGCCTGGCAGAGCGTCATGATCGCCAGCCAGAACGCCTGGCTGGCCCCGATTGTCAGACAGAGGTTGGCGGGGGTTATCCGCGCATCATATCCGCGCCGGTAATAACGGCAAACCGCTTCCAGCACCTCGGGCAACCCTTCGTCGGGCGAGTAGCGGGAGGTCTGCGGATCATCCAGCAGAGTGGCAAGATGGGCCGTCAGCTCCGCTGCGGGGGCGTAATCGGGTACGGCCTGGCACAGGTCGATCAGTTCCAGGTCATTGTCCTGTCGTGCCGCCAGCCACCCTTTTACCTCGGAGATCGGCGGGAAATGAACCTCGCGGATATGTGGGGATACGTGCATGTTCATGGGTAGACCCGCGCCAGGAATTCGGCCACGCAGGCCGGCTTCCGATTGCCTTCGATCTCCACGGTAATCAGATAGGTGAACTGCACGCCCTCGGCCACCGCCTCCACTTCTTTGATGACCGTATGGGCACGGATGCGGGAACCGGCCGGAACCGGGGCCGGGAATCGTACCCGGTTTAGCCCGTAATTGAGGCGCAGGCGCATGCCGGGGTAGTTCCTTTCGAAGAAACCGGGGGCATTGCTTTCGGTCAGAAACGGCAGGAGCGACAGGGTCAGGTACCCGTGGGCAATGGTGGCGCCATAGGGCGATTCCTGGGCCGCCCGCTTCGGGTCGGTATGTATCCATTGCAGGTCGCCGGTGGCTGCGGCAAAGGCATCGATGCGCTGCTGGTCGATCTCCAGCCAGGGACCACAGTGGGTTTCCGCACCTATTTCAGGGGTGTAACGTGCTATCAGGTCGTCAGTAGCGGACATGCAAGGCCCCCTTTGGCAAGCCGAATAAATTGATTGCAAACTGTTTCACTGCTATGGTATCGCAGAAATAGTTCTATAACAAAAGGAAGATTCATGACGCTGCATGAAAATCTGAAATCCTTGGGTGCGGGCGCGACCAGCTACCGCTATGACCAGCCCGACGCCGCCCTTCTGGAGACGTTTCCCAGCCCCTTTGCCCAATCGGACATGAACCCGGCCGGGGCGGTGGGAACATTGCATATCGAGTGCCCCGAGTTCACCTGTCTCTGCCCCATGACCGGCCAGCCGGACTTTGCAAAGATCGTGATCGATTATGAACCGGACCAGCGCTGCGTAGAAAGCAAGAGCCTCAAGCTCTACCTGGGGTCGTTCCGCATGCACGGAGAGTTTCACGAGGCCAGCGTCAACCGCATATGCAATGACCTGGTCCGGCTGCTGTCCCCGGTCTGGCTGACGGTGCGGGGTGAATTCACCCCGCGCGGCGGCATCCCCTTCTGGCCCACGGCCGAGTACCGGAAAACAACCTGACCCAAAGAGCCTGTCACCGAGGACAAAAAGCGAAGAGCTGGCGCTGTTTGGACTGGACTGGCAGGAAATCCTGCCCCCCATGTCGTTTCGATTTTATTCTCGGCTTTTCTCCGGGTTCCTCCGTGTCATCCACCTTTAGAAAACTCACTACAAGGAGTCTGCAATGTTCACCACCTCTGATTTCAAAAAAGGGCTCGTCATCCAACTGGACGGGGCCCCCTGCCTGATCGTCGACATCACCGTCAGTTCTCCCACCGCACGTGGCGCCAACACCATGGTCAGGACCAAATACCGCAACCTGATTACCGGACAGGTCCTGGAAAAGACCTTCCGTTCCGGTGACAAGGTTGATGAAGCCGATTTCGAGCGTCACAAAGGCCAGTTTCTGTATGCCGATGGCGCCCGGGGGGTCTTCATGGACCTGGAAAACTACGAACAGTACGAGATGGATGAGGGTGACTTCGAATCCCTGGCGCCGTTCCTGCTGGAAGGCACGGAGGTCGTGCTGGGGGTCTTCGAGGGACGCATGGTAAACGTCGAACTCCCGATGACCGTGGAACTGATCGTCACCGAGACCGCGCCGGCCCTCAAAAATGCCACCGCCACAGCCGAAACCAAGGATGCCATCCTGGAAACCGGCCTGAAGATCAAAGTGCCGCCCTATCTGGAATCCGGGGAGAAAGTCAAGGTCGATACCCGCGACAGCCGCTTCATCTCCCGAGCCTGATCCGGGTTGTTCCGTGACATCATGCCCTTTCAGTCCGGGGGCGCATGGCTATAAAACTTTGCAAACAATTGCCATGCAAACCATTGAGTTACACAGACCGGTGCCCCGGGAAACAAGGTTTCACCAATGAGTAATCCACATACCCCACATAACGATTTATGCAGATATTTCGCCGCGAGACAGCGGGCGTATCTGATAAACATGTCTGAGGAGCGCGACAGGGAGCTGTACGAATCGATGAGCGGCACCATTGTCCGTTGCGGCGGAAATTCCATCACCCTGCAGGTTCCGTACGCAACCGGGCAGGAACTCCCCGACAACCCCATACAAAAGACGATGTACAAACTGACCTCCGAGTCCATGGGAAGCGGCATACAGATCATGGCTGAACTTGCCAAGATCACGGCGGGCAATATCTTCCACCTTAAACTGCACGGCAACCTTGAGATGTACCAACGCCGTCAATCGCCCCGCGTCGACGCCACCATAAAGTTGTTTCAAATCCGTCGGGACACCTCACTGGCGGCCTACCGCAAAGAGTTCAAGCGGATTGTTGACAGTATGAATACCCAGGGAATGCGCCCCAACCTCAAACTACTGGAAACCCCGATCAACCTGAGTGCCGGCGGACTGCGCATTGAGATCGATGCGCAGGAACCGATCGCCCCGCTGTCCATGTTCTTTCTGGATTTCGATTCCGGCAAGCCGATTGTCTGCGTCGTGGCAGAGATGGCCTGGAAGCGCCATGAGAATAACAGTCTAATCTGTGGATACCGCTTTTTGCAGATTCACAAGGCCGACCAGGATCGAATCAAACAGTTTGTACAGTCGGTCCTGAGGGATCAGGGGGTCACGGTTCCAGCCTCCAAACACCACTGGGAGCTTCTCGATCGCATGATTTATGCGGAGCCGGACAAGTGACCACAACTCAAAACGCCTCCATCATGGCGGGACCATTGCAGAAAAAGTTTCAAAAATACTTGACAGCAATAGACTATTTCCATAGTATAATCTTTTCGCATGGGCCTATAGCTCAGTTGGCTAGAGCCACCGGCTCATAACCGGTTGGTCCCAGGTTCGAGTCCTGGTGGGCCCACCATTCACATACGAAGGAAGACGCGCCGGATGACGGCAATACAACGAACGGGGCGACCCATATCATCAATTCCACAAGAGTGCATACCGACCGGTTGCACTCTTTTTGTTTGTGCCTGATGAAAACGCCAAAACTCTCGGACATACTTGGAATAATTAACAAAATTGCCCCGGCAGGGCTGGCGGAACCTTGGGATAATGCAGGACTCCAGGTGGGTGACCCGACTGCGGAGATTACGCGCATCATGGTTGCCCTGGATGCAACACCGGCTGTTATCGAGTCCGCCCTGCAGGCCTCCTGCCAGCTTCTCGTCAGCCACCACCCAATGATCTTCAAACCGCAGAAGTCCGTCTCCACAGCCACCACACCGGGCAAATCGATCCATGCAGCCATTCGCGGCGGGCTTGCGGTTGCCAGCATGCACACCAACTACGACATTGCCTGTGGCGGCCTCAATGATCTGCTGTCCGAACGCCTGGGCCTTAAGGCCTGCGCCCCGCTGCAGGTTACCGCAACCCAGGAACTGGCCAAGCTGGTGGTCTTCGTGCCGCAAGAGCACCTTGATCGCGTGCGTGCGGCACTTTTTTCCCATGCGGAATCCCTGGGATCGTATCGTGACTGTTCCTTTTCGGCCATGGGAGAAGGCACCTTTACGCCGTTGGATGGCGCCCGGCCGTTCATCGGGGCGGTCGGAACGCTGGAAAAGGTCCCTGAATACCGTCTGGAGGTACTGCTCGACCGGGCAAAACTGCCGCAAGCCCTGAAATCGCTTGTCTCAGCGCACCCCTACGAAGAACCGGCCTACGACATCTACCCGCTGCATAACAGGGGAACAGAAAACGGTCTGGGACGGATCGGCTCCCTGCCCGAGGCAACAACTCTGGCTGATTATACACGCCAGGTAGCGGCGCAACTCGGAGCCCCCGGGACACGTTTCGTCGGAGACCCCGCGACCAGGATACAAAAAGTGGCTCTCTGCAGCGGTAGCGGGACCTCTGTGATGCACAGCGCGGTACGGGCCGGCGCGCATGTTCTGGTGACGGGTGACGTCAAGTACCACCAGGCCCGTGAGGCGGAAGACCTGGGCATCGCCCTGATCGACGCCGGTCACTTTCACACTGAAATTATCATGGCTGAAGCGGTAGCGGCCCGGTTGCGGCGCATACTCCCGGACAGCGGCTTTGACGGATGTCAGGTGATGGTGTGCAAGGTGGAGACCGACCCCTTCAGATACCTGCACTGACCCAGTTGCATGGCACTGGTTCGTTAACGATATATTTCGAGCAACCAATATAGAGGGAAACCTGCTCAATAATCACTTGTGACTTACGGTAACAATTATTGACCACATACCACATCTGAACATGGAGGAAGCAAATTTGAAGAACAGACTGGAATTGCTTGAGCAACTGCAGGAGATCGACGTGCAGGTCGATGTGATGAAAACGGCGCAACACAACCTGCAATCAGACATGGATGGTATTGCCCGGGCCATGGATGATGCCCGCGAAGTGCTTGCCAGCCTTCAGGCCCGAGCGGCTCAGCTTGAAAAGGACAAGGCCGAACTGGAAGTCAGTCATAAGACTGAACTCGAAAATATCCAGCGTTCAGAAACAAACATGAAGGAAATCAAAACCAATAAAGAGTATCAGGCTGTAGGCCGCGAAATTGCCGCAGCCCGCAAGCAGGTCGCCGAGCTGGAAGATCAGGTGCTGCAGAAGATCACGCAGCTTGACGAGCTGAACAACGAGATTGCCGCTAGCCGGGCGGCGCTTGAAGAACTGGAGCAGAACACCGAACTGCGCCGCAGCGCGAAGCAGGAAGAGATCGACAAGGTTCAACAGGATATCGATGTCGACAGTCTGCGCCGTGAAGTGATCACCAAAGAGTTGCCCGCCAATGTGATCAAGCGTTACGACAACCTGCGTGCCCAGCGGCGCGGTCAGGCCATTGCCGTTGCTCGTGACGGTTATTGCCTGGGGTGCAACATGCATCTGCCCCCGCAACTCTACAACAGCCTCTTCAAATGTGAAGAGCTGATCACCTGCCCGCACTGCCAGCGCATGCTGATACTGAAGCACCAACCGGCACAATAGTAGGTACACAGTAAGGAACAGGGCGGAAATGAGACCGTTCCGACAGTTTGGCTGAAGCAGGACAGGTGGCCGCTCTTCTAACGAAGGGAGGAAAGTCCGGGCTCCACAGGGTATGACGCTGGATAACGTCCAGCGGGGGCGACCCCAGGGATAAGTGCCACAGAGAGAAGTCCGCCTGCCTCGGCAGGTAAGGGTGAAAGGGTGAGGTAAGAGCTCACCGGGTCCGTCGGTGACGACGGATGCCAGGTAAACCCCGTCAGGAGCAAGGCCAAATAGGGAGGCGTCAAGGGTGTCCCGCCCGTGCCTCCGGGTTGGCTGCTCGAGGCTGCCGGTAACGGCAGTCCCAGATGAATGGCCACCACCCAGAGAGGGGTAACCCGACCTGGGAACAGAACCCGGCTTACGGACTGCTTCAGCCAATATTTTTAGTAACAAGGAAACAGTTGTGAGTGATCTGGCGGTGTGGGAACAGGCGCTCTCAAGCGCCGGCAACTGGTATCGCGCCCTGCCGCCGGCAATCAGGGCGGAGCTTGACGGATTGCTCGAAGAAATCATGCAGCTGAAACGCACGCTCGTTGAGCTGGTGACTTCCTCGGGGAGTTCGGCGATCTGCCGGAGCTGTGGCGGCGAGTGCTGCCTGCTGGGCAGATATCACGTCAGCGTACTGGATATCCTGGCATATCTGAAAACTGGGGTTGATCCGGTCGTTCCGAATTTTTTTGCCAGTCCGGCCTGCCCCTACGCGGATTTTTCCGGTTGTACCATGCCACCAGGCTATCGGCCGGTAACCTGCGTAATCTTCAACTGCCAGCTGATAGAGGACCGCCTCACCGCAATCGAACGCCACACCTTGTACGCGCATGAAAGCAGACTGCGCACCACGGTCGCACGCGCCGGTCGCATGCACGACATTCGCATCGACCGGCCGCTTTTGCTCAGTTGCAGCTGAGCGATAAAACCCTGCGGGATAATTTCTTAACGACAAGGATGCACTATGGCAGCTATCAACGAAATCGTACTCGTACATGTTGACAACAAACCCGGTTTTTACGCCCGGATCGAAGATATTACACCTGACGTCAAGCCCGGCTGGTGGCAGGTACGCCTGCTGGTCCTCACCTTCCCCCTGCAGGTGTTTACCTGGATACTGGACGAATTTCAGCTGGAGTACGCGCCATTCACCATGGGGGGCACCCCCATCCAGCTTGAGCCGGTCGTCTCACCCATGGAAGAGGATCGCCGGGAGCAGGAACAGCAGGAGCTGGACGCGCGTAAACGTCTGCGTCAGGAAGGGACCAACTCCAAGGTTGTCTCACTGGCGGACCGCCGCAAAAAATAAAGAGTAACCATCACGCCGAACTCACAAACCTCTCCCGGAAACGGGAGGGGTTTTTTTGTGCAGAAAACCTTCACAATAATCGTAATTTATCTTGACACCGACCTTGACCAACGCTATAAATTTCCCATAAAGTGGAAAAAAGTGGAAATGAGTGGCAAATGGTCGATGAAAGCGCCCTGTTCGGGGGAGAAAATCCAAGCAGCATCGATGGCAAGGGGCGTACCTGCATCCCGGCCAGATTCAGGGATGCCCTTGTCAGCCGCTCGGCTGATGAACGTTTCATCATCACCAAGGCCGCGCCGGTGGACCTGGGAGACGGCACCTTCGGACGCGGTCTCTCCGTGTTCCCTCTCACGGAATGGCGTGAAATCAAGAAAAAGATACTTACCAACGAGGGCGGCTTTACCTCGGTTCAATTGAACAGCATCAAGCGGCAGATCATCAATCCAGCAGAGGAGTGCACCGCCGACAAGCTCGGCAGGGTGCTGGTGCCGGCATCGCTGCGTACCCATGCCGGACTGGAGCGGGATATCTGGTTCGTCGGCATGGGGCAGAGATTCGATATCTGGAGCAAGGAAACCTACAGCCGGGTCAATACCCAGGATGAAAAGAACTTCCCGCTGGAATCCGAAGCGCTGGCCGCTATGGGGATCTGAGTGGAGACCTTCCACCACCTATCGGTTCTGCCGGATGAAGTCATTCAATTCCTGGGCCCGCATCAGGACGGAGTGTACCTGGACGGGACCCTGGGCGGAGCCGGCCACGCCGGGCTGATTCTGGAGCGCTGCACACCCGGCGGCATGCTGATCGGCATAGATCAGGACGAAGAGGCCCTGCGGGCCGCCCGCCAGCGGCTGGCGGATTTCGGAACGGCAGCGCGTCTTGTCCACGGCAATTTCGGAGAGCTTGAGCAACACCTGGACCGGCTGGGGATCCCTGCCTTGGATGGTTTCATTCTCGACCTGGGGGTTTCCTCGCACCAGCTCGACAGCGCGGTTCGGGGGTTCA
>JAJYBH010000130.1 GCA_021779135.1 Deltaproteobacteria bacterium
CGCCTGTCGGAGGAGATCGAGGCGGGCGGGGTGGCACTGGTCTACCCCGGCGCCGCCGACGACAACGACGGCGACATGACCGGCATCACCCACTTCATCCTGATAGACGGCACCTGGCACGAGGCCCGTAAGATACACCAGCGCAGCCCCTATCTGCAGAAGGTGCGCCGGGTCAATATCACGCCGGCCGGAAAGTCGCGCTACACCCTGAGGAAAAATCAGAAAGAGGCCTGCCTGTGTACGGCCGAGTGCGTGATCGAGATCCTGCGCAGAACCGGCAACGAAGCCGCGGCAAACCACCTGGAGGAGCGTTTTCTGACATTCATCAGTCAGTCGGGCGCCAAACAGGGCATCCCTGAAGACGAGCCAAGGCGGGTAGCACCTTGATCTGGGATTGATTATAAAAAGGAAGGACACCATGAAGACACGTACGATCATGCTGCTGGTTCTGGCCCTCATGCTTTTTGGCTGCAGCAAACTGACAATGGAGAATTACGCCAAGATAAAGACCGGGATCGAGTACAGCGAGGTAGTCAAGCTGCTCGGCAAGCCTGACAGCTGCTCGGAGGCGCTTTTTGTGAAGAGCTGCGTCTGGGGAAACGAACAGAAGAACATCACGGTCAACTTCCTGGGTGACAAGGTCATACTTTCCGCCAGCAGGAATATCAGGTAGCCAGACGCTGGGGTGCTGGTCACCATGAGAATTTACGGCAAGGGCTACACCACCGGCCACGTCGGGATTCGCGACAGGGTGTCGCTGGTCGCGGCACGCCAGGCTTGACGCGGGAACTTTGCGGATGCTATCTTGCGAACTGAAAAGGCGGCCGTCCGGCGGCCTTTTTCAGTTATGTGCGACCATCGGGCCGCCGGCCTGCCCCTCAGGTCAAAGAAAAGGATTCCATCCATGACCAATAACGACCTTCTCCGTCGGCTTCGCTACGCCCTGAACCTGAATGGTGCCGGCATAGCCGGGATGTGCGCACTGGCCGGGCATGAAATCGGTCCGGCCGACGTGCTGAAGCTTCTCAAAAAGGAAGACGAACATGGATTCGCGCTCTGCGACGATACGGTCATGGCCGCTTTCCTGGACGGTTTGATTATCAGCAGGCGAGGACCTCGGGATGCATCTCCGGTGACGGCCGGCTCAACGGATGGAATGCTGAACAACAACCTCATCCTGAGGAAGCTCCGCATCGCCCTGGAGTTGAACGACGTGGATATGCTGGCCATATTCAGGCAGGCCGGGGTTACAATCTCGAAAGCAGAGCTGTCGGCCCTCTTTCGCGGGGTCGGGCAGAGGAATTACAAGGAATGCGGCGATCAGCTGCTGCGTAACTTCGTGCGGGGCCTGACCCTTGGTATAAAGAAGGATGAGGCTTCGGGAAAATAATGGCCAGTATGAACGGATATACCGCCGGCCAGCAGGATAACTAAAAACGTGAGCGGGGGACGTGCGCACTGCCCCCGGCAGCCAGGGAGAATACATGAAAAAAGTCGTAAAAGACACGGTTGTCACCCTCAGCTACGAAGTGACCGACCCGGATGGTACGGTAATCGATGCGGGCGAAGAGCCCCTGGTCTACCTTCATGGCGAATATGGCGATGTTTTCGTAGCCATTGAACATGCCCTGCAGGGAAAGTCGGTCGGCGATACGGTGAAGGTCAAGTTGCAACCGGACCAGGCCTATGGCGAGTATGATGCCGATCTTGTCCTGATCGAGTCGATCGATGCCCTGCCCCAGCCGCTCAAGGTCGGGATGCAGATCGAAGGCGCGCCGGAGGGGGCCCCTGATGAAGCCATCTTCTACCGGGTAACCGATATCGCCGAGGGCAAGGCCGTTCTGGACGGCAACCATCCCCTGGCCGGCATGGCCCTGGTGTTCACCGGCACAATTACGGCGGTACGCCCGGCCAGCCCGGCGGAAATAGAGGCTGGCCAGGCGCAATAACGAGCAGCGAGGCCTGCTGCGGGGATGAGATCATCCGACGCCCTTCCCTGTCTGACAGGCGGCATGGAATGCCTTGAAATTATGGGATGCCTGGGTTAATGTCTTGTAATATCCGAAAAGACCGAGTCTCTATCGAGACGACTCTGCAGTGATTACCGGGTAAAGCCGCTAACTATATCTTCCGGGGAGTTGTGGTGGAACAAGAACACTCGAACGACCCATCGGAGTTTGCCGAAATGCTTGCCATCATTCGCCGGCGCAGATGGTATCTGTGGGGGCTGATCCTGGTCTACATGCCGGCATCGGTTTTAACTCTGCAGTTGACCCAATCCTACAAGGCGACCGGCGTGGTGATCGTGATCTGGGTCATCCTGCTTTGTGTTGCCGTGGCGCTGATGGCCATTGCAAGGTGTCCCCGATGCGGCAACAGTTTTCATATGCGGAACGCATCCATTTCGTTCTTGCGGAAATGCCGCTTCTGCGGGCTTCATCTCTGCGCAGACAAACAATCCCCTTGAAATGGAATAGAGGGTTGTTCCTCTCGCCATGAACTCTGGGATAATGCGACGATGAAAGCAGAAAGGGCCGCTCAATACAGTTGAGGGCCCTTTTTTGATGGATACTCACAGCCTGTCCGCTCGCCGATGCCGGCGGGCGTTTTACTTCCCGCAGCACTTCTTGTACTTGAGGCCGCTTCCGCACGTACAGGGATCGTTGCGCCCCACCTTGCTGACATGTATCGGTTTCGGCTTGACCATGGAACCGTCGCTGAAATACCAGCGGCCATCGTTACGCGTGAAGCGGGCATTTTCATGATGCTCACGCGGAACGCCTTTTTCGCTGAATCGGGCGATGAATTCGACTTCGCCCGTTGCGTCAGCAGGACCGCCCTTGAGGGTATTGACGATCTCCAGCCCCTGCCACTCCGAGTTTTCGGCCCATTCCTTGGTGCCGGCATGGTCGTAACCCTGGCGGTGGTCAGGGTGGGTCGTTTCGAAGACAAAATCCATCTGCACGCCGACATAGGCCGAATAGCGCGCCCGCATTAGTTGTTCTGCCGTGGTGGCCGTTTGCGCCCCACTGATGACAGGTTCGCAGCAATCGGCAAAGGCCGCGCCGCTTCCGCAAGGACAGGTGCTCATTTCTCATTCTCCTTCACGTGATAGTAGGTTTACTGCGGTGCCATACAATGGTCCTTCTTGTCAAACACTATCTGCAACAGAGGTAATCTACGGCGCGGGAAACCGCAAACAAAAACAAGAGGCGGCCACTTGACCGCCTCTCATGGTTCTTCTGGCAGGCTATACGCCCCGGTCTATTTCCCGAAGACCTTCTTCAGCAGTTCCGTGCCGCGCGCCGCTGGATCGGTCCTGATCTTCTTCTCTTCCTCGCCGAGCATGCTGAACAGACCGTCGACAGCCTTGCTGGTAACGTAATTATCCAGGTCAAACGTTCCGACAGACCCTGCAAAAGGGATGGCCTCAAATTTATCGGTCATCTGTCTATAGCTGCGCGATACGCCGACATCCTTCATATTTTCCACAACCACCGGCTTGAAAGCACCGTAGATCTTGTCTCCGGTCTTCTCCCGGAAATAGCGGGTGGCCGAGGTTGCATCGCCCTGCAGGATCGCGCGCGCATCTTCAAAGGACATCGCCTTGAGGGCGTCCACGAAATATTCCGTCGCCTTGGGTGCGGCCTTCTCCGCGGCCCGGTTCATGCTGAGCACAAAATCATCCACCTGTTGCTGGTAGCCGAATTTGCCGAGCAGGTCGGCTGCCGTGCGAACCTTTTCGGGCAACAGGATCTTGATCATCTCGTTGCCGTAGTAGCCATCCCGCTGCGACACGGCCTTGACCGCCCTGGTGGTCCCCGTTGCAAGCGCTTCCTTGAGACCCTTGGTGATGGTCGAGTCATCGAGGCTGTTAGCGGCACCGCCCCCCGCTCCGCCGAGCACCGAGGTCAGGTCATCGAAAAAACCGGCTTGCACCGGGGTCGAAATGGATGCCAGCAGCAGGGTTACGGTGACAATCACAAGATTCACTGTTTTCATGGCGCCTCCTCGAACCTTTTGCAAAAGCATACCACAATTTCTAGAAAGGCGGTCCGAAAGATGTTTTTCTTCTCCAGCCTGGGCGTGTTTGATGGTATGGTACCCCCATGACTACCAGCCTACATCCGTTTCAGACACTTACTCCCGATTTCGTCATGGATGCCGTGGAAAGCCGGGGATTTCGCTGCGACTGCCGTACGTTTGCGCTGAACAGCTACGAGAACCGCGTCTATCAGGTGGGGATTGACGAAGGGCAGCCGTTGATCGCCAAGTTCTACCGCCCCGGCCGCTGGAGCCCCGACCAGATCATCGAGGAGCACGGTTTCTGCTTCGAGCTTGCCGAACACGAACTGCCAGTGGTGGCGCCCTGGAAGGACGCCGCCGGCGAGAGCCTCTTTCTTTACAATGGGTTCCGTTTTGCGCTCTACCCACGCCAGGGAGGACATGCCCCCGAGTTCGACAACCTGGACAACCTGCTGATCCTCGGACGCATGCTCGGGCGAATTCACCGGATCGGTGCGGTGCGGCCCTTCAACCACCGGCCGGCCCTGGACAGCGGGAGCTTCGGCCATGCCAGCGTGGCCCTGATCAGGGAGCGCTTCATCCCCGATGACTACCGCCCCAGTTACGAGGCCGTCACCAACCAGTTGCTGGAGGTAATCGACGGGATCATGGCCGGGGTCGCTTCCGTCCGCTACATCCGCACCCATGGTGATTGCCACGCCGGCAATATCCTCTGGCGGGACAACGCCCCGCACTTCGTGGATTTTGACGATGCCCGCCAGGCCCCGGCGGTCCAGGACCTGTGGATGATGCTCTCCGGCGACCGCCAGCGCCAGACCGCACAGCTGGAAGCGCTGATGGAAGGCTACCGTGAATTCTGCGATTTCGACCCCCGTGAACTGCGCCTGATCGAAGTCCTGCGCGCCCTGCGCATGCTGCACTACAGTGCCTGGATCGCCAGCCGCTGGGACGACCCCGCCTTTCCGGCAGCCTTCCCCTGGTTCAATACGGTACGCTACTGGGGCGAGCAGATCCTGGCGCTGCGGGAGCAGGTGGCGGTGTTGGAGGAGCCGCCGCTGGAACCGGAGTAACGACGTCCTGAGACGCCGTTGCGAAGCTATCGGTTTTATGGTACAAAAAGTAGTAATTTTAGCGACCAACGTCAAATACGACCTATAGATGAGGAACCGATATGCAGATGAAGTTGCTGGACGGCAAGCTGTGCGCCGAACATCTCGTGGCCGATATATCCCGGAAGGTGGCCGGCTACGTTGAGTCCGGCCTGCGCAAGCCGCACATGACCATCATCCTGGTGGGCGATCACGCCCCCAGCGAGTCGTATGTAAAGTCGAAAATCAGCTCCTGCGCGAAGGCCGGTTTCGAGGGCAACCTGATCCGGCTGCCGGAAGAGATCAGCGAGGCTGAACTCCTGGCACGCATCCACGAGATCAACAACGACCACTCAACCGACGGCCTGATCGTGCAGTTGCCGGTGCCCAGGCACATCGACCAGCAGAACATCATCAATGCCATTGACCCTGAAAAGGACATTGACGGTTTTCATCCCACCAACTTCGGTCGCATGACCCTGGGGCAGAAGGCCTTTCGACCGGCCACGGCCTACGGCATCTGCAAGCTGCTGCAGTTCTACGACATCCCGACCAAGGGCAAGCACTGCGTGGTTATCGGGCGTTCCAACATCGTCGGCAAGCCGATCTCGATCATGCTCTCCAATGATTTCGACATCGGCAACGCCACGGTCACCCTGACGCATATCGAGACCCCCCGTGAGCTGCTGCTGGATGAAACCCGCCGGGCCGACATCGTCATCGTGGCGGTGGGCATCCCCGGCTTCGTCACCGAGGATATGGTCAAGGAGGGGGTGGTCCTGATCGACGTGGGGATCAATCGCCTGGAAAACGGCAAGCTCGTCGGGGATGTCGACTTTGAGAACGTTTCGAAGAAGTGTTCCTGGATCACGCCGGTGCCGGGCGGAGTCGGGCGCATGACCGTGGCGGCCCTGATGATCAACACCCTGATGGCCTACCAGAACAACTTCAACCTGGCATGAACATCCCTGCCTTCCGCATGATCCCGCGAATCCTGGCGGGGGGCATTTTTTTTCTGCTTCTGGCCTGTATCGCTGCGTATGGCGGCAGCGCCGATGAACGTGTCGCCGTGGATGAACACCTCGGGGCCAGGATACCGCTCGACATCACCTTCCGGGACGAGGCCGGCGTCTCTGTCCGGCTGGCGGATCTGGTACGCGGTCCGACCATTATCCTGCCGGTCTACTACAACTGCAGGAATGTCTGTGCCTATCAGCAGGGCCGAATGGCCGGCACCCTGCAGAATCTCGAACGCCGGCCCTTAGAGGACTACAAGGTCATTTCGATCAGTTTCGACGAAACCGAAACACCGGAGATGGCCGCCAGGAGCAAACATACCTACCTGACCGCCATCCGAAAGCCTTTTCCAGCCGATGGCTGGCGCTTCCTGACCGGGGACGCGGCCAATATCCAGCGCTTTACCGATGCCATCGGTTATCGTTTCGAGCGCCAGGGGAGCGAGTTCATTCATCCGGTGGCCACGGTGGTGGTCTCCGCGGACGGCACGATCATCCGTTATCTGTACGGCATCGCCGTCCTGCCCAAGGACCTGGCCCTGGCAATTGTCGAGGCCAAAAGCGGCGTGGCCGGGGCATCGGTGCGCAAGATGATGGAATACTGCTTCACCTTTGACCCAAAGGCCAAGACCTACGTCTTCAATCTGTTGCGGGTCAGCGCCACGGTTGTTATCCTCTGTATGGGCGCCTTTCTGGCTTTTCTGATATTTGGCGGCAAACGTCGCAGGAAAGAATAAAACAAGATGCCTTTTCAGCGGACTCTGCGTCTTGCCTAGAGGCACCTGCTTCTGGCCGCATGAGATCGTCTTTATTTCGTCTGGAGCCTCGATGACCACTCCGATACCACAGACCAGCTTCTGGAATGATACCGGCAGAACCGGCATCGGTTCCTGGATCTTTTCCACCGATCACAAACGGATCGGGCTGCTCTATTTTTTCTCCACCTTTGGTTTCTTCCTGGTGGGGGTTCTGCTGGGGCTTTTGATCAGGATCGAGCTGATGGCTCCCGGTCGCACGATCATGGGACCGCAGACCTATAACGCGCTCTTCACCGTGCATGGCGTGGTGATGATCTTCCTCTTCATCATCCCCGGTTTCCAGGGCTCCTTCGGCAACCTGATCATGCCGATCCAAATCGGCGCCCGCGATGTGGCCTTTCCCCGCCTGAACCTGTTCTCCTGGTGGCTGTACATGGCCGGCGCAGCCATCATCCTGACCTCGCTCGTCACCGGCAACGGCCCGCCCGATACCGGCTGGACCTTCTACGTCCCCTTCAGCGCCCGCACCGCCACCAACGTCTCCCTGGCGGTCTTCGGCGTGTTCGTGGTCGGCTTCTCGTCGATCCTGACCGGCCTCAACTTCGTCACCACCATCCACCGCCTGCGCGCCCCCGGCATGTCCTGGGGGCGGCTGCCGCTGTTTGTCTGGTCGCTATACGCCACCGCCTGGGTGCAGATTCTGGCCACGCCGATCCTGGCCATCACCCTGGTGCTGGTCATGGCCGAGCGCATGCTGGGCACCGGCCTGTTCGACCCGGCCAGGGGGGGTGACCCGCTCATGTACCAGCACCTGTTCTGGATCTACTCCCACCCGGCGGTCTACATCATGATCCTCCCGGCCATGGGGGTGATCTCGGACGTCATCCCGGTCTTTTCGCGCAAACCGATCTTCGGTTACAAGCTGATCGCCTTCTCCAGCCTGGCCATTGCCGCCTTCGGCTCCCTGGTCTGGGGGCATCACATGTTCACCAGCGGCATGAGCGACACCGCCGTGCTGGTCTTTTCGTTCCTGACCTTCATCGTAGCCATACCCTCGGCCATCAAGGTCTTCAACTGGGTCTCGACCCTCTACAAGGGGTCGATCTCGCTGGAGGCCCCCATGCTCTTCGCCCTCTCCTTCATCCTGCTCTTTTCCATCGGCGGCCTGAGCGGCCTGATCCTGGGAGCGGCCGCCACCGACATCCACGTGCATGATACCCACTTCGTGGTCGGCCATTTCCACTAATGGATATT
>JAJYBH010000025.1 GCA_021779135.1 Deltaproteobacteria bacterium
ATCTTGCCCATCGTTTCATTCATCAACTTGATGAGGTGAAACCTGTCGAAGGTCGTGGCAGCGTTGGGTAACTGCTCTTTGATTCCCTTGATGAAGGCTTTTGACATGTCAATTGCCGCATCGGTTAATGGACTGAAGCCTGATTATACCATTACCCATTCACTGCGACGAAAAGCCCATAAAGAACACAAAATAAGATATATTTGTTTGAGATATGCAACCAATATATAGGGTTTTTACACTTGATATTTGAGGTAATCCTAAACAAATGTAAAATGCGTCAAGTAATGACATTAATGCTACAAGTATTGATAAATCACCTAATTTCATAAAAGACGGTAAGTTAACATTGTCAGGTAATACAAAGTATTGATCTATATTATCGTCAGTAATTTTAGACTTATGGATATCCTTGAAATATTTTCTAACCCCATTTACTGAGCGAGCATACAATGTACTATCTAATCTACTATTTAATACTATAAAAGATAATAGCATTCCAATAATACCTACTAAAAGAAAATAGGTTGATATTATATTAGGTAAGTTATTGAAATTGAAGTCCAATAGTGGAGAAAAGCGGGACACCTCCCCATTTATCCAAAGTGCCGCCATTCCCCTGCCGCAACAAGCCCCTGCCAGATCGGGCGCGCCTGCCAGTCATGGGGGACACCCATATCCTTTATCAACGCCGGATCAAGCGTCTGCATCAAGCGCTGCAGACGCTGCGGCCAGTGGGTGGCCGGTTCTATAACCTGCATCAGATGAATAAGCAGCACCAGCGAGTTGTAGAGCTTGCGTTCTCTGCCAACTCCATGCAGCGGATCGTTGCAGAAGTTATCCCAGAGATAGGCCGGTTTCTTGCGGGGCAGTTGGAAGGTTACGGCAAATTTGCGGTTCCAGAGACGGCTATGGTGCGCGGCGGTATTGCGCAGTACACTGAGATGGTGAAAGAGGGAACAGAATGTTTTTTCGTCAAGTTGATAAGTGTTGGCTATGGTTTGACGGATGTGCGGCGAGACAAGCTGACTGACCAGATTTGATATGGTACCGAATGATGCTACTTCAACCGCTACCCAGACAGGAGGCCACGGCATATCGAGAGTTGTCTGATGATGGATGATAAAATCTTCCCGGCTGCGCTTCATTTCATCGTCCAGGTTGGTAATGGCGCGGGCATGAAGTAGCGGGTTCTTGAAGTGCCGGCTTTCAAGGTAGGCAAGCGGATCGAGCTGATGACCGACTACATACGCCCAACGGGAACGCACGGAAATCTCAACTCGCTTGCATGCCTCCAACACCAGTTGGCGCAAGGCACGGTCGAAGCAGTACAGCTCCCATAGTTGCTGAAAGGTTATGCCAAGTTTGAATTGGTCGGGATTGCCTGAAACCGTGAAGGGGAACCGATAGGCGGATATACGGTAATAGTTGTGATGTTTCAGGCAGTGGATGGCGAATGGTTCGTCGGAAACAGCTAGACCACGACTTTTGAGAGTATCCAGTTGCTCCTGGTAGGTCTTGGCAGGCTTAGTCATATTTCACCTGCGCTCCCTACACAAAGAACCAGAAACAAGAAACCCCCCTGGTGCGCATTGTTAAGAGGCGTGGGGGGTATTGTTGATTTGATATTGCCACCCACCCGGCTGTTCGTCAAGAAAAATTCCATCTCAGCAGTTCCTCCGTAAGGATATTCTAGAGTTGGTCGCGCAGGGAGAAATGCGTGACACTTCCCCGTTTATTCAGTGTACCGCCATTCAGTGGTATATTGTCAACATCATGCCGACTTCTCATAACTCATCATTCCCGAAAAATCTTTTCCGGAACCACGGATACATAGGATGAACACGGATGAAACCTTAAACCAGCTTTCAGCTTCTGCCGTTATCCCTGTGTATCTCCTTCAGGCTCAGGATCCCGCTCTTTTTCGCATATCGGGCAGACGTAAAAAGACCGGCTGAGTTTCATGCCACAACAGGTCCACTCTCCAGAACTGGCGGGTTTCTCTAAGTCATCCCACGGATAAGGGTCTCGACTATAGTTGTGTCCGATTTTTTTTGACATGTTCTCCTTGGTCGTCAGCAAATTCAATCTTCTCTGATAAGTTGATATGTTCGTCATATAGTATCCGTGCCGTTTCAATATTTCGCTGGTTTCCGGTGGCCATCAGGTCGGCATAAACCAGTATCGGGTGAACCGTATCCCCATGTG
Organism: Deltaproteobacteria bacterium; assembly: GCA_021779135.1. Taxonomy (GTDB): domain Bacteria; phylum Desulfobacterota; class Desulfuromonadia; order Geobacterales; family Pseudopelobacteraceae; genus CAIPTY01. The sequence goes on from JAJYBH010000025.1 coordinate 2,209, forward strand.
GAACAACTGTATCCGGTTGCCAGAAACGGTGGAGCAATTCCACATCACCTTCAGGGTCTTTCTTGAGCCGGTTCTGGATCAGCACGGCTTCCGGATTGTCCTTATCAACATAGACGGTTATTGTCTGAGGCTTTAGATAGTCGGTCAGCTTTCCTGCTGCAACCTCACCACCCCATTGTGCCTTTTCCGGAACCAGCACAGCCTTTTGCCACCAGCCATCCGTACCTCGATAGCGCCCGATCAGCAATTTGGGGCGCAACTGCTCGGCATAACCGCTTATCCAGCGTTCCAGAAGCTTTTCTTTCCCTATCAAGCGAATATGTCGAGCACGACCTTTGCCGGTCTCCACCAGATAGCCTAGTTCGTTCAGCTCATTCAGGACCCAGTTCACCATGCCCAAGGCGACATCTGTTTTGGCTGCAATGGCACGGTAGGTTTCATTCTCCAACCCCGGATTGCAAAGCAGGGCATAGAGTACCCGTAGCCCGGTTTGCTTAAAGGCACGGCCAACAGCAGGCGCTTTTACCACTCCCTGAGGCTTGTTGCCTTTGATGAATAGATACAGTGGCGGCTGATTGATGAAGCAGTTACCGGCTGTATCCATAAACTGGGTATCATCATCACGCAGCCGGTCAGCCATATCTGCCGTCACTTGCGGGATTATCATCACACAACGGGTCTGGTTTTTCAGCCGCCGATATAAGGCAAGCGCGGCATTAACTGCTATGGCACCGCCCTCGACAACCAGTAGTTCTAGCTTGACGGTTGCTTCCGGTGTTTTCAAGAGCAAGAACTGCTTGCCTGGTGCTTTATTGTCAATATCGAGCACCAGCCCGGTCTGGCGCATAACAGCGCCGAGAGCAGTTTTTAGAATATGTTTTGGGTTGTTGGTTGCTGGCATATTGTTCACTTAATACTGCTGTTCATTTTTTGTGAACATATCATTTATGTGAACAAATATCAAGACGTTTGCCATATTGGATTTCAAATAGCCCAATAAACAAAAAAAAGCCGTTCAACCGGCATTTTTTCAGGTTCAGCGGCCTTTATAATTCTGATTCAACCATCCGTTACTCTCGTTTTTTCCTGCACTTTGATGCCGCAGGGCTACTGTTTCAAGATTTCGGTTATCACATGTAGAGTCCTCGCGAAGTCAATCGGCTTGGAAATATAAGCGTCCATGCCGCCGTCGATACATTTCTCCTCGTCCTCTTTGAGAGCATGGGCGGTCATGGCGACAATGGGGATTGGCTCTTACTTTATCTACACGAATTCCAACACTAAGCGTTTTCCTAAAGCAGCTGCAGCACGTTCCAACTGTTTCAAGTTGGGTGAATGGTGCGGATTTTCAAGTCGTTGGGCTGACGGCCAACTGGTGCCAAGAGTACGGGCCAGATCCGACAAGCTTCGGTCTTTTCTCGACTGGCGGATAAGCATAGCCGTTTGGGTGGCTGTATCTGGTGCAACCGCATACTGACCTGACTGCAGATCCGAAGGCAGTGGCACTTCGATTTTGTTATCAAGACGATAGCTAAGAACGCTTGTTAGTACCTCAGAAGCATTAAACAAGGCTTCTTCTTCGGTTACTCCACCGGTGAAGGCTTCTTCGAAGTCGACAAACTGAACAAGGAACCCGGCCGGCTCATCTGGTACAATTGTGCAAGGATATTCAATTTTCATTTTAGTGTCACTCCTGTCTGCCTCTGTATAGCGGCAATTAATCCTTTCCCGAGATCGGTAGTACCGTGGACTGGAACTGGGACTACCTTCCCATCTTTTTCCAATAAATGGTGACTTCCGGTTATCCGGTCAAGTTTCCATCCTTCTTTTTCCAAAAGCTTGATCACCTGTTTTCCATTCATATAAAAAAAGTATATCAAATAAGATATACTGTCAATGGTATACTGTAAAAAAGATAACTCGACTAGTGTGCATTTGTTGCATCACAATAGAGTTTAAGCGGCTTTCTTCGGGTTTGTGAGACATCCCAGTGGCGAAGCCATGTTCAAACTGTTGTACCTGGCTCTGAGAAACATAACTAAAAAATGGACGATGCCGATCAGAGACTGGAAGGCAGCATTGAATCAATTCAGCATCATATTTGAAGAAAGAATACCGCCTCATTAGGATATAGGAGTAAGCCTGGCTGGTTACAAACAAACCTCTCCCGTCTTACTCAAAATATTCCTAAAAGCACCCTTTTACGCTCAATACTAATTCATGGCTGCCCGGCATCTGTGCTATGGCACTAACCCCGGGCAGCCGGTGTGAAGCTATCGAAATATGATGGGCGGTAAAAAGATGCTGAGGCCCACCGGTTCGGGCGGCGCATAGATAACCGGCGGAGGAGCGACATATACCCGTTCCCGGTAGACAGTTTGCCGGTCATAGCGCCGGCCGTTGTAGTAATAATAACGGTTGCGGTCATAGCGCCGGCCGTTATTGTAATAATAACGGTTGCGGTCATGCCCATGCCTTCTCTTCTCATAACGGCCGTTGTCATGCCCACGGCCTCCGCCGCGGTTATCGTCGCCGTACGACGACACAACGTTTATACCGCCGGTCATTGCGGCCAGCACGAGCCCCAGCATAACCTTGCCCATGATGGTTCTTACATTCCATGTTCCTGGTGTCTTCATATAGTCACTCCATTCTTGGATCGATTCCAATCGCCAGTTGGCTTCTACACTCAATCTAATGGCGGGTAAATCCCTTCACTTGCGACGGCAGGATTCACCTGTGCAGTACTATCCGATCATTTCATCCTGTGCTTTCCATGTTTCCCCGTCCGAAACAGAGTATCGGCAGCCTTCTTCTGTTCATCCGTCATGCTGCTGTAGAGCGCCTCGTAGGGCGGGATGAACCTCTTGAGCTGGTCCAGGCGGGCTTCGGAAATCTGACTTTGGAATTTCATCTGCTCGACACTGTTCATGGTCTTCATGGCATCAGCGCGGTCCTTGGTAAGTGCGTCCATGTTTTTCGCATTATCGCGCATCACCAGGGTAAGGTTGCTCCACAATGGTTCCTGCTCCGCGGTGATCTTCAGCGCGACCTGGAGTTCCGCGATGCGGGCCTCGGTATGTTCGACCGCCGAGGTTCTGGCAACTGCCGTCGATTTCTTTTTGGCTGAGGCTGCAAAAGAAGGCTCTGCAGTGGCAAAAAAGATAGCGGATAAAAACATCACCATTACAACAACGAGTCCAGCCGGGAAAGCAACCTGATAAGCCCTTCGTTTCATGATTTGTCTCCTTTTGTGTTTAATCTTTAGCGCATACAGGCGCTAAGAGGTTTGAAACATAGCCAACGTTCGCACATCTGTGTCCAGTGTCCTTGACCAACACTCAATGTACAAAGCAACTAACGCGCCAGAGAAGAGCTACGGGTACTGCTAGTGTAATGGTCTGATTGTACGGTGTTAAACGGAAAGGGCTGGTACGGTGAGAATGAAAAACTGTCAGCGGCCTGCGTCACATTTGACATAACGGCCATATATGGCGGATTATAGCGAGCGACCGGAAGGCATTAGGAGCGTGGAAGTATATTGATTGGAGGCTTAATAATCTCAAACAAAGTTGAAAGCTGATGTCGTTTGATGCACTTTTTACTGACAACATCACGATATGAATTTGCCGGACCTTTCACCAGACTTTCACCAATAGGACAAGGAGTCTATCAATAACTGACTCAAATAGGATTGGGTGGACGCCTGTTGCTCAAAAAGACCGAGGCAATGATCGAAATGGCCAGTACGCCGAAAATCACCCCGAGTGAAAAGTAGGTCGATATTTCAAAACGGGTATCCGCCAGCAGCATCTTGACCCCGACAAAACCCAGGACAAATGATATACCCAACTTCAGATACGCGAACATACCCATCACATTGGCCAGAAGGAAATAAAGCGATCTGAGTCCCATAATTGCAAAGACATTGGAGGTATAGACGATAAATGGGTCCCTTGTAACGGCGAAGACAGCCGGAATTGAGTCCAGGGCGAAGACCAAGTCACTCCATTCTATCATCGCCAGGGTCAGGAACAGAGGAGTGGCCGCACGCACCCTGTTTCTACAGATGAAAAACCGGCCACCATGAATCCGCTTGGTGATGGGAACAATAATTCTCAGCAGCTTTATCAGCAGGTTCTTCTCCGGTTCAATCTTCTCCTCGCCACCAAAAGCCATCTTGATGCCTGTTAGTATCAGGATTCCTCCGAAGATGTAGATCATCCAGTAAAACGCTTCCAGCAGTTCAATTCCGGCAAAGATGAAGACCGCTCTCATGACCAACGCACCGATGATGCCCCACTTGAGAATCTTCGGCTGGTACAGCCGGGGGATATGGAAATAGGAAAAGATCATAATAAAGACAAACAGGTTGTCCACCGAGAGCGACTTTTCTAAGACATATCCGGTAAAGAACTCCAGCGCCTTGGTCTCACCAAAATAGAAGTAAATACCAGCGTTAAAAAGCAAGGCCAGCGAGATCCAGATCCCGGTCCAGGACAGCGCCTCGCGGAAGGAGACCTCGTGGCTCTTCCGGTTCAGACCCAGATCGATGATCAGCATGATCACCACAAGGGTGTTGAAGGCCAGCCACATCAATGCTTGAACAGACATTATTTCCCTTTTCTCATTCGGTTAATGCGCTCTTGTACCGTCATCAGTATTCTTTTGGCCCAGATAAATTCGGTAGCCAGAATGGCAAGTCCAATCGGGATAACCACCACCGCCGGTCCCGGTAACACGATCATGACTACCCCAATAGCCAGGACCGTGAAACCGATTACCATGACTGTCAGACGCTTTGCCTGCTTCAATGTCCTTATTACAATATGTCTCAAATATTACTCCCCTACCGATAAAGACTTTTACTTCCGCCCGGATTATCACGATATTATCACCGATTATACGGAATGGCAGAGCTTGACGACTTTTTCTTCTTGATATAACGGTAGACGAGGTAGCCCCCTCCTGTCAGCAGGATTATTTCAAACAGGCCTATGCCACCCCCACAACCCCCACCGCCCACGCCACCAGTTCCGGCCCCGGCAAAGCTGCTGAACAGCATGCTTCCCAACATGCCACCCATCATGCCGCCGGCCATATTTCGCATGAACCCGCCGCCAGTCTGTTGTTGAAAGGGACCGGGGGCAGGCGAAACCTGCCGTGACTGGCTCGGCTGAGAATAGGCGGGTGCCGGCCGCGAATAGCTACGCGAACTGCGGCCACCCATTGAGCGGCCGCCGCCTGCCCTGGCCTCGGCGTTAAACTCCAGAACGGTTATGCTCAAAAACAGTACGGCGGCCACAACGGTAAATACCCTGGTAATGTGTCTTTTCATCAAGAAGTCTCCTTGGGAGCAGCGTTTCCGGCTAGCCGGGTGTATTACATGCACAGCTTGCGTTGTTTGGATCTCCACAGATCAATGGCCTCCCTCATGATCTCGGAGATGCTTTTGGAGGTTGTCTTGATCAGTTTTTCCAATATTTTCTTTTCGTCATCGCTGATACGCAGTGAAATGACATTCTGCAACTGCTCTGTTTCTTTTCTGTTCTTCTTGGAAGATTTCGGTTCCCTGGTGATAAGTTTCCTTGTGTAAGACATGGCTTCCTCCTGTGTGGTGTGCCGGGCAGTATAGCCCAACTGTTAGGGTTGGTCAGAATGTTCGGGTGGCCAGTGCTTCAAGTCGTGCGATACGTTCCTCCATTGGTGGATGGGTAGAAAAGAGCGACATGATGCCGCCGCCTGTCAGTGGGGTGACGATAAACAAATGGGCTGTGGCAGGACTCGCTTCATGCATCGGAATTACCTGAGAGGCGCTGTGCAGTTTGCGCAAAGCTCCAGCCAGAGTGAGCGGTCTACCGCAAATTTCAGCACCGGTGGCATCCGCCAGATATTCACGTGAGCGGGAGACAGCCATCTGGATCAGCATAGCCGCAATCGGTGCGATAATCGCCATGGCCAGCGACCCAATCACGCCGCCCACTCCGCCCCCCTCATCATCATTAGTCCGACCGGCGCCGAACATGGCCCCCCACTGCAGCATGTTGCCGAGCATCGAAATGGCGCCGGCAAATGTGGCCGCTATGCTAGAAATCAGTATGTCGCGGTTTTTGACATGGGCCAGTTCATGGGCCATGACACCTTCCAGTTCATCAGGGGTGAGGATACGCAGGATGCCTTCGGTGGCGGCGACAGCGGCATGTTCGGGATTTCGGCCTGTAGCAAAGGCATTGGGGGACTCATCAGGTATGATGTACACCCTGGGCATGGGGAGTCCGGCCCGACAGGCCAGGCGCTCGACCATCCCGTAGAAGAAGGGGTGAGCGTCTCGGGAAATCTCCTGGGCATTGCACATCCTGAGAACGATCTTGTCGGAAAACCAGTAGGAGCCGAAGTTCATGACAGCCGCCATGCAGAAGGCAACCAGCATGCCCCCCTGGCCACCGATGACGCCCCCCATAAAGACCAGCAGTATGGAGAGCAGGGAGAGAAGAATTGTTGTTTTGAAACGATTCATCATGTTTAACACCTCCGACGATAATTATTTCGCCGAAGGTAATAAAAAAGACCTTTACCCCCGGCATTATTGCCTGGATAAAGGTCTTGTTGGCAGATTTCTGCCCCGGTCCCGGGTCTTTCGACCGTATTGACGGAATCCGGGTCGGCCTTGTCTGTGGCCGATAACTACTCCCCTTTAACTTACTGGCAAATAATAAGCACTGAGTCAGAGGATGTCAAGAGATACTGGAAAGATTCTGGCGGAGTGATTTTGACCGATGGGATTCAAGTATGATCTTTGTATGCAGTTGCAGCTATCGGGCTGAATGCCTGTGTCCATTCCTGATCGAATAGTATAGATCTCAGGGCGTACGGATGTTGAATGACGATCTCTACGGCCAACTGAAAGATGCCGGCTTGAATGAGATCCGCTTCGGTCTTGAACAGCGCAGAGAACTTTAGTTTGGGACTATGCCAGGTTTCATGCGTGATATTCGGACATTATTGATGAATCATCAACTAAGTAAAACCCGCTTTCGACATCCCGCTTGACCAACATGAAATCTGAAACAGCTAAAAATACAGCATGTTGGAAATATTAACGGGCAAACCTCTGCACCTCTGCTACGTCAGACCAGGAAACCGGCTCACCGGGTGAGCAAACCATCACCTTGTGTCGGTCCCCAGTGTCCCGTGCGGTTAGTTCGTACTCGTAATTCCGGCTCTTTTGGCGTTGCCGGCGTTGCGGCTCCTTGATGTATACCGGGCTACACCAGCGTCGCCGCGCCTTGGCAACAACCAAAATATCTCGGAATTACTTCCCACGACCAACCAAACGGGACACTAGTTTCGCCCGGCCATGACGCCGCCGTCCACGTTCCAGATCGCACCGGTGATCCAGCTTGCATCATCCGAGAGCAGGAACATGATCACCGCTGCCACGTCGCGAGGCTTGCCTACCCTCCCAATCGGATGAAAATCATTGAAAGCCTGCAGGGCTTCGTGGATCTCGTCCGGGTTGATGAAGGAGCCGTAGATGGGTGTCTCCACCACGGCGGGGGCCACCGCATTGACCCGTATGCCATATCCAGCAAGTTCCATCGCCAGGTGTTGCGTCAAGGCGTGCAGACCGGCCTTGGCCATCGAGTAGGCCGATGAGGGCGTAGCCTTGATCGCCTGATGGGCCCACATCGAGCCGATATTGACGATTGCCCCGCCGCCGCTGGCCACCATGTTCTTTGCCACCTGCTGGGTCACAAAGAACATGGCCTTATTGAGATCCAAGTAGGCGTCATAGTCATCGTTCGTATGTTCCAGAAAAGACCTGGGTAAGAATACACCGGCGGCGTTGACAAGGTATTTCACGTCTTCCATCTCATCGCGCACGTGACGAACCAGACGTTCAACATCCGCATGCTTCGTAAGATCGCACGCAACTATGTGCACCTTGCCGGGAGCAGCAAATGCTGCACGTGCTCTCTCAAGTTTCTCCTCTGCTTTGCCGACCAGCGTCACCGAAGCGCCGGCATCGGCCAGCATCCTGGCCGTTTCCAAGCCCATACCGCTGCTGCCGCCAACGATAAGTGCGTTCTTGTCTGAAAAGCTCATGTTGATCCCCCCTTCATAGAGCGGCACCTTGGAATCCGGGGAGGCCCTGTAAAACAGGCTTGCAGCCCGGAAATCCGTCAAGAGAGTGGCTGAGGCGCACAGAGGTTGTCGGGGCTGTTGGCCTTGGCACCGCAGTTGCCGCATTCAACGGTCGGTTTGTCGCTGAGGCTTTTGATGCACTCATCGTTGTTCTCTGCCTTGAGGGCACACATATGCATCTTGTGTTGTTCGATATTGCACGCCATGACATCCTCCTTTTTCCGGATACAAGATTTACTTCCTCACTGACAAGTATATCAAAAACTTTGCATCCTTTTGAAAGATTCAAACAAAAAGCCCCGGATACATTACCGGGGCTTTTTCGACAAATTTCTGGCGCTGCCTGTGATACGTTATCCCGATTCGTCGGTAACGCCCCATACGATGTCGAATGCCACGCCCGTTATCGGGCCGCAACATCCAGGTTAACCTTGGGGTTCGCCTTTTTTAAGCGGTTTGTACGCGCTTGACGGATGGTTTAAAACGCTTTCGCGTTGTCGCAGCAGCGCCAAAATTATCTGCTCCGGAATACCGTTCGACCGTTCGAGCATACGTCCATTTCTTCCATTATGGCCCGGATAACGCATCCACCGTTCATCACGGAAGCGGTATTGCACATCGCGTTTGAAACCAGGCTATGTTTATAGTTATCGACAGTTTCCTCAACTGCGTGTGTACGCATATTCCAGAGCATCTGTCAAAGAGCGGTACTGCTTGTAGTTATATTGTACCACCAAAAATTGAATTCGTCGAACTGGTGGAATCCGGAGTCACATCCTCCGGCAGACAGCCGTCGCAGGTCGGGTTACTGCAATTTTTAGCGGATTGTGGGATAATTTAACCAGAAAGCAGGTGCTAGAAAAAGGTGGTGTTTCGCATGTCAGCCCAGACTGTGCAGAATGAGGCGGAAATAATCGAGAAACTGGCCGAAGAGGCCGAGATCCTCGTAGATGAAGACGACACCAAAAAGGACCTCAAAGAGAAACGCGGGTTCTTGAAACAGACCTTGTATGATGGTTCCAACAAACTGAAACACATCATCCCGAAGGGTAAACACCTCTAACGGCAGAACCGGTAAGGTTCCGGGGATGAAGCTGTCATTCACGTTTTCAGTCCAGATGTAACTGCCGGTGAACGATGTGCCCCATACTCAACGTGGGGGGGTGCGCACTGATCATTGTTATCAGGGTGACAATCCGAACAGCTGCTGGACCTCGGGCGGGGCTTCCTCGAAACGCAGGAATTCCATGGTGTAGCTTCCGCGCCCCCGGGTAGCGCTGCGCAGCTCGGTCATGTAGCCGAACATCTCCGCCAGTGGCACGACCGCCCGCACCAGCTCGCTGTCGCCGCGCGTGTCCAGTCCTTCCACCCGGCCGCGCTTCTGCTGGAGCGAGCCGAGCACCCGGCCCAGGTTTTCGGTTGGAATCTCCAGCTCCAGGGACATGATCGGCTCCAGGAGATAAGGTCCGCCATCCTGCGCCCCGAGTGCCAGCCCACGCAGGGCAGCCGCCCTGAGCCCCGGCTCGCTGGGCACCTCAGCATCCTGCAGGATCTCCAGCACCTGCACCTCCAGGTCGGTGAGGGGGTAGCCGCTCCGGCAACCGGTCAGACAACCCTGTTGCAGGCTCTCCTCCACTGCTGCCAGGAGTTCGGGGGTGAGGGGGGATACGGCGGGCGGCAGAAGGATGCGCACACCGCTCCCGTACGGCAGGGGGGTGAGACGCAGCAGCAGCTCCGTCGTCTCCAAACGCCGTGCCCCTGCCCGCTGGAAGACCTCCCGTCGTATCACCCGCTGCCGCAAGGCCTCGCGATAGACCACCCGTGGACGGCCGGTCACCACCTGTACCCCATACTCGCGTTTGAGCCGGTCGATGATGATCTCCAGATGGAGTTCTCCCATGCCGGTAAGGATCGTCTGGCCGGTCTCGCGGTCTTCGTGCACCCGGAAGGTCGGGTCCTCCCACTGAAGCTGCTCCAGGGCAAGGGGGAGATGCTCACGCCCCTCCACGCGCCTGGCTTCCACCGCCAGTGAAACGACCGGTTCCGGAACAGCAAGCCCTTCCAGCACCAGCGGTTGCAGCGGGTCGCTGATGGTATCGCCGGTCAGGGTACTCTGGCAGCCGGAGACTGCAACGATGTCACCGGCGTGCGCTTCCGGGATTTCTTCGCGCCTGTGGGCGTGCATGCGGAACAGGTGCCTGATCCGCTCTTCCGCGCCCCGGCTGCTGTTGAGCAGCAGCACCCCGTTGCGGAGTGTCCCGCTGTAGATGCGCAGGTAGGTGAGCCGCCGGTTCTGCTCGGCCACCACCTTGAAGGCCAGTGCCCGCAGCGGCGCATCCGGATCGCAGATTGTCTGCTCCCGTGCGCCGGTTGTCGGGCTATACCCTGTCAGGGGCGGCGTTTCCACTGGCGAGGGGAGATACCGGCCGACAGCATCCAGCAGCGGCTGGATGCCCTTGTTGCGCAGCGCGGTCCCCATCATGACCGGGAAGAGGGAGCAGGCCAGCGTTCCCCGTCGCAGAGCGCTGCGCAGCCTTTCCTCCGTAACCCGTTGCCCGTCCAGAAAATCGGCCATCACCCCGTCATCGAAGTCGGCGGCCACCTCGGTCAGTTTCAGGCGCGCCTCCTGCGCTTCCTGCAGGGCACCGGCCGGGATTTCGCCCCGTCGCACCGTACTCCCCAGATCGGACTCGTCAAAGAAGAGCGCCTCCTCGCTCAGCAGGTCGATCACACCGCCGAATCCACCCTCCGCACCGATGGGAAGCTGCAGAAGTGCCGGGCGCGCCTTCAGCCGCGTCTCCAACTGGCACAGCACCTGGCGGTAGTCCGCACCGACACGGTCCATCTTATTGATGAAACAGATCCGCGGGACAGTGTAACGATCCGCCTGACGCCAGACCGATTCGCTCTGGGGCTGAACCCCTTCCACCGCGCTGAAGATGGCCACGGCCCCATCCAGGACCCGCATGCTCCGCTCCACCTCGATGGTGAAGTCAATGTGCCCGGGGGTGTCGATCAGGTTGATGCGGTACTCACCCCAGCGGCAGGTGGTGGCGGTGGCGGTGATGGTGATCCCCCGTTCCTGCTCCTGGGGCATCCAGTCCATGACCGCCTGGCCATCATGCACCTCCCCCATCTTGTGGGTCTCGCCGCTGTAATAGAGGATCCGCTCCGACACGGTGGTCTTGCCTGCGTCGATATGGGAGATGATGCCGATGTTGCGGATGGTGTCGAGGTAGTGCTGCTCCATGATGGTGGCTGCTCCTGTCGAAAGATCCTGCCCCCCCTGCCGGCTGGTACCACGGAAAAACCTCGTCCAAGTGTCTGATATGGTTGAGGTTGCATTTTTCCGCTCTCGGTTATCTTGCCGGGATGGGTTAAGGGCTATACGGGAGAGATTCTGAGGCTGGTCTGTCCGAAAGATATCAGATCGTTTGGGGCAAGCTGCGTCATGGCAACCATTTTGCCGTTGACCTTGGTTCCATTCGTGCTCGCCAGATCTTCAAGCACCAGTTTATGCTCGACTATTTTGAGTTCCGCATGTCGTCGCGAGATAAGGCGGTCATCCAGTATCAAGTCACAGGCTTTGCGACCAATTGTACAAGGAAGCGTTACCGTAAAGCGTTCCCCCTGAAGAGGCCCTGACTCGACGGTGAGTACGACGCTGGGAAGTTTCGGCTTAGGATGAATAGCCTTGACGAGGACCTCAATACCCTCTGTTCCAGGTGTTGGCGGTTTTTCAGCGTCATCGGCACGTCTGTCTTTCAGGTACCCGACCGTAAGCAGTTTGTAGAGCGATTCTTTGTCAAGATTGTATGAATCCTCTGACATCGGTGTACTCATGTCACGGAAAATATAGGCCTGCACCTTTTCTCCGGGTTGTAATGCATAAAACAGCAACTCCTCCTCGAAGGACATTCCTTCCGGTCGCTCAAAGGCCAGATCGGCATAATGAGCGAGTGTCCCTTTTCCATCCCTGAAAAAGAAAAAATTCATTTTATTATCACGACAGAGGGCGATCACCGCATTCGCACCAACCTCGCCGATCTGTTGCACGATATATTCGAAATCGAGCAGCGAGGGGGGCGCTTTGATGGCCGGCTCTTCCTGCAGAAAGAGCAGCATGCTTTTCAGCAGAACCGGATCGGTCTTGCAGAGGGAAATGAAGCGGGGCTCTTCGGCGGAGCTTGCCAGATGCCTCCCCAGCTCGTGGATTGAGTAACGGCTCGGCTTGCCATCTTCATATCTTCCGGCAGCATAGGGTGCGCCATTAAAGAAAAAGAGAAAATGAAGGCTGGATCCGAGGCCCGTAAGCTTTAGGTAACCGGTAAAAGGGGGAGAAGCTACGTAGGACATCTCCAGTAATCTGTGCAACAGTTCACGGGAAAAGGGTTTACTATCGCAGAGAACTTTCTGTAGTGGAAACTGGTAGCTGTCCATAGTGGGTACTTTCGTGAATTACTTGCGGCGTAACCTCGCATTCATGCATAACAGATTGTATGAAGTTTATCAGCTTTGTCAATTTTAAAAGATCTTCATCACACGGCAAAGTTGCCGGAGGTGGCCCTCTCAGCGCACTCCGCCAATCCTAACTAATCGCTTTACCCCGTAATATAAAATTGATACTGTTTCAATCCCAAGCACTCTAGATTGGAGATTGCTCCATGACCAACATCGCCTCAATCGACCTCTCACAATACATTGGTGCAAGCATCGGCACCGTTACCCTGGTCAAATTATTGGGCCATGGCACCATGGGCGCGGTGTTTATCGGGTATCAGGCTTCTCTCAAACGCCAGGTTGCAGTCAAAATCCTCCCCAAATCACTCGCCGGCAGCACACGGGCCCAGCAGATGTTTCGCGACGAAGCCGAGACAGTCGGGATACTTACCCACCCCAACATCGTGCCGGTGTACGAGATGGGAGAGACCGGCGATTTCTTTTTTCAAGTCATGCAACTTGTTGCCGGCCAAGACTTGCGAACAATCATCGTCAAGGCCCGCAAGCATCCGGTTCCGACCAAGCGGATCCTTCCTGTCCCGGAAACAATCCAGTATATCGGCCAGATACTCGATGCACTCGGATATGCCCATGAAGAAGGCGTCTTTCATCAAGACATCAAACCGGCAAACATCCTGATCGACGACCGTTTCAAGCGTCCCCTGGTGGCGGATTTCGGCATATCCCGAACTGTCTGGGCCGAATACAACTCAACGCATATGGTGGTCGGGACACCCACATACATGTCGCCAGAACAGGCCGCCGGCGCGGAAGTTGACGGCCGAACCGACATCTACTCCGTCGGCGTCATGCTCATGGAGATGACGGCGGGGTACTTGCCGACGCACAAAGAACCACCTGGCGACATGATCAAACGAAAGCGGGCCGAGCCAGGCTCTTTTTTTACCGCCAGGCCATCAGAAATTAATCCCTCGATAAACAGAGAACTAGAGGCGATAATCCTCAAGGCAATCGCGGCCGATCCCCAGAACCGTTTTGGCGATTGTCCGCAATTCAAGGCGAGGCTCGATGCTTACGTTCGCACCGGTGCGTAGGGCATGGCAGTGTGTCTTTGATACGAATACAGGGGCGTGACTTGATATGGCTGTAACCGCAATCGATCTAAAGCAGGCGTTACAGATTGCCCGGGGGTTCAACCTGGCGTTCAATAATGCATTCATGTATGGGGGCAGTCACCAGACCACCAAAGACAGCGCTGCATCCTTTTTTCGCGTCTTGCGGCCTATGCTCGACATTACCGGCAGTATCACGGTAAGTGTCGAAAGGGGGTCGGTGTTCTTTGAAAATCATTGCGTGGATAAACTGGTGAGCGTTCAGCGTATCAACAATCGCTTCAATAAAGCCGGGGTCCAGTCCGTCAGTTTTGACCGGGACGCTTCCCAGGAAAGCATCCAGTCACTGTTTTTCGTAATGGGGTCGCTGTCCGATTTCACCAGCGTGGATACCATGCAGGCCTACCTCATCAAGGAGCGTACTCCGGGCGTAAAGCTCAACTATGTCGTATATCAGAAAGTCACCATTGACGACGCCGTCGTCAATAAAAGCACACTTTCGGAAACCCGGATGCTGCTCGACACTCGGCATGACCCCGGGACAGGGCCGTATCTTCAGGCCGATCCGGGCGGAATCCTCCGGGAATTTTCGGACATGTTGTCCCTGCGCAATCCCGCACCAGAACATGAGGCATCCGCAGCAGGCGCCGCCACTTCTACCGGGTTGACCCAGGCCGATCATGACAACTTCATATCAACGCAGATACGATCTATCAACAGGCAACTCGCGTCACCCCTGGAAACGGAAGATGATGCCGCTCTCACTCCTGCTGAAATGCTCGAATCGATCTATAGGCTCAAGGAGAATGTCCTCGAGAATATCAGGATCCAGAAAGAAACCGGCAAGCTGACTTCTACCGGGGATCTTGCCATAAACGAAATAAATCAGATCAGCTACCAGGTAATCGTGCGGCTGATCAAGGAGGAATACCGAAACGACCGGAAAATTTCCGTCAAGAGACTGGCCCAGATTATCCGGCGCATGCTGCCGGACATCAAGGAGCTGAAGTTTCTGCTGCCGCAGCTTAAAGATGGCCTTTTTGCCGAAGGGATGTCGCCTTCCGATTACCTGTCACTTGTGAAGGAACTGAACAAGGAGCTTGACAGTGACGGATTGATTCAGATCATGGTTGAGGCCTCCGACCAGATCGGACTCACCTTCAATGAACTGATCGAGGGGATCAAGGAAGCGCCGGAAGAATCGGCCAAGCTTATCGTGCTGGCCGCGGAAATAAAAAAAGGGGGCGTCAAGACCGATGACCAGCAGATGTCGGCGGTTTTAAGCGATTATATTGAAAAGGTGAGTCGTACCCTGGCGTTGCAGTCGCCCGAAGCTGCGGCCCCTGGCGGCGGATCGATGCTCAAGGCAGCCGTCACAAGGATTGAGCGCGAAATTATCGATCGCCTGAAGGCACAGAATGTCGCCTCGAACACGGTCGCTGAAGTTGCGCAAAAGCTGGCCAGCCAGTTCACCGAAACCATTTCTGTTTTGCGGGGCGACTGGATCAGGACGAACTTCAACAGTTCGAAAAAACCGAATGAAGAAACGGTGCTTTCGATTATTGAGCAGGTGGCCGAACATGGAGAGGGAAGCGAAGGTGTTACCGAGGAGATCCGGGCAATTCTGGTTTCCTATGGTTACTCTGCCGAAGCCGTCAATGACATTGTTAAAAAAGCCCAGTTACGTGCCGCATCGGCGATAACCCATGCAATTGAATTCCCCCCGGGCGTATGTGATGCCAAGAACACGAACTTCTTTCTCAATCGCGAAATCAAGTCTAATTTACGGTATAATACGCCATTTTCAACCATCCTCGTCTCCTACGAGAAGATTGTTGATCTCCGGACATTTACAACAATTGCGGTAACCCCGGATATTACTATCCAGCTTACCAACCAGTCTCTCAAGTTATTAAAAGAGCTGCAGAAGAGGGATCTGGATTTGATCGGCATCTATCCGGTAAATAATGTGAATATTCCCTTACTGGTATTGCCGATGACCGAACTGACCGGAGCGCTGTACATAAAAAAGAGGATCGACAAGGACTTCCCCTGCCACGAGTTTCAGGTTAATGGTCTTACCGTCCACGTTGAACCGAAGGTTACGGTATCCAGCTACAACAAGAAGCTGACGCCTGACAAAGCTTCCTATTTGAGAGCTATTTATCAAAGTCATTGTCAGCCGAAACTCCATTAGCAGATTCATGATCTCCGCCCACGCCACCCACCCCGGTCTTGTTCGTCAGAATAACGAAGATTGCATCCGTGCGGACGACAAGCTTGGCATCTACCTGCTGGCCGACGGTATTGGCGGACATAATGCAGGCGAAGTGGCCAGCGCCCTTGCCGTTGAAACCGTCTTCACTATCGTGCGTGCAAATATTGCCCATACTGAGGTTGATGGATATTTCGAGCTTATGGTGCATGCCATGCAAACCGCCCATTGGGAGATCAGCAGCAAGGCGCTGACAAGCGAGTCGTACATGAGGATGGGAACAACACTGGTTGTCGCCATCGTGCGGGAGGACAAGGCATACATCGTCAACGCCGGAGATAGCCGCTGCTATGTGTTTCAGGGCGGCGCCCATCCCGATCCCGGCTCTCCCCCCGAAAGCGGAGGGATAAGGTTCCGGCGGCTGACCAACGATCACACCGTCGGCGATCAACTTCTGGCAAGCGGCATATCACTCGGACAGATCCCAAAGAAACAATTTCATACCCTCACCCAGTCAGTCGGGTGCGGCAATCCGCCCTACCCCGATTTCAACACCGTTGAAATACAGCAGGGAGATCTGCTCCTGATCTGTTCCGACGGGCTGACCGATATGCTGACGGACGCCGAAATAGAAGCCATCCTTGCACAGGGAGACGCCGGTCTGGATGCACTGGCCGGGGAGCTTATCGATGCCGCCAATGCAAACGGCGGCAGGGATAATATCTCGGTGATACTGGTAAGATCGCCCTGAACCGGGACAGTGACTCACCGGTATCCAAGCCGGGGGCAGACCGGGAAGCCGGGTCACTCGCTTCCGACTGTAGGGATTTCGGCCTTTTCTATGGAAATAAGTTCCAGATCGAAAATCAGGGTGCTGCCGGGAGGAATGCGGTTGTACGTGAGGTTTCCGTAGGCCAGGCGGGAGGGGATAACTATCTGCCACCTCGCTCCTGCCTTCATCAGCGGCAACACTTCATCCAGGCCGCGGATTCCACCGCTGACAGGCATTAAGGCGGTCTCTCCACCGCGGCCGGAACTGTCGAACTCGGTCCCGTCAATAAGTGTCCCGCGATAGTGAACCTTTACAATGTCGCTCTTTTTCGGGCTCGCCCCCATCCCTTCCCGCAACACCTTGTATTGGATACCATCCGCCAGTATTTTCACTCCGCTATTCTTTCCGTTTGCCGCCAGGAACTCACGTTCTTTTTTCTGGTTCGCGTTCGTTAATTCCCTGATGCGCCGGTCCTGGGCAATCATGCTCCTCCTTCGCAAATCCAGGAGCGTGCTTTTTATCTCGGCAAGGCTCATTTCAGGTTTATTGCCCGCAAGCGCATCGCGTAGTGCCCGGATGAGGGCCTCGACATCCAGGTCCAGCGACTGCCTCCTCAGGCTGTCCCCGTACTCGTAACCCATGCTGTAGCCGTCTCTTGTTTTCTGATCAGCAGGGAGAGGTCGATCATCAGCCCTGCCGTTCCCGGAAACCATGCCCAAAACAAGGATTATCACTGTTATCTTCTTCACCAGACCCCTCCCGTAATTGCGGCTGTGCGTAAAAACGGGGGCCACTGGAAGAAATGGCCCCCTCTGTATTTTCAATTTTACGCCATGTTAATTTGTCACCTTGTACGGTCGCATCATCTCGTTGTCCTCATGGTCAATGATGTGGCAGTGCCACACATAGCCCGGTCCCTTTGTCGGGTCAAAGGGATAGAGGTTTATTCCGGCAAGCGACTTGTTCGTAATCAGTGGTGTGCTGGTCGGGTTCCAGCGCACGACAATCCTCATGACCTGGCCGGGAAAAGCCTTGGCCGTGTCTTTCCAGCCGATCTCTTCCGGGGCAGGCGGGGCAGCCGCTCCGATCAAAAACGGGCTGATAGCCGGGTTGCCACCAATGGCACCGTCAGCATTGGGTGTTTTATAGGGAAGCGGGGGTCCGTATCCCGGGCAGACTTGACCGTACTGACAGCCGGTCGGCAAGGGTGCGGGGCCGGTACCGAAAGCCGCGGCCCATGTAGCGGCATATCCGCCGGGAATGTTTGATCCCATGGTGCCGTCGATGTCGAATGGCCGACGATCCAACACCTGGAATTGTGACAGATGTGTGTGCATCGGGTGGGCGTCCATGGTCAGGTTGATGATTTCCCACACCTCGATTGATCCCTTACGTGGGAGTTCGCTGATGCCATCTGCCGGAAATTGGTCAACTATGCTTGCTGACTTGAGTCCGTCCCACTTGGTGTTATTGACCAGCACCTCGACGGGACCGCCAGGCCCCTGAACTTCCTTGAGGACAAGCTGCCTGATCTTATCGACCTTGACACCCGGAGCCAGGTTGCCTAACCCATCGGTAAGGCGGACAACGTGAGACGGACGTCTGCACTGACCGGCAACAGCCGGGTTGCAGCTCATGTCGATCGGCATTACCGACGGATTACTGACCCTGAACTGCATGATATTGGCCATGGTCGGTTGATCGATACCCGGCACAAGTCCGGACGGGTAGGGAGTCGGTGCGTTGTTGGTGACGGTAATATTCTGTCCGGCCAGACCAGTGAAGTCTACTATGATGTCGGCTCGCTCACCGGGGGCGATAAACACCGAATTGACCTTTACGGGCGCATCAAGGTAGTTGTCATCAGATCCGATCTGGTAAACCGTGGCCGCTCCGAAGGAAAGGTTATAGAATCGGGCATTGGAACCGTCCAGAAGGCGCAGCCGGTAGCGCATCGGCTTCACATCCAGATACGGCCATGGCGCGCCGTTCACAATCGCCACATCGCCGATGAATTCAGGAATCCAGAAGGGGTGGATGTTAGGGTTTGGCACAGGGCCGTTCAGACAGGGGTCGTTTGGGGCGCCGCTGCCGCACAAGGGATCGCTGCCGTCAGGAAAATAGAGCTGGCCGGTGGTGTCAAACTGGCGATCCTGGATAGCCAACTCAATTTCATTCGGGCCTTTGGGCAGGTTCTTCGGTTCCTTGGCAGGGTCGCGGATAAAATAGAATGTGGCCAGGCCGCTGTAGACGTTTGTCCGGGTGGCCCCCAGAGCGTGGTCATGGAACCAGAGCGTCCCCGGCTCCTGGAAGTTTGGATACAGGTACGCCGCCTTGCCGGGGCCGGTTCTGTAAAGTGAATTGTACGCGGAGCCGGTCTTTCCGTCAGGGGTAAACCATGCCTCAGGTCCGCCGTCAAACTGGGAAGGCACCTCGGCGCCGTGCAGATGGGGTACGGCTGGGACCGAATTCTGGTACGGCTTGCAGCACGGATCGCCGGGAGTCTGCGTACAGTCAACCGCCGGCATGCGCATCATGCACATCAGGTTCTCAGGGTCGGCCCAATGGATCGTCTGATCCGCGGTCACAAGTCCCTGGACGAGCCCGGTGGTTGCCTGACCGTTGATGTAGATCGGGTCGCCGAACTTGGGCAGCTGGTTTTCATAATTAACCAGCGTCGGGATAAATCGCCGGGTCTCAACCGTCACCGCAGGCCAATTGGCGGGACCAAGAACCTTTTTTGTCAGGCTGTCCGATGTTTCGTATGCCCACACTCTTGTCTTGCCGAAGGTAACGTCTTGGCCGATATCCGGACAAGCGAAAGTGCCCTGCGGCAGCACCTGCTGATCGACCTCTTTCATTTTGACAGTCAGTAACGGATGCCGGAGCGCATCCACCCTGGGAATCGGCCCTGCCGGACCAAAGACCGGCGCAGGCACGGCAAATTGCGGGATGCATGCGCCCGGGACCGCCACCTGGTTGGGCACGAGGGTGCTTGCGCCGACAAACCCTGACCACAGGAGTCCCAAAAATGGTCCGGCGCCTTTTATTAATCCTGATCTTGTAATCATATGGTTCCTCCTTGTTGAAAACAGCCTTGGCGAAATAACGATCGTCAAAAACTCCCTTTTGCTGATGTCTTTTCATCGGGATTGATATCACCCCCCCTGACCGCTGTGCGTTACTGGCATCAGGGTGCTTCTGACGCCGGTTACTGCCGGTTTCGGCTTTCAAGCCATATCCGGCGCATCCTTGATTCCAAATCGTATTAATGCTGATTTCCTTCGATTTGTTTTTTTAATTCAGCTAGTTGTTTCTTCAGATCCAATAGCTGTCTATGTTGCTTTAATTGCTGCCAGCCTTCGATTTCCTTAATCGCGGCCATCTGCTGCATAACCGCGCCCGTTTGCCCCAGAATCGTCATCACCAGTTGCTGCTGCCCTG
The DNA here is from genome assembly GCA_021779135.1 of Deltaproteobacteria bacterium. Classification (GTDB taxonomy): domain Bacteria; phylum Desulfobacterota; class Desulfuromonadia; order Geobacterales; family Pseudopelobacteraceae; genus CAIPTY01. Next base: position 22,358 of record JAJYBH010000025.1, read on the forward strand.
CCGATATCTTCTTGTGGTTGATCAGTGCGTATATATCCGCCGTTATCCCGGATACCATGCCCAGGTTGTTAACCAACCCTTGATTAATTGTCACGGTTCGGGCCGGGACATCTTGCATCTGAGCCGGTACACAAACAGCCGTCATGATACAAGCCGTAATTATTGCGTACATTGCTGCCCGTCGCATGGCATATCTCCCTTCCCCGGTCTGCTGTCGCGTCGGACAAAGCTCCGTTTCCACAATCAGGTGGCGGTCAGAAACAAAAAAAAACCGTGCTGCGCAAAGAATACATCCTTCGGCAACCCGGCTATCTCTATCGTGAGACCCGCAGCATTCCGCCCCCTTCTCGCAAAGGGTTTGGCTTTATCGATGCTTTATTGGTTTTTTGTAATAATGTGAGTGTATCATATCAATCTTACCTGTCAAGTTGGCGTGTTAGTAATTCTGATCATCCGGGCGCGGGATGCATGGGAAGCACGAGGAGAATAAGAATACGGGGGGATTCGAAACGATAACATAGTGGATTTCAGCATGATTTACTTCAGTCTCGTAACCGGTTTCGACCTTGGTACACAGATCGACAGCGTGCCCTTGGAAAACTCAGCCCTGCCTCAATACATGAACAGCGGTCGCCTTGAATGATGCGACCACCTGATCACCAGCCTGCAAGACAAGTTTTTCAAGTGATTGGTTGGTGATGGTTGCAACCAGGGATAATCCGCAATCCAGGTACACCTTGTTAAACAGACCGAGTTGCACAACCTTCGTGATAGTGCCGGTGAAAATATTCCGGCTGCTGGTTTTGACCTCCGGATTTACCAGGGAAATGACGATATTCTCCGGGCGGATGCAGATCACGACCGATTCATGGGGCGCGCCTCCCCCCATGATCTCGATCGTCTGGCCGGCCACGGAGACGCTAAACAATCCGTTGGTGGACTCCGTGACGGTCCCGGTAAAGATGTTTTCCATGCCGACGAAGGTAGCCACGAATTCATTCACCGGCTGGTTGAGCACCGCCGATGGCGAGCCGGACTGTACTATTTTCCCCTGCTGCATCACGACCATCCGGCCGGCCAGTCGCAGGGCGTCCATCTGGTCGTGCGTCGTCAGGATGGCGGTCACGCCCGATTCCCGCAGCACAAACTCCAGATCATCGCTCAAAGCCTGACGGGCCGGCGGATCCAGGGCCACAAAGGGCTCATCGAGCAGAATGATCTCCGGCCTGGTGGCGAACGCCCGTGCCAGGCTGGTGCGCTGGGCCTCTCCGCCGGACAGTTTGCGGGCGGAACGATCAGCCAGGTGCGCGATCCGGAAACGCTCCAGACAGGCATGGACCCGCTCATGAATCTCGCGGCTGCCCATGTGGCGCAGACGTAATCCCAGGGCAACATTATCGAATACCGTCGTATCGAAAAGCAGCGGTTCCTGGAAAACCATGGCCAGCTTCCGGCGGTATTCGGTTGATGAAAATCCGGGGACAATGGACTGTTGTCGAAAGAAGATCTCTCCGGATTCCAGCGGCAGCAATCCGGCCAGGGCCAGCAGGAAACTGGACTTGCCGGTGCCGTTCGGACCGATCAGTGCGACCGTTTCATTGGCGTGCAGGACGAATGACGGGATTTCAAGCACCCGCGAACCTCCCCGGCTGACCAGGAGATTGCGGATTTCAAGGAGAGTTTTGCTGTTGCTCAACGTGGACGCTCCCGCTGCTGGATGACGGTCAGCAGGTAGTTGACACTGAAGGCCAGCACCATCAGGATCAGGGACAGAGCGATAGCCACATCGAAATTCCCTTTTCCCGTCTCCATCACCGTCGCCGTGGTTAGCACCCGTGTCTGTCCCTTGATGTTGCCGCCCACCATGATCGACGCGCCGACCTCGGAGATAACGCCTCCGAACCCGGCCATAACCGCGGCAAGCAGCGGCAGACGCGCCTCACGCACCAGGATCCAGACCGTCTGCAGACGGGTCGCGCCCAGGGCCTGCACCTGAAGTTTGAGATTGGCGGGCAGGTTCTGGATCGAGGCCACGGTAATGCCGGTTACTATCGGGGTAGCGATAACGGCCTGGGCCAGTATCATGGCGGTGGGGGTGTAGAGAATTTCGAGAAAACCGAGCGGGCCGTTGCGCCACAAAAACAGCGTCACGAACAGGCCTACCACGACCGGCGGCAGTCCCATGCCGGTATTGACCAGGCTGATGACGAAACGACGCCCCGGGAAATCCGACAATGCCAGAAAGACACCGGCCGGGATGCCGATAAAGAGACTGACAAGGGTGGCGCTACAGGAGATCTTCAGCGAAAGCAGCGTAACCGCGTAAACCTCCGCATCGAGACTGACAATCAGGTTCCAGGCTTTAAGGATGCCTTCGACAAAGAGTTCCATCATTACCCCGAAATTTCAACAGTACCTGCAAACAACCGGTCGCGACCGCGTTCATGTCGTTTACCTGTTAGCATCCCGTATGTCAATGATGTTTACATCCATGGAAAGCAGATCAATGATCAACTGACGCCCGCGCAGGTTTGTTCCTTGATGCAGCAGCAGCTTGCAGACTTCGGCGACCTCAAGGCTTGCTATCACGGCCGGCGTGAAGGAGGGATTGCCCAGCGTCTCTTCAACACCTTTCCCGGATTTCCAGGAGCGGTAGATGGTTTGCAGCGCATCATCGCCGGGGAACTGGGTGGTGACATGCCCGAACCAACCGGCGATGGCGCCATGCACAAGCGGGATGCCCAATGCTGTGCAGACCTCGGCAAGCTCCAGACGGACCTGAATGCTGTCGAGCGCATCCACCGCTATCGAGCAGCCAGCCAGCAAGTCAGACCCGTTTTCGAGAGAGAATGCTGTCCGGATCGGAACCAGGGTTACCGCGGGATTGACCATGGTGACGCGCTTGAGGGCGGCTTCCACCTTGGCGTGCCCCAAATTCGCCGGAGAACTGAACAACTGGCGGTTCAGGTTATGCTCCTCGAAGACATCCGGATCGACCACAACAATCCGGCCAACCCCCAGACGGGCCAGTTCTTCAACGATATAACCGCCCAGTCCGCCACAGCCGATCACGGCCACGCTGCTCCGGAACAGGGTCAACTGGTCACTGACGGTCATGGCCTTGCGATTGCGCTGGTAGCGGGCCGGCAGGATGCCCCGCTCCAGGGCCACCTCCTCGACCTGTGCCATGGTCACGCCGAAACGTCCGGCGGCTTCGACCTGGCGTTGCCAGGGGAGCATTTGGGCTTCGGCGCGATCACGCACGAAAATCGGCAGCGTATCCATCTCACCCCCCGCCCAGAAGCGGGAAGAGCGCCAGGCTGTCGCCCTCGGCCAGTACGTGCTCCAGTTTGACGTGGCGGTTGTTGACCATCATGATGCCCAGTTCGGCGTGCGGCAGCTTAAGCCTGTCGGCCACGTCCGCCACGGTGGTGCCGTCCGGATAATCAATGCGAGCAGTCTCGAAACGACCGGTTCGAAACGAAGCGAACAGTTTTACGGTTACCTGCATGGTCTGTACCTCAGGGGGATGAAAACGTCACGCTCAGACGAATGGTGGAGTCAGTGGGAAACGGTTTAGTTCTCAGCGATGAAGGCGGCACAAGCGGGATATCGTCGAGCAGAGCCGAACGGCACCCTTGCCAGAAGGAATCGCTTCTGCCCGAGATGAACAGCGCCAGTTCGGAAGCTGAAAGAGTAATCCCCCGCTGGAGAAAACCGGCACCGAGTTCCGGAAGCAGCAAATTGAAAAGTTTGACGCGCACGGGAGCTATACGATCGCTGGCGTTTGCCGCTGTGTCGCGGTACGAAATGCCCTCCCGCATTGCGGCATAATACCCGCCACGCCGCATGGTGGCACCGACCAGACCGGGCATGGCCCCCGACAGGGCCAGGACGGAATCGGCACGGATCACGGCCGTAGCCAGGCTGTCTACCGGGCGGCTGTCAAGAAAGATCGTCGTAATTCTCTCAGCTGCGTATTCCGGCGCAATGCCCCACTGTTGACTCAGCAGAGTGTCCAACGTACAGCCGACATGCGCCTCGACTTCCACCCCTTTTTGCAGAAGCGGGAAGAACGCCCCCAGCTGATCCGCCTGCAAGCTCAGGTGCAGTCTTGCTGCAGGGGTCTTATTCATCGGAGCGCCTCATCTTTTCTTTGCGCAGGTCATCCGGGAGGTGAATCAGGCCACAACTGCGGCACTTGCCGTAACGTGCCGGTAGGTAGACAACATTGACGGAGAGACATTTCTTGCAGAGCCAGTAATTGTAATCCGTCGTTTCCCGTCCGGCAAGCTGGCCGTGAAGCCAACTGTAGTAGGAGTCCCAGTCGTACTCCGGCGGCTGCGCCGCCTTTTCCACCAGTTGTTCCAGCAGCATGGCTCCCTCCTGGCTCGCATAAGTTGTGACTTTATTCAAACGGCTGGAAAATTGCCCCGTTCGTTTAGCAAGTTTTACGACGTTCAGATTTGCATCAGGTCGGCCCCGCCCGCAGGAAATCCGCGGAGGCGTAGCAGCGCTACGTCGCACAAGGAATTTCTGAGGACGGGGTCGAGATGGCGTAAATATGGACGTCGCAGTGTACTACCAGTTGAATACTTCGTCCAGTTCCTCGTCCTTCATCATAAAGGTCTGGTTGTGCGGCGCGATCGGCTCGTTGTAGAAGAAACGCGGCAGACGGTCGTGATGCTTGGTGAAGCCGGCCCGGGTATTGAAATCGCGTTCGGCGGACAGCACCTTTTTGCCCAGCGCCACCACGTCGTCGCCGGTCATGGTAATACCATGGAAGGACCCGAGCATGTCAAGCAGTGCCTGAAAGGTTTCCGGCTGATCCATGATGGCAAAGGCGATGAACAGGCACATGCCGGTGGAGTCGATGGCAGCGGTGGCGATCTGCAGATTGCGCGACAGCTCGATCTGCCCCTCGGTCTTGAGCGGATCGACATCGCCGCCGACCTTGAGGATGTTGGTGGCAATGGCGTAGCCGGCCGTATGGTCGGCGCCCTGGGTAGTGGTAGCGTAGGTGACGCCGATACCCTGTACGGCACGCGGATCGTAGGCCGGCAGGGCCTGATCCTTGACGACCGGTACCCGCTCCACGCCAAAGACCTTGCCGGTGATGGCGGCGCCGCTGCCGAGCACGCGGCCCAGCGGGGTCCCTTTCTGGACCTCTTCAACCAGCCGGATGGCGCCGGCCTTGTCGCCGAACTCGATGATGCCCGCATCCATGGCCACGCCGATGGTGACGCCCATCTCGATGGTGTCCACGCCGATATTGTCGTCCAGGAAGTCAAGGTGGGCCACGGTATCCAGATCATCGATGCCGCAGTGGCCGCCGTGGGACCAGACCGTCTCGTATTCCGGCTGTTTGGTCAGGTAGTGGCCGTCCTTGTCGTTGTAAACCCCCGAACACTGGATGACGCAGCCGCGGTGGCAGCCGTGTGTAGCCGTGCCGCCACGCTCGATTTCCAAAGCCGCCTGTGTCTCACCGCTCAGATTGTTGGAACCGGCGAACTGACCGCCCTTGAAGTTGTAGCTGGGGTAACCGCCGGCCTCGTTGAGCACGTTGGTCAAGACGTTGGTGCCGTAGGCCGGCAGGCCTTCGCCGGTGACCGGGTGCTTGCGCAGCCCCTCGACAAACTTGCGATTGGCATCGCGATAGGCGTCCGGGTCCTTGGGGGGGCGCATCTTGCAGCCGGCGTCATCGATGATGATCGCCTTGACGCGCTTGGCACCCATGACGGCGCCGACACCACCGCGGCCGCAGTGGCGGGTCGGACGCAGCTCGGGATCGGTGCAGGCGATGGAAGCCGCCAGCAGCTTGCGCTCGCCGGCCGAACCGATGGACATGTAGGCCACCTTGTCGCCGTACTCCTTGCGCAGTTTCTCGATGAGGGGGTAGTTGTCCATCAGCTTGAGGCTGTTGTCCACGGTGACATGGATGCCGTCCTTGTTGATAACGATCTTGTACAGGTCGTCGCCTTCCGGTTTTCCTTCGAGGATGACGGCCGCGTAACCGAGACGAGCCAGCACCTGGGCAGCCTGGCCACCGGCGTTGGATTCCTTGATGGTGCCGGTCAGCGGGCTTTTGCAGCCTACCGACAACCGGCCGGTCATGGAGCCGGTGGTGCCGCTAAGCATGCCAGGCGAGATGACCAGTTTGTTCTCGGCGCCCAGCGGATGGGCGAGTGGATGAACCTCGGCCGCGACCACCAGGGACGTCATCGCCCTGCCGCCCAGCCCGGCGTACACCCCGAGATCACCAACGGTAACCTTCGGGCCGCCGGCGGCCCCCATGTCAATTCGTGCAATTTTGTCCATACGTGTTCTCCTTTCCCTTTTCTGTGCCTGGCACAGTGAAATTCTCCTTTTCAAAGGAAGGCTGCACCGTTTCCCGTGCAACCCAATGGCCTGATGCCGTTGGAGGGTCCCTGTAGGCGGTTAGGCTCGGAGTAAAATGTTATTATACTACAGTTGAAGACTTTGCGCCAACTACAGACAGAACTATCCTTCCTGTTGGCACAGATCTTTAAAAAGCGGTTTTACAATATATGTCAGAGCCCGGGACACTCGGCTGACAACGCCGCCTGCCGGAGAATGAGCACCTTGTAGGAGGAGAAACATTTCCGGCTGAGACAGCCCCAGAACACCCCCGCACCGTAGGCAAGCTGCTCCAGCAGGTAGATACCGGCGAACAGCGGAAACGACAGACGAGGTTTCTTGACGGCAAAGTCTACCCCTGCCGCACTGAGCAGCACAAACCCGAACAGGGTCCACATCGCCGGCACGATCAGGGCCACAACGACCAGCGGGACCGAATAGTAGCGCACCAGGTGATAACAGAGATAGTAGACCAGGCTGCCCAGGGCCCGCAGCCGCCCGGCCAGGATTGCGCCAAGGGCGATGGGCAGCCCCTGTTTGACTATCCTCTTGCGGACGGCCGCGGCATCGGCAGCCAGCAGCCCGCCGGCCAGCAGCAGCGTCCACCCCCCGGTAAGGGGCGCCATGAGGCAGAGCAGCAGGACGGCTGCCAGGATCGCCGGGATGACCATCTGTTTGCGCCGCCGGGGATGCAGGAGCTGCAGCATCCCCTCGGAGGTGCCGTAATCGAAACGACGGGACATAAAGGATCGGATCGAACTGCGATGCTCGTGCAGCACGTTTCCCGCCGGCAGGTAGGCGATGGTCCAGCCGCTGTCGCGCAGGCGCCAGGTCAGGTCCACATCCTCGCCGACATGCATCTCGTCCTTGAATCCGCCCGCGCGCCGGAAGGCGCTGCGCCTGACCAGCAGGTTGCAACTGGGGAGATAGAAGGTATCGCTGCCGCCGCTGCCGGTACGTTCGCGGGAGCCGAGCGAGAGGCTGGACATGCTCGATTCATAGCGGTCAACAGCCGATTCGGTGCACATGCCGTCCACCTGTCCCCCCACCGCCGCCATGGAGGGATTGCTGAAGGCGGGGATCAGTTCGTTCAGCCACTCCCGGGATGCGCTGCAGTCGGAATCGATGAAGGCCAGGATCTCGCCGGTGGCCATGGCGGCGCCGACATTACGGGCAGCCGCCGGACCGCGCCCGCTGCCGCCCGAAGGCACCAGCAGGGCCCCGGATTGAGTCGCCACCAGCGCGGAGTCGTCACTGCTGCCATCGTCTACTACAATTATCTGGAGTTTTTCCTGCGGGTAATCGAGATCGGAAAGTGATTTCAGGCAGCGCTGCAATTCTGCGGCGCGATCCTTGACCGGGATGACGATGCTGATCACCGGCACTGTTGCCGGCTGCTGCTGAGTACCAGGCAGCCGCTCCGCGAAACCCCTGGACGCCAGTTGCTCCAGCACGGCAGCCTCGGATGCGGAAGGTGTGATGACCGTCCCGTCCGCCCCCCGCGCGACCAGGTCCGCCAGAGAGCGGTTCAGGCGCAGTACGCAGAGCGGCGATTTCGAAAGCAGAAATATTCCCCCGTCCCGTTCCACCAGCTCCACGTTTTGCGCCAAACGGTAGTTCATGTCGTCAGCCCCTCTTCGCGGAAGATCCGCAGAAGGTTGGATACCGTATCATCGATCGAAAGCTGGTTCACTTTCCCCTCGCGGGCCTTGATGCCGCCGGACAGCAGCGACAGTATCCTCTCGAAGGCCGGCAGCTTCGGATCGGGCGTCACCACCCGCACCGGGTCGGGACGCGGGACGCCGAATCCGGCCTCGGCCAGGTAGGCGCCACTGGCGCCGATCTCCCAGAAGGGCAGCCCCAGCTGTGACAGGTCCCAGGTCTCTATCGGCAGATCCAAGGCCCCCACCACCGCCTCGACGGTCGGATAGCGGGGTTCACGCACCTCCTCGAAGAGGACCGTACAGGGCAGCGGAGCGGTGACAACCTGGCGGGCTCCCCGGTCCGACTTGCGCTCCGCCTGTACCGAACCTTTCCCGGGCGTAAACGAAACGGCCGCGGAGATGCAGGGCATGCCATTGGCTGCCGCCGCCATGGCCGCTGCCGGATCATCCCCCAGATCCAGCATGCGGTTGCCGGTGAAGAGCACATCCGGTACGAGTATTTTCACGATCCGGGCCAGAATACGGGCTTCGGCCATACTGTCGCCGCCTTCCGCCCCATGGTCCCAGAAACGGATGCCGCGATCGGCGCCCATGGAAAAGGCCAGGCGCAGGGTATCATCAAGCCGTTCAGGGCCTATGGCCAGCACCGTCACCCGCGCTCCCAGGGTATCTCTGAGATGCAGCGCCTCTTCCAGGGCGGCCAGGTCGGCCGGGTTCGGCAGGCGGCGCAGCCCCCGGTCACTGATGGCCGCGCCGCGGACCGTGACACGGGCCGGGGGACGGGGGTCGCTGGTCTCGCGGAGCAGAACGAGTATATCGAGTTTATTGTTGTGCATGGAAAGTCTCCAAAAGATGTTGAGGGTTGAGGGTTGAGGGTTGAGGGATGAGATTTTCTCTGATTCATCCCTCAACCCTCACCTCTCATCCTCGTTTTTACGTCATTCTGTACGCCACCCCGAATCCTCCCCGGGGATAGCGCCAGCGGGTAAAGGCGTTGCGATGGCAGACGACATAGCAGGTGCCGCACTCCAGGCAGCCGTCATGGACGAAGGTCATCTTCTGCTCCTCCTCCGACCAGGTGTAGCAGCGGGCCGGGCAGGAGTTGACGCAGCCGCGGTTGTCGCAGCCGGTGCAGATATCGTAGTCGAGGACGATGTGCGGATCCCGGTCGATGGCGAAGCTGGTATTGTCGAAAATCTCGTCGATATTCATAGTGATCTCCAGGCGCTGAAGCCGTCCGCCAGCAGGTTTCCAAGCCCGACCTTTTCCCTGGCAGCCTTGAGGAACTGTTTGGACACGTTCTGCTTGGGCGCTCCCTCAATCTTGTAGATGTTTTCCATGAAGCTGCACATCATCTCCGGGTATTCCTGGTAGATGCGGTTGTTGTGCAGCATGTGCGGCGCCTTGCGGGCCTGCTTGAGGTCCTTGATGACATAGCTTTCATCGAGGAGTTTTTTATAGATGCCCAGACCCTGGCGGCTGAAGTCCCCGGCCTGATGGGCGGCGATCACCGCTTCTCCGGCTACGACGCCCGAATGCGAGGCCAGGTTGATGCCTTCCAGGTTCAGCCCGGTAGCATTGCAGAACGCAGCCGCATCCCCGGCCACGAGGATGCCGTCGCCGAACAGTTCCGGGATCATGTCATAGCCCCCTTCCGGTATCAGGTGGGCCGAATATTCCTGCAGCCTGCCGCCGGAGATCATCTTGGCCACCTGCGGCTGTTCCATAAAGGCGTTCAGCAGGTCATAGGGTGTCTTGCCGCTGGTGCGCAGGCTGGCCAGATGGAAGACCAGGCCGAGGGAAAGCGAATCATAGTTGGTGTACAGGAAGCCGCCGCCGCGCACCCCGGAGGTCACACCGACGAACTCATTGGCAAAACCCTGGTCGCGCACCAGACCGAAGCGCTCGTCGATGGTCTCGCGGGGCATGTCGATCAGCGCCTTGACTCCCACCGCCATCTGGGCCGGATCGAAGCTCGGCTGGCGCAGTCCGGCCTTCTTGGCCGTGAGCGACAGAACACCGTCGGCAGCTACAACAACAGGGGCACTCAGCTGTCCGCTTCGTCCCAGGACTGACACGCCGGAGATCTTTCCGTTTTTGAGTACCAGCTCATCGACCGTGGCCCGGGTGATCAGCGTAGCGCCGGCGGCAACAGCCTCTTCAGCCAGCCAGCGGTCGAAGCGGGGACGGAAGATGGTGTAGCCGTTATAGGGCGGCCGGTCGTAATTGCCGGCCTCGATGGTGGTACTGAAGCTGGAATCCCCAGTCATGAAGGTGACACCCTTCTTGACGATATGCCGCTCCAGCGGGGCGCGCTCCCAGAAGTCCGGGAAGATCTTTTCCAGGGAGGGCAGGCGGTGCAGCACCCCGCCGAACATGTTCTTTTCACCCGGGAAGGTGCCGCGTTCCACCAGGGCCACATCCAGCCCGGCACGTGCCATGGTCAGTGCGGCCGAGGAACCGGCCGGGCCGGCGCCGATCACAATGGCCTGATAAGTTTTGCTCATGGCGCACCTCCGTTGGCTGCTTTGACCTGTGTCAGAAGGCGCGGCAGCACCTCCTTCAGGTTGGCCACGAAGCCTTCATCACAATTGGGAAAAATCGGGGCCTTGGAATCCGTGTTGACCGCTATGATGCGGCGCGAATCCTTGATGCCGCCCACATGGTGCATGGAACCGGAAATGCCCAGGGCAACATACAGCCGGGGCGTTACCGTGCGGCCGGTCTGGCCGACCATGCGTTCGAAGCCGGTCCAGCCAAGGTCGTAGACCGGACGGGTGACGCCGTAGGAAACATTCAACAGGCGGCACAATTCCTTGAATTGCTCGAACGTGGCCGGGTCACAGCCTTTGCCGACGCTGAAGATCACCTCCGCCTCGGTCAGGTCGACCGTCTGCGGATCGGCCGGTATCCGGCCGGTAACCGTGGTCGTGGCACCCGTCACTGGGGCCGCGGGACGCCAGACAGCCACAGCCGGTGTGCTCGGGCGCACCGTGGCCAGCAGCACCTGGCTCAGCGACCTGATCGGAACCGTGACAACCAGGGGACGCTTA
>JAJYBH010000131.1 GCA_021779135.1 Deltaproteobacteria bacterium
GTACTCCCGGCCGGGACAGTATAAGCGACCCGTTCGGCGCTGGCAACAGGGAAAGACACTGACCTTCCCTTGACTTTTCAGCATGCTGCCTGTAATTTATTAAAGTTTGGTCTGTCCTTGGCCCTGATACGCAGGCCAACTTCCGAAAATATTACGTTATCTGACTGCCGATTTATGCGGAGGCATTACCACCATGGAATATAAAGACACCCTCAATCTGCCCGCCACCGACTTTCCCATGAAGGCCAACCTGAATCAGCGTGAACCGCTTATGCTGGCAAAGTGGCAGGAAGACGGCCTGTACGAAAAAATGGAGGCCGCCGGGGCCGATAAACCTCGCTACGTCCTGCACGACGGCCCCCCCTACGCCAATGGTCACATCCATATCGGTCACGCCCTGAACAAGATCCTCAAGGATTTTATACTCAAGGTCAAACGCATGGAGGGTTTTCATGCGCCGTACGTCCCGGGCTGGGATTGCCATGGCCTGCCGATCGAGCTGCAGGTGGAGAAGAACCTGGGGTCGAAGAAGAGTCAGGTGTCCAAGCTGGAGATGCGCAAGCTGTGCCGCGAATATGCCGCCAAGTTCGTCGCAGTCCAGAAGGAGGAATTCAAGCGCCTGGGGATCCAGGGTGACTGGGAAAATCCCTACCTGACCATGAACTATGAATACGAAGGGCTGACCGCTGGCGAGCTGGCCAAGTTTGCCCACAATGGCGGGCTGTTCCGCGGCCGCAAGCCGGTGCACTGGTGCTCGTCCTGCGTGACCGCCCTGGCCGAGGCCGAGGTGGAATATGCCGATCATACCTCGCCCTCGATCTACGTGCGCTTCGCCCTGCAGGATGACGTCTCCGCCGCCATCCCGGCCCTGGCGGGGAAGCAGGCCTATGTGGTCATCTGGACCACCACCCCCTGGACCATCCCGGCCAACCTGGCCGTGGCCCTGCACCCCGAGTTCGATTACGTGGCCCTGGAGACGGAAAAAGGCGTGCTGATCGTGGCTGAGGGGCTCAAAGACAGCTTCCTGGCCGCCACCGGCCTGACCGGAGAGGTCATCGCCACCTTCTCGGCCACCCTGCTGGAGCGTAAGCTTTGCAAACATCCCTTTTACGACCGCACCTCCGTGATCCTGCTGGGCGAGCATGTCACCCTGGAGGCCGGTACCGGCTGTGTCCACACTGCCCCCGGCCATGGCCAGGAAGACTACGAACTGGCCCTGAAAGAAGGGCTGGAGGTCTACAACCCGGTCGATAACCATGGCAAATATATCTCCACCCTGGAGTTTTTCGGCGGCCAGCAGGTCTTTGCCGCCAACCAGGGCGTCATCGACAAGCTGACCGAGGTGGGGGCCCTGCTGCAGGTCTCCAAGATCAGCCACTCCTACCCGCACTGCTGGCGCTGCAAGAAGCCGATCATCTTCCGCGCCACCGAACAGTGGTTCATCAGCATGAAGGCCAACGACCTGCGCGGAAAGGCCCTGGCCGCCATCGACCAGGTCCAGTGGATCCCGAAATGGGGCCGCGAGCGGATCTACGGCATGGTCGAGAACCGCCCCGACTGGTGTGTCTCCCGCCAGCGCTCGTGGGGCGTGCCGATCACCGCCTTTTCCTGCACGGCCTGCGGCGAGTACGTAGCCGACGGCAAGCTCATGGACCACGTGGCCGCCATCTTCAAGGAGCACAGCTCCGACGTCTGGTTTGACTGGAGCGCCGAGCAACTGCTGCCCACGGGCACCGTCTGTCCGAAATGCGGGGCCGCTGCCTTCGAAAAGGAGAACGACATCCTGGACGTGTGGTTTGACTCGGGGGTGTCCCACGCCGCCGTGCTGGAGGCCAACCCGAAGCTTTCCTCGCCGGCTGACCTGTATCTGGAAGGGAGCGACCAGCATCGCGGCTGGTTCCACTCATCCCTGCTGGAGAGTGTTGGCACCCGGGGTGTGGCCCCCTACCGGAGCGTCCTGACCCACGGCTTCGTGCTGGACGGCAAGGGGCACAAGATGAGCAAGTCCATGGGCAACGTGGTGGCGCCCGAGGACGTCATCAAGAAATTCGGCGCCGATGTCCTGCGCCTGTGGTGTGCGGCCCAGGACTACCGCGACGATACCCGCATCTCCGAGGAGATCCTGACCCGCGTGTCCGAGGCCTATCGCCGTATCCGCAACACCTGCCGCTACATACTGGGGAGCATCAGCGACTTTGACCCGGCCACCCAATCGGTCAGCCATGCCGACATGCCTGAGATCGACCGCTGGGCGCTGCACCAGCTGGAGGCGCTCAAGGAGCGGGTCCTGACCGCCTACCAGGAATTCGCCTTCCACGTCATCTACCAGGATGTCAACGCCTTCTGCACCGTGGAGATGAGTTCCTTTTACCTGGATATCCTCAAGGACCGCATGTACACCGGCAAGGCCGACTCACTCAGCCGCCGCAGCGCACAGACCGCGCTGCACGAGATCCTGGACACCCTGCTGCGCCTGCTGGCGCCGGTGCTCTCCTTTACCGCCGACGAGGCCTGGCAACATATGCCGTCCAGGAAAGTGCAGAGTGTTCACCTGACCGCCTTTCCGTCACTGCATCCCGAATGGAAAGACAATCAGCTCGTGGAGAGATGGGACAGGATCATGCGGGTCCGGGCCGATGTGTCCAAGGCATTGGAGCTGGCCCGTGCCGCCAAGATCATCGGCCACTCGCTGGACGCCGGAGTGACTATCACGGCCCCGTCCGAATTGCTGGGCTTCCTGCAGGTCTACGAGCCGGAGCTGCAGAGCATCTTTATCGTCTCAAAGGTGACCCTGGTTGACAGCATCAGCGGCGAGTGCTGGAGTTCGGAAAATATCGCCGGTCTCAAGGTCCAGATAGCAGCCGCGCCGGGCGACAAGTGCGAACGCTGCTGGTGTTACAGTGAAGATCTGGGGAGTGACGCGGCCCACCCCGCTATCTGTCCCAAATGTACGGCAGCGGTGCTGTAGTGGCCCACTCACTTCGACCAAAGGTACGAATATAATGAAACCACGCTACACCCTGTTTTCTCTGCTGACCATTGCCGGACTGCTGCTGGATCAGGCCACCAAGGTGTATATCGACCGCACCATGCGGCTGTTTGATTCCATCCCGGTAGTTACGAATTTCTTCAACATAACCTATGTGCGCAACCGTGGGGCGGCTTTCAGTTTCCTGTCCGATGCCTCCTGGCGGCTACCCTTTTTTATCGGGATTTCCCTGGTGGCTTCGATAGTCATCCTGGTTGCCTTCCACAAGCTGCGTGACGACCAAAAGCTGGCCCAGGCATCTCTGGCCATGATCTTTTCCGGCGCCGTCGGCAACCTGTTCGACCGGGTGCGGCTGGGTGAAGTGATCGATTTTCTGGATGCCCACTGGTACCGGCACCACTGGCCGGCCTTCAACGTGGCGGACTCGCTGATCTGTGTGGGGGTGTTTCTGCTGGCGGTGGACATGCTGCTGGAAGAGAGAAGATCGAAGGGCTGACCTGTTTGGGAGCAACAAGACCATTTTGGTTGACAATTGGACCGTTATTATTTAGTACGTTATTTATCGTGCCATTGCGGCACGGCACAAAGGAGTCTCACCCGTGACAATCAAACAGCGTGATTTTCTGCATTCCATGTGGGATTTTTTCTGCTCTCTGAAATTGACCATGTTTCTGCTGATCTCCCTGGCGGTCATTTCGATCATTGGAACGATCATCCCCCAGGGTCCGCCTCCGCCCGAGTACCTGGTAACCATCAGCCAGACCAAGCAGCAGCTGTACCAGGCGCTCGGCTTTTTCGACATGTACCATTCCTGGTGGTTTGTCCTGCTTCTGTACCTCTTGACCGTCAATCTGGTGGCCTGCTCCATCAAACGCCTGCCCCATATCTGGAAGATCATTTCCCAGCCGGCGCTGGTGCTGAGCAGCGGGCTGGAGCAGAGCCTGGCCAACAAGGCTTCGTTTAAATGCAGCGACAGGCCGGATGTGCTGAAAGAAAAACTGACCACATTCCTGAGTTCCGAATTTGCCCGACCGGTCGTTACCGAAGCCGACGGCGACTGGCACCTGTTTGCCCAGAAGACCCCCTGGTGCCGGCTGTCGGTATATTTCGTCCACCTGAGCGTGATCGTCATCTTCATCGGCGCCATGATCGGCTCGCTCTTCGGTTACAAGGGCTTCGTGAATATCCTTGAGGGGCAGAGCATCTCCAAGGTCATGACCCGTTCGGGGAAGGAGATTGATCTCGGATTTTCCCTGCGCTGCGATCAGTTCAGTGTCGCACTGTACAAAAACGGCGCTCCCAAAGAGTTCAAGAGCATCCTGACCGTGCTGGAAAACGGCGTGCCGGTGCCCGACTACACCAATGCCCGTGTCATTGTGAATGATCCCCTGACCTACAAAGGCATCACCTTCTACCAATCCAGCTACGGCAACGCCGGAAGCTATTTTTTCACTGTCAGCGGCCTGGACGGGAAGGATTCTATACCGGTAACGCTGGACACCAACACCTCCGCCACGCTGCCTGACGGCAGTACCATGAGCGTTGTCGAGGCAACCGATGATGTTTCGCAATTCATTCCCAATCTCTCCGGCCCTGCTGCTCAGGTGGAGATCCGTGGGCCCCAGGGGGGGAGTGAAAAGGTAGTCGTCTACGCCAACTACCCGGAGATGAACATTCAGCATGCCAGGGAGCATAAGGGCGCTCTGGTTCTCCAGTACAAGGGCGCGCAGAAGCAAATGTACACCGGCCTGCAGGTGGCCAAGGACCCGGGTGTCTGGATTGTCTGGCTGGGATGTGCCCTGATGGTGCTGGGCATCTACGGGGCTTTTCTCATGTCGCACCGCCGCATCTGGATACGGATACAGAACGGGCATGTCACCATTGGCGGAAACGCCAGCAAGAACCAGGCTGCCTTCGAGCATTACTTCGGGGGCCTGGCCAGTAAACTCAAGAAGCAACTTACCGGGGAGGAACAGTTATGACCAGCTCGCTTCTGTTTAACGTCAATACCATTGCCTATCTTATCTCCATGCTGCTGTTTTTCGCATTCATGGCCAGCCGGGCCAAGGCCCTCGGCACGGCCGGGATCGCAGTCGCATACTTCGGACTGCTGGCCCAGACCGGCGCCATAGCCCTGCGCTGGAAGGAATCATACGACATGGGCGTCGGCCACGCCCCGCTCTCGAACCTCTACGAATCGGTGGTCTTCTTCTCCTGGACCATCGTGCTGATCTTTGCCCTGCTCGACCTCAAATACAAGTACCGGGTCATCGGCGCCTTTGTCATGCCCTTTGCCCTCCTGGGGATGACCTGGGCCCAGCTCGGGATGAACAGCGGCATCGAGCCGCTGGTGCCGGCCCTGCAGAGCAACTGGCTGCTCTACCACGTCATCACCTGCTTCCTCGGCTACGCCGCCTTTGCCGTGGCCTGCGGCATCTCGATCATGTACCTGATCAAGGCCAACCACGACGAAAGCGGGCAGAAGGCCGGCGAGTCGAGCATCATGAGCATGTTCCCCCCCATCCGGGTGCTGGATGACCTCAACTACCGGGCCATCATGATCGGTTTCCCGCTGTTGACCCTCGGCATCATCACCGGCGCCGCCTGGGCCAACTACGCCTGGGGCACCTACTGGAGCTGGGACCCGAAAGAGACCTGGTCGCTGATCGTCTGGTTCGTCTATGCCGCCTTCCTGCATGCCCGCTTCACGCGCGGCTGGGTCGGCAAGCGGGCGGCCTGGCTTTCGATCATCGGCTTTGCCGCCACGATCTTCTGCTACCTGGGTGTCAACCTGTTCCTGTCCGGGCTGCACAGCTATGGCGGTGGCGGCAAGATGTAGGGACAAAACAGCAGGCACGGAATGACCCCTTGACACATGGGAAACATTTCAACTACAGTAGTCTTCCTTCTAAAGGGGAGTAGCTATCAGCCGGAGACATGGCTGATCCCATGCCCGTCAACACGGTCGCGAGACTCGGGCAGGGAACGATACCAATCGCAAGCAAGACCTTTATCCAATGCGTAGCGCGCTCTGGGTAAAGGTCTTTTTGTTTTTGTCCGGATGCCCAGGTAATGAAAAGAGGGGTACAACATGATTAATAAACGGTTCATTCTCATCCTGATACTTTTGGCGGTATTGTTGCCGGTTGTTTCGTACCTGGTGACGTTCTACACCGACTGGCTGTTTTTTGCCGAGACCGGCTATTCTTCGGTATTCACCACAACCCTGTATGCCCAGACTGGTTCCGGCCTGTCGTTCGCTTTAGTGCTGTTCGGCTTTGCCGTGCTCAATCTGCTCGTAGCGGACAGGGCCGCCTTCCCCGTAGCCGGGGCATATATCGAGGCAGGCAGTATCAGGCTGTCACGCCGCGAGATACAGCGTTTTGTCAGACCGTTGGGGATTCTGGCCTGTGTGGTTCTGGCTCTCTTTGCCGGTCAGTGGGGCGCCTTGCAATGGGAGCAGGCACTGCTCTTTATGAACAGGGTCACGGTTGGAACGCCGGATCCGGTCCTCGGCAAGGATATCGGCTTTTACCTGTTCAGCCTCCCCTTCATGGAGCTGCTCAAGGGGTTCGCGAGTTTTGTGCTGCTGGCATCCACGGCTGTTGCTGTTGCCGTGTACTATGTCAAAGGCGGCATCGCCCTGACCGAGCGTGGTGTAACAGTAGATGCGAAGGTTCGCCGACATCTGGCGATCCTGGTGGGGATCTTCGCCGGCATTATCGCCGCCGGTTTTTATCTGGACGGTTTCAGGCTGCTCTATGCCAACAACGGCATCTTTCAGGGCGCGGGATATGTGGATATCAACTCCCGGATGATGACCTACAGGGCGTTGACCTTTCTGACACCCCTGGCGGGCGTCATGATGGCGTTCGGGATCTGGAAAGGCGCCTGGCGCATGGCACTGCTGCCGCCGGTCATCGTGGTTGCAGTGAACATAGTCGGCATACGGGTATTCGAAGCCGCTCAGGGGGGGCATCAATTACATGCGCAACTCGGTCAAGGCGGTCGTGGATGCCTACGACGGCACGGTCAGCTTCTATATCAGCGACCCGCAGGATATCCTGGTCAAGGTCTATGCCCGGATCTTCCCGGGGCTTTTCAAACCGCTGGCTGCCATGCCGGCCGATCTGCGCCAGCATGTCCGCTACCCGCACCAGTTCCTCCAGTTGCAGGCCGGCATGTTTGCCGCCTATCACATGACCGACCCGAAGGTCTTCTACAACAAGGAGAATCTCTGGGAGATCCCGGTCCTCGGCGACAAGCAGATGGAGCCCTACTATACGATCATGAAGCTGCCCGGGGAAAAGATGGAAGAGTACATCCTGCTGCTGCCCTTTACCCCTTCCAAGCGGGACAACCTGGCGGCCTGGCTGACGGCCCGCTGTGACGGACCGAATTACGGGAAGATCAGGGCCTACACCTTCCCGCGTGACCGCTTGATCTACGGGCCGAAACAGATCGACGCCCGCATCAATCAGGACTCCTTCATATCCCAGCAGTTGACGCTCTGGAATCAGCGCGGCTCCGAGGTCATCCGGGGCAGCCTGCTGGTGATCCCGATCGAAAAGTCGCTGCTCTACGTCCAGCCACTGTTTCTGGCCGCCGACAAGGCCGGCCTGCCGGAGCTGAAGCGGGTGATCGTCGCCTTCGGGGATCAGGTGGTCATGGAGGAAAACCTGGAGCTGGCTCTGCAGCGCCTTTTCGGCGGCAAGAAAACTGTTGCCGCGGCCGCCGGTCCGGCCAGTGCGGATACGAAGGCATCGCCTTCCGCCCTGGCCAAGGAAGCCATGAACATCTATGAACGGGCGATCACCCTGCAACGCCAGGGCAACTGGGCCGGCTATGGAGACGCATTGCGCAAACTGGAGCAGGTCCTGAGGCGGATGGCGCAGTAGCTGCATGACAAAAGTTTACAGACCCACTCTAGCCGGATATAGTTAAACTTTTCAGGAAGAACGGCATCATTACAAAGAAAATCCAAGGAGAAAAAATGAAAAAGC
>JAJYBH010000026.1 GCA_021779135.1 Deltaproteobacteria bacterium
GTAGGTCAGGTTGGGCGCCGTGCCGGACAGGGTGCCATGCGCCGGCTGGGTTACGACGGTGTAGGTCAGCGCGTCGCCGTCGGCATCGCTGCCGGTGAGGGTGATGGCCTTGGCGCTGTCTTCGGAGATGCTGACGCTCTGGGATGTGGCTGTCGGAGCTACGTTGCTGAAGGTGATGTTGATGCTGACGGTGGCGGTGTTGGAGTCGATTTTGCCGTCGTTGGCCTTGAAGGTGAAGCTGTCGCTGCCGCTGTAGCCGGTGGCCGGGGTGTAGGTCAGGTTGGGTGCCGTGCCGGACAGGGTGCCGTGCGCCGGCTGGGTTACGACGGTGTAGGTCAGCGCGTCGCCGTCGGCATCAGTGGCGGAGAGGCTGACCGCCTTGGCGACGTTGCGGGTGGTGCCGACTGTCTGAGCGGCGGCTACCGGGGCGTCGTTGACGGCGGTGACGGTGATGGATACGGTGGCGGAGGAGGAACTGACGGTGCCGTCATTTACGCTGAAGGTGAAGCTGTCGGAACCGCTGTAGTTGGCGGCCGGGGTGTAGGTCAGGTTGGGCGCCGTGCCGGACAGGGTGCCATGCGCCGGCTGGGTTACGACGGTGTAGGTCAGCGCGTCGCCGTCGGCATCGCTGCCGGTGAGGGTGATGGCCTTGGCGCTGTCTTCGGAGGTGCTGACGCTCTGGGATGTGGCTGTCGGAGGATTATTGACCTGGACCGCGGCAACGGTGATTATGAGTTTTGTCATTACTGTCGCTTGTGATGGATCAGCAACCGTGATGTTGACTGTGTATGTTCCAATTACCGTCGGCGTGCCGCTCAGGAGTCCACTTGAGCTCAATGTCAGCCCTGCGGGGAGTGCATCGGTGGTCGTGAATGTCAGTACCTGGTTATCGGGGTCGGTGGCCAGAACCTGATAAGAAAAGGGTGTGTTAACCGGAGTATTTGCCGTTTGCTGTGCGGGCGCGCCAGGGGCCTGATTTTGCCATTGAACATAGATGGAAAACGTATAATGAATTACCGAATGCCCATCACTGATGTCCACACCAACCGGATAGGATGCGTTGCCTTGCTGGCTGGTCGGTATCCATGAGATACGCCCCGTGGGACTCATCGCCATACCGGGAGGCGCCTGGACAAGCGTATATGTCAACGGATCGTTTTCGACGTCAATCGCGGTGATCTGATAGACATATTGAACGCCCGTTTTCGCGCTATTCAGCGTAGCAGAGTTCACCGATGGAGGGTAATTGCACAGAGGCGTTGTGACCGGAAGAGATGCTGCGGGATATGTCTCATCGCTGTAGATGGTCACAACCGGATTGAACGCTTTCGTGGTATTGACATTTACCGTTGCCTGTATGCACTGCTGTGCGCCAGCGGCCACACTGGGAAACTCCCAGCCAATGGTTTTTGTTGCAGTGTTATAGAGCCCGCCATTCGTGGCGCTGACAAAAGCAATGGAACCGCTGGAATCCTGAGTATTGTCGGCATTAATATCTGCGGTGACCACAACATTGGTAGCGGCTACCGTATTTGCCATATTATCGATACAGATATTGTACGCAATGTTCCCACCATAATCGGCACACGAACCGCCAACCTGTGAACTGGTAACCGTCATGGGATTTGTTGTTGCAATTTTATCGGTAACGGTAAACGTGACCGAACCATTTGCAGGAATATTCAAATCGTACTGATATACGAACTGCATGTCTCCACTCTCAGGAAAAGGGCCGGCAAAATCACTGAGAATCAGGGGATCTGTTCCATTTTCCAGGGAGTCAAGAATTGATCCCGGGCTTGAAGCGGTAGTATCGATATCATAGTGACTGGGCTTCAGAGTTGAGGTCTGAATCAGCGTACGTCCTTCAAAACCGGTTTGTATCGCTCTTTCACCCTTTACAATCACGATATTGTCATTTCCGACCAGAGATATATCGAGATCCGAGTAGGTATACAGATGATAATCCAGCGCTGACGATGTTATGTTCTTTATCGTTATTGTCTTGATGAAGGATGAATTGTATGAGGGGGCCGCTTTGTCGCCCATGGTAAAACCAACAGTGGCGGTGAAGCTCGGAGCAGTATAGACGAGTGTTGCGGTGCTGAAATCGCTACTCTGCGTGCCGGTCACCGGCAGTTTGTCAAATGAGGTCTGTTTACCCGTAGTCCCAATCCTGTACCAGAACCACTCCCTCCAGAGGGGGTGATATATATTGGCAGATGGTAGCCCCCCGGCATATTTATCAGACCAGTCTGTCACGCCATAAGGAAAATTCGTGGCGGGCGAAATACCGGAGGAGTCAATTGTTGCGCTGTCATAGGAATTTCCAACAGTCCAAATGGCCGCTATCGAGGTACTATGCGTCACCAGGATCGCTAACAGAACCACGATTAAACTGATACTGCATCTCATTCTTTTCATACTGCCTCCCATTCCTTTCTGAATCCGCACCTTGACTACATACTGTTTCCGCAATCACTTGAGGTAGACTTCCACCTTCGCCTCACGTTTCAGGGTTTCGGCAAGCCCTTCAATCCACTTCGCCTGTGCTTTAGTTAGCAAGAACTTTTCGATAAAAGCCTTAACCTCTCCAAACTCCTGGATTCTTTCCGGCTTTCTATCAATGACCTTAATAATATGGAAACCATGCCGCGTTCTGACGATGTCGCTTATGTCGCCAACCTTAAGCGTGAAGGCAACCTTGTCAAATTCCAGTGGCATATACCCATGTGTGATATACCCGAGATCACCACCCGACGGGGCGCTTGCACAAGCCGAGAACTGTGTCGCCAGTTCGGCAAAATCCTTGCCGGAAAGCACTTCCTGGCGGATGCGCTCGATTTTCCTTCTGGCTTCGGCGGCCTCTTCCGACGTGGGATTTTTGGGGAGCATGATTAATATGTGGCTGACCTTGACCGACTCGGCTTCCTTAAAGCTTGCCTTGTTCTGTTCATAATATTTTCTCATCTCGGCATCAGGCACTCTGAGATCCTTGAGGCCTTGTTTTTGCAAATACCGGTCGACGTAGATCTGTTGCCTGACCTGTTTCCGGTATTCTGCATTTTTGAGGTCAGTGGCCAGGGATGTCCGAGACTGCTCGCTCTTTGAATCAGCGGCATGTGTAGCTTTTATACTTTCATCCACTTTTTGTTCCACGTCGCCATCGATAATCCTCTCGCCAGCCTGCGCCATAAGTTCATAGGCAACCTGTCGCTCAAGCTCTACCTTCTGGATCTGTTTCCTCGTTTCTTCCGATAGGTTGTTGGCGCCATACTTTTTATACCTGGCCAGCGCGGCGGTGATGTTCGGTTCCAATTGGCTGAAATAAATCGGCCTGTCGTTCACTTTGGCAGCAATGGGATTTTCACCGGCACCACTGTGGGGTGCGCTTATGACGGCTCTGGCTGCTGCAACCGAAATCAGTTGAATTGCAAGCAAAAACAGTATGATTCGTGTAGCAAGCATTATTACTCCTGAATAGACATGGTTAATCAATTGTTGGATATAGTGATGTCCGCGAATGCCCCAATTTCACCGTGGGGATAGGCCGTGATGCTGCCGGCATTTTCCGAAGTAAACTCGAATGAACCTTCATGATCATCCAAATGCCGCTGATGATGCTTCTCAAGCTCCACCACCTCTGTGTAATGGGGAGCCCGGAAAACAATATTTTTCAGGCCATGATTGATGATACCTATCCGGTGGGACCCGGGTTTCAGTGGCATAGTCAACGCGTCAGCCTTCAAGGGTGCCCTGGTTCTGGACAAGGTGTAATGCTTTGCTGCTTCTTCCAGGCCTCGTGGTGCGTCAACCAGGCCGAAGCCAAAGTAGACGTCCCGACCGGGGTCACCCAGATCATGGGCTGTGGAATCAAGGCGCTTTCGGACATCGTCGACAATGTTGCCATCAGCATTGCCGTCTTTGATGCCGGCGGAAAGCAAAAGGGCTGCCACTCCTGCTACATGGGGAGCGGCTTGTGAAGTACCGCTTATGACAGCATAGCTTCCTCCGGGGATCGTCGATTTGATATCCGTTCCCGGGGCCGCCAGCTCCACCTTTGTGCCGTAATTGGAGAATGGGGCGCGGCTGTCATCCATTGCTGTCGCCGAGACCGCGATCACGGAATCGAACGCGGCAGGGTAATCGACCGTTGGCTGGTTGGAATTGCCTGCCGCTGCAATGATGATTATTCCTGCATCGTACGCCTGTTGACAGGCGTCTTCGACGGCCTGTGAATAGTTTAGGGGATCAAATGGAACCCCGAAACTCATATTGATAATATCCATCTTATTGGTGATCGCCCATTCGATTCCGGAGAGTATGTCGCTCGTACTGCCCATCATGCCGCCATTAAGAACCTTGACGGCGTAGAGCGATGCATCCGGTGCAACACCAACCACGCCGGTGCCGTTGTCCTTGGCGGCGATTATTCCTGCCACATGGGTTCCGTGCCCCAGCCTCGTATCGTCGAACGGATCGTTGTTGTCATACGCAAAGTTATAACCACCCTTGTAATTATCTTTCAGATCGGGATGGTTGTAATCTATCCCGCTATCCAGAATAGCCACCTTGACGCCGGCCCCCTTGATGCCGTTCATGGCAGCCACATCGGCACCGATGTGCACAATGCTCCATGAATCTGCATAATCCGCAGGGGGGGTGATTTGGGTGGGGGGGGGCTCATCAAAGGAAATCACTCGGTCTTCTTCGATATATTTTATCCGGGGATCCCTTTTAAGACCTGCAATCGCTTCCTCGGGCAGTTGTGCCGATATTGCATTGATCCGGGTATGGTCACGCTTGATTCTACCCCCCGCGCGACGCACCCTTTCATTTTTATCATGATCGGTCAGCCCGGAATTCTGATGGAAACCGATAATAACTTTCTTATCTTCTGCAAAAACAAGTGCGGGGAGGATTAATAAGATAAAAAACACGAAAAATGTATGACTTCGAGACATGGTAACCTCTCAAGCAGACTGCGTGAATATGGGACTCTTCAAGGTTGCGGATATAATGGTTATGGGAGCGCCTGCGGCGCTCCCATAACCATTTCGATTACACAAGTTACAAGTAGTTAACTATCTGACCTTCTTGCCGGCGGCAAAGATGGTGCTGGTAGCCGGACCAAAGAGAGTATTGACCGTTACCGTCTTACCACCGCCGAAGATCGGGCTTGTTGCTACGATCTTGTTGTCACTCCAGGAGATGGTCCTGGCTTGGGTGTTATTAATAAAGACTCCCAGTTGTTTCTTGAATTCCGCTGTGGGTGCCGAACCGAATCCAGCACCTGTTATGGTCAGGGTCTGGGACGAGAGAACGGCGGTCTTTATGGCAACCTCGGGGGCCACGACAAGTTTGGCCAGGTTGCTGATCGTTCCGGTCTTGTCAACACGCAGATCATAGACGCCTTGCTTGAGTGTCGTGGGGAGGACCACTTTAACCTCGCTCACCGTGGTGGAGAACGGTGTGAGCGTGATGGTATTGCCGTCATTGGTGAGGGTCACCACCGGTTTGTAGGTTGTTGTTCCGGAGGTGTTATCGTTGATGAAGCTGTTACCGTTAATGGTAAGTGTGGCCGCTTTGCCGAGGGCCACAACCTTGCTGCTCAGGCTGCTGATCGCCGGAACAGTGGCTGTCGTGGTATCACTTGCGGCGGTGCCGGTCCAGGACCAGTGGCAACCCTGGCAATCCCAGTTGTTGCCGATATGACCGTAGCCGAGGTTTTCCTGTCCGGGGATGATCGTGCCGAGGTTGGCCGAGGCAGGCGAATCGTACTGGATATTGTGAAGCGAATTCACGCCGTGGCAGGCCTCGCATCCACGAATGGTAAAGCTGTTGCTGCCGGTACCATGGCACCACTGACACGTCCCGATTGATCCCGGATCTCCCTGACCGATGCCGGTGCCGTGATGGAGGGTTTGATTGTCGCTAATCGGACGCGGGCTGGCAGAAGGACTGGCCTGGTGGCACGCCGCACAGCCCTGGACGATGATGGTTGTCGCCGGATTTGCAGGATTGGACACTGTCCGCCCCACAGGACCCGGGGTCACACCGCCGGCCCCGGTATTCATAGGATAAGAGGGGATATAGTGACCATCATTGGTATTGTCTACGGCAGCACCATGGCAATGCTTGCAATCCTGGGCCGCGGCGAAGGTTGTGGTGTGGTGCGGCGACTGATTGTGGCAGTTGAAGCAGTTGGTCGGATCCTGAATTGAGAATCCTCCGCTCGAACTTGGAGACAATATATGGCAACCGGTGGCAAGCGTGGAAGGCAATGTGCCGGACGCATTGATACAGCTGGGGACCGGGGTGGAATTCAGCAGTGCATGGTGCGTCACGGCCAACGTGGCATCGGTCCCGTGGCATTCATGGCAATCGGCAAGCGTGAAGTTGCCAAACGAGGTGTCATAGATGAACAAGTTCTGGTTGACGGGGGGCGGAGGTACCGCCGCCCAGAGACAGACAGCCGCACCGAGTATGATCGTTGCCGTGAGCGAAATGCTCTGCGCTATCGATTTTTTTCTCATTTCTTTTTCTCCTTTAGTTTGTTTGCTTGAAACAGTTGATGACAACCTGCTTAGTTATTCAATCACCTCCTTTAACTGTTATTTTCATGGGAACCCGAAGAGGTCCATAAGGGCGAGTAACCCATAACAAGTGTTGCATTAAAGTGCCCGCCACATTTCATCAAACATTGCCTAATCTCGTCTCATGTCGGGAGAACAAGAAACCGCCCGACGTGATCAGCCGGCAACAATGCATATACGCTCGGCTATCTGCATGCCCGCTTACTCACGCATGCAGGTAATTTCTCTCCATGGATGGTTGAGGAAAATCGGAACCTGCAAGAGTGAACAGCAAAACATTGGTGCCATATAAATAAAGTTTATTAATGTTGTATAAGCTCAAAGTCTAACCGGCGCCAAGCATTTGTCAACAGATAAATGAAATAAAGTTAATATGTCGAGCAAAAACAATTAGTATCTACACATTTATTTATACGGATAATTCTTGCGAAATTTGCTTGCAGGTTTTCTGTGGGGAATGGAAAATCGGATGCTACCGTGGGAACGTGACCGAAACAAAGCGTTACCTGACAATAGGGAGTTACTACGGGGGACTCGCGAAGATTTAGGGCAAAAACAGGGGAGTATTCTGGTGAAATAAGAGAATCAAGCGGTAAGAAAGCAAAAAGCGCTCGTTGTTCAGCCGGATGAATGGGGCTACCCAGCGAGTTTTTTGCAGATCACACCCACTCATCAATGGCCGTTTTCAACTGTGTTGTTATCTCATCCAGCTTGTCCGCGGCCATGATCTTCTGGCCAAAGATATCGCGCACATAGAACACGTCCGCAACCTGATCGACCTTGGTGGAAATCTTGGAGACACCGATATAAAGTCCCAGACGGGTCAGGGTGCTGGTAATCAGATAGAGCAGCCCGACCTTGTCGTGGGTGTAGATATCAAGTACCGTGTAGTCGGCCGAAACCTCGTTGTCGATTTCGACCCGCGTCGCAAAGCGTGGCGCCGGACGGGAGGTCAGAAGTGTCGGCCGCTGGCGACGGGCCACCAGATCGGTCACCCTGATCTCGCCATGAATCGCCTGGCGCATCTCGGTATTCACCTTCTGCCAGCGCTGTTCATCCATGATCAGCATCCCCTGCGGCGAATTCACCTGCAGGACATCCAGCACCTTGCCATTGCGGCTGGTGTTGATCTGCGCCCCCAGAATATTGACCCCATTGGCCGCCATGACTCCGGTAATTCGCGAGAACAGGCCCGGCATGTCATGGGCGCAGATGGTAAACTCCGAATAACCGCTATCGGGCACATGGTTGAGCTGCGTCAGGACTTCAGAGCCCTCCAGCCGGATCAGCATCCGGACATTATCCGCAATCATGGGCAGGTTGTTGGATAGCAGCAGGCGGACCGGCATGGATTTCAGCTCCTCGCGCACCCGTGCCGCCGGGAACTCGTTTTCAAGCATGGCGGTGACCCGCTTGATAACCGCCTTGACCCTTTCACTACTTCCTTCCAGATGGAATTCACCACGTTCGAGGACATTGAAGGCCTTTTCATACAACTCCTGGAACAGGAGCGCCTTCCAGTTGGTCCAGACCTCGGAACCAACCGCCCTGACATCGGCAATTGTCAGGAGCAGCAGCATTTTAAGGTTTTCGCTGGTTTCCATCTGGCGGGCAAACTGGACGACCATATGTTCATCATGCAGGTCCCGGCGCTGCGAAATATGGGCAAAGATCAGATGTTGACGTACCAGGAAGGCAAGTCTCTCGCTATCCTCACGGGAAAGCCCCATGCGCCGGGCGATGGTGGGGATCATGGCAGCGCCCTTTTCGGCGTGTCCGCCTCCTTCACCCTTGCCGATATCATGGAACAGCACTGCCAGAATCAGCAGTTCCGGCTTGCCGATCTGGGCGGCGATCTCGCACGGAAACGGCAGGATCTTTTTCGATGTCCCGTTGAGCATGTTCTCGGCCTCTTCCACGGCAAAGAGGGTATGAATATCAACGGTATAGATATGATAAAGGTCGTGCTGGACCTTGCAGTAGATATGCTCCATCTCGGGGATGAAGCAATTGAGGAACTCCAGGTGGTGCATCAGGCGCAGTGTCAGGGTAACATCCTTGGGCGCCCGCAGTATGTTCAGGAATGACTGGTTGACATCGCGATTGCGCCTGAATTTGTCGTTGACCAGGTGCAGATTTTTCCTGATCAGCCCCTTGACGCGCATATTCAGTTGCACGCCATGCTTCTGGGCCAGTTCGAAGATCCTCATCAGCACCGGGGGATTGCTTTCCACAACCGTTTCGTCAGGTATGATCAGTTCGCCCTTCAGCACGAAGCAGCCATCACCGACCGGCCGCCGCACGAAATAGCCGAGGATCTTCAGAGCGCCCTCATCGCGCCAGACACAGCGTGATATGACGCTTGACGCAAAGTGTTCCACCCGGTTGGCATGGCGATAGTAATCCCGCATGAAATCCTCGACCGCCAGGGTCTTTCCCCGGTCCTTGTACCCGAAAAACCCGGCCAGGTGGACCTGGGCATCGAAGTTGATCTGGTCGTTCTTGCGGTTGTTGAAGTAATGCAGTTCGTTGCGGATGCGCCACAGATAGTCGAGGGCATCGTGATAGGTCTCAAGCTCCTCTTCGCTGACGATCCCCTTGATGATCAGTTCCTTGAGGTCGCTGAACTTGAACTTGACCCGAGCCACCCACATGGCGGTCTGCAGGTCGCGCAGCCCCCCCTCCCCTTCCTTCAGATTCGGTTCAAGCAGGTAGACAGTTGAGCCGTACTTTTCCCGACGGACCTTCATGTCGGCGATCTTTTCCTTGATGAACTTGTCGCTGGATTTCGGCAGGATCTGGGTGAAGATGGTCTTGTAAAGGTTATTGAACAGCGGGCGGCTGCCGCTCAGGTAGCGCGCATCCATCAGGGCGGTCTTGACCGTGGCGTCGCCAGCCGCCATCTCGACACAATCTGAAATGACCCGCACCGAATACCCCACGTCCAGGCGCATGTCCCACAGGAAATAGAGCAATTTCTGGGCAATATCCTCAACCCGCTTGGCAGGCATGCTGCCATCATGCAGGAACATGATGTCGATATCGGAGTAGGGGTTCAGCTCACCGCGGCCATAGCCCCCCACCGCCACCAGAGTGAGGTGCTCCATCAGGGCGCCGCTGGCGTCCAGGTCGTAGATGATGCTGTGGAGCAGTTTGTTGTTGAGCTCATCGATCATGTCGCAGATCAGATGGGTAACCTCGGTACCGGAAGCCCCAGCGGCATGCAGTTTCCTGATCTCCTCCCGGTAATGAGCCAGGAAGTTCTTGCAGCCCGAAAAATAGAGCGGCCGCTTCTCTTCAAAACCGGCCATGCCGGAATCGCCAATAGCATTTATGTCATCTGGGAAATAGGGATCGATAAAGAATTGCATGACGCCTCCACTGCGCTTATCCGGACAAATCGGTGTGTCGAACAGATGTTATGCAACGAATGAACGCTTCATGGCAACCGATTTTTGCCCGGGCGCCCACACGCATTCAAACATTGTGCAGATCAGTGATGATGTGTATTTTATGCCTTGACGAATATATTAACAAGAGCAGGCGGGACAGGCTTGTGAAACTCGACCGATCGGATCTCGCAGCCAGGGGAACTTTACTCTCCGCTGGACTGTCTCAATAATTATGGGCACGCAATGGGAGCATGCGAGCGATGACACACCTCTGGTGAAAGCCTGCCAAAACGGTGATCAAGCGGCCTTTGAGTGCCTGGTGCGGCGACACCAGCGCATGCTGCTCAACATCGCCTTCCGCATGACCGGAGTGTATGAGGATGCCTGCGATATCGTTCAGGATTCGTTCCTGGCCGCCTGGCAGAGGATGGGTGAATTCAGGGGAGATGCAAAACTGTCCACCTGGCTGGCCGCCATCGTAATCAACCATTCCCGCAATCGCCGCCAGCAGAGCCGGCGGCGGGGAGAGCGCGAGGCCTATTCACTGGACGCGCCTCTTCCCGGCAACAACGGAGACAGGTTGCCCGACCCGCCATCCGCATCGCTGTCGGCGCTGGAACAACTGGAGGATGCCGAACTGCGCACGTTCCTGAAGCAGTGCATCGCTGCCCTGCCCCCGGGATTTCGCGAGGTGCTGGTACTGCGGGATATGCATGAGATGACCTATGATGAGGTCGCCGGGGCGCTGAAACTGCGGGAGGGTACGGTTAAATCGCGCCTGTTCCGGGCGCGGGACGCAGTAAAAGAGTGCTTGAAGAAAACGGTGAAAATTGTATGAACAGTCACGCGGACATACAGAAACATCTTCCGGCATACTGCGGCGGAGATCTTGAACCAGCCGAACGCGAGCTGGTTGAGCAGCACCTGGCAGAATGCCCGTACTGCCGAAGCGAGCTGGCCAACCTGCAGACCACCCTGCGGCTGATCCGCACCACTCCGGAGGTCGAGCCGCCCCCCTGGCTGACCGGGCGTATCATGGCGCGCATCAGGGAGCAGCAGACGGAGAAACGTAGCTGGCTGCTGCGCTTGTTCTATCCCCTGCACATCAAGCTGCCGCTGGAGGCGATCGCCCTGCTGATGGTCTGCGTCAGCGGCTACTACCTCTCCCGGACCGTGGAAACGGAACTGCAGGCCCCGCACGTCACAGAGGAGGCTCCCCGAAACAACGCAGTACAGGCGCCGGCCGCTGATTACCAGCCCGCTCCCGCTCCCTTGCCACGGGCGCCGGCCCCGAAAGCGGTTGATCAGCCGGTGTCGTCATCGCCGACACCACAGTCATCGCCGGCCCCGACAACACCTGCCTTCGTGCCGTCCCCCCCGGTCAGCAGGCCGGAGCAGGCAGCACCGGTGATGCAGGAGAAGGCCGCCAGGGGCGCCTTGAAAAGTGAGTCGAAAGCATTCTCTTCGGCACCGGCCGGACGGGCCGCCGACACACTCTCAGGACAACGTGTCGCCAGGCTGACACTGCGCCTGAGCGTGGCAGATCCTTCTAACGCCGCTGCGGCGGTACGGTCGGCAGCAATCAATTCGGGCGCAACCGTTATAGAGGAGCGCCAGCCGTCGCCGGACCATATCACGATCCGCATCCCGGTTACCCGCACTGCCGAGCTGTTCGAGCACATTGCCCGCATCGGCCGGATCATCGAGCGCCCGCAAATCACTGAATTCGTTGAGGTACTGGAGGTTACGATCCGGTGGTAGGCCGACGCCCCACCTTCAATACGGCTGGGTTATCGTGGTCACCGGCTTTCTGATCATCTTCGCCTGCATCGGCCTGTCCCGCTACGCCTGGACGATGCTGCTCCCCTCCATGCAGGCCGGGCTGGGGCTTTCCTACGGCCGGAAGGGATACATCGGTGCCGGCAATTACCGCGGCTTGCTGGCCGCCCTGATCACCGCCGGCGCCATGTTCTTTGCCCTGTTCCTGCCCCGCCCGGACCACACCTCCTCCTCACGCAGCTAACTTCCTCCCCGCCAATCTTATTACACTCCATATCAACAGCAGGCTGGATTATTTGCATTTAATAATGTATTTATTTACGGCAGCTGGAACGTTTCTGCACATCTGTTGTCAGAAAGTCAATTGGGACATCCATGTACACTCGATGAGTCAAACAGTTTCATACAAAAGGAGAACAACATGTCACTAAAACATTTTGCGGCACTTATGATGATATTCATGCTGGCTAGCTGCGGAGGAGGTGGTGGCACCTCGAATTCGGGCAACCAGATACCCGGCACGGTCACCCTGGTCTCCATCACGGTTACTCCTGCCGGCCAGAGTATCGCCCTCGGGACAACCACGCAATTCACGGCGCTGGGTAATTACTCTGACAATTCCACCCAGAATTTGACGACTTCAGCCACATGGAACTCGACAAATACCACGGTTGCCACCATCAGCAACACCTCGGGTTCCAATGGCTTGGCCACCGCCAATGCTCTCGGCGTAACCACCATCACGGCGACCTTCGCCGGCGTTTCAAAATCAACCACCCTGGCAGTCAGCCCGAGCAATCGGGCCTATGTGACAAACAGCGGCTCGAACAACCTCTCGGTCATCGACACTTCCAACAACACACTGGTTACGACCGTTTCCGTGGGAAGCATCCCCCAAAGGGTCGCGGTCAATCCCTCTGCCAACCGGGCCTATGTGGCAAACAGCGGCTCGAACGGCCTCTCGGTCATCGACATCACCAACAATACGCTGGTTACGACCATTTCAGTAGGAACCACGCCCCAAGGGGTAGCGGTTAACCCGGCAGCTAACCGGGCCTATGTAACCAACAGCGGCAGCAGCAGCCTCTCGGTCATCGACACCACCAGCAACACGGTCGTTGCGACCGTACCTGTGGGAAGCATACCCGAGGGGGTGGCGGTCAATCCAGTTGCCAACCGGGCCTATGTAGCCAACAGCGGCAGCAGCAGCCTGTCGGTTATCAACACCACCACTAACACGGTTGTTGCAACCATATCCGTGGGAAACAGTCCCCAGGGGGTGGCGGTCAATCCAGCAGCCAACCGGGCCTATGTGGCCAACAGCGGCAGCAGCAGCATGTCGGTCATCGACACCACCAGCAACGCGGTCGTTGCAACCGTTTCGGTGGGAAACACCCCCCAGGGGGTGGCGGTCAATCCAGCCGCCAACCGGGCCTATGTGGCAAATAGCGGCAGCAGCAGCCTCT
Source organism: Deltaproteobacteria bacterium (assembly GCA_021779135.1). Lineage (GTDB taxonomy): Bacteria > Desulfobacterota > Desulfuromonadia > Geobacterales > Pseudopelobacteraceae > CAIPTY01. Next base: position 13,234 of record JAJYBH010000026.1, read on the forward strand.
CGGTCATCGACACCACCAGCAACACGGTCGTTGCAACGGTTTCCGTAGGAAGCATTCCCCAGGGGGTGGCGGTCAATCCGGCCGCCAACCGGACCTATGTAACCAACAGCGGTTCGAACAGCCTCTCGGTCATTAACACCACCAATAACACGTTAATAGCCACGGTTTCCGTCGGGACCGGGCCGAAGGATGTTTCACTGGTCCCGTAACTAAATTAAGGAGTTACACATCGGGGGGGCATTGCTGGACGCCCCACTCCACTCAGGAATTCGCCAGGTCGTGCTCAGTTCATTGCCTGGCGGTTCCTTGTGAATCAGCGCCCAGGAGCGGTTCAGCCAAGTCATCAGATTGTCTCAGGAAATCATAAAAACGATGCGAATCGCCACCTGGATTGGATATACATTTTGTACTTGTTTGAGATTGTCGTTACTGCATTTGTGTACTAGTATGTGAAGCTTGAAACGTTTATCCGGACGGACCAGACCCTGATAATTTGAATACGCGCTACAAAGGAGTTATTTTCTGCCCAAACATACGGAAAATAATTTCCAACGTACTTAAAGGCTACCGATGCGCACGTTTTCATTCTCAAAGCTACCCATACGCAAGCAACTGATTGCGCTGGCCATCCTCCTGACGCTGCCGGCCCTGGGAATCATCGTTTATTCGGGCCTTAGAGAGCGCGACGATGACTATCGCAAGGCAATCGTGGAATCCGAGAAGCTTGCCGACCACCTTGCCGCAAAGCAGGAAAACCTTGTGCATGAAGCCCAGCAATTGAGCGGTTACCTGGCCGAGTTGCCGGATGTGCTCAATCGCAGCACAGGCAAGGTGCAGTCCATCATCCGCAACACACTGAAAAAAAATCCCCAGTTTCTCAACATACTCGTAACCGATGAGAACGGCACGGTCTGGGTCTCGGGCATCCCCTTCGCCTCCCCGCTGTCGCTGGCCGAGAGGCGCTATTTCAAAGGCGCCAAGGCAACCGGGCGGTTTTCGTCAGGAGAGTTCATCATCGGTTCCATTTCGCAAAAACCGACCATTGCCATGGCATATCCCATCATCGAACATAACGTCTTCCGTGGCGTTGTAATGATCAGTTTTGACCTGGATGTTATGAAATCAATCCTCACCCGTTCCCGGTTGCCATTCAACTCCAACTATATCCTGGTCGATCACAACGGCATCATCCTCAGCCGGGGCAGCGAGACCGGCCGAAAGCCGGGCGAACCGATCCTGCCGGCAGACCTGAAGAAGATGGAAGCCGGGCCGGACCGTGACACCTATGAATTCATACGTTCCGACAATGACCGGCGCATCGTAACTTACCGCAAACTGCGCCTGCCGGATGAGCAGGCACCCTACATGTATGTTCGCGCGGGCGTATCGATCAAAGCGGCCGTTGCCAAGGCAAATCGTCAACTACGCCACAATATCGGCATGATGGTGCCCTTTGTTGTGTTTGCCCTTATTTTGGCAATTTTTATCGGCAAACGTTCCATTGCCGATCGTATCAAAAGGTTACAGACGGCTGCACAGCTCATCGCCGGAGGGGATCTGCGGACGCGGGTCGCTGATCGAGTAGCGGGAGGCGAGCTGGGTGAACTGGGACACGCCTTTGACGAGATGGCGCGCACTCTGGAAGAGAAAATAGACGAGCTGAATCATTCACACAAATTGCTGTATGAAAAGACGGAGCTGCTGGAAGACGAAATCGCCGAGCGACAGGTCATTCAGGAGGACCTGGCTGAAAAGCAGCATCAGCTTGAAACCCTGAACCGAACCCTTGAAGAGCGTATCCAGACTGCGGTAAATGAGCTGCGCCAGAAGGACCAGGCACTCATTCAGCAGAACCGTCTTGCGTCCATGGGAGAAATGATCAACAACATCGCCCACCAGTGGCGCCAGCCTCTCAATCTGATCAGCCTCATCGTTCAGGGGTTGCCCGCAGCCAAAGAGCTGACGCAGGCGCGACTTGACCATGAGGTCGAGCGGGTCATGGATGTCATCCTGTACATGTCACAGACCATCGATGATTTCCGGTTCTTTTTTCACCAGGACAAGGAGAAGACCAGCTTTACCGCCAATCAGGCGGTGGCAAAGGCGGTGGAATTCATCACCCCCAGCCTGGTCGAAAAAGGCATTGATATCTCCATAACCGAGCAGCCGGAGACAGGCATTTTTGGATTCAGCAACGAATACGCCCAGGTACTGCTCAACTTACTCAGCAATGCAAAGGACATGCTGGTGGAGAGAAACGTGGCCAAGCCGCGCATCACCATCAGCATCTTCCGGGAAAACAACCGCTCCGTGGTTACGATCACCGACAATGCCGGCGGCATCAGCGCGGATATCATGCCCAAGATATTCGACCCTTATTTTACGACCAAGGAAAAGACGCAGGGCAGCGGCATCGGTTTGTATATGTCAAAAACGATCATTGAGCAAAATATGGGCGGCAACCTGTCCGCCGAGAACATCGAGGACGGAGTCGCATTCCGCATCGAGGTCTAAGAACTTATCCCAAAAAAATTGCCCCGTACCACCGATTTCTCCGTTTTGCCGACCTGCCCGCAAAAATATAACCCCCCCAAAAAAATATTCGGGAACATATCCCCTCCTCCTCCTGTCAAAGGAAACAACAACGGATTAATTCCTGCCCTCTACGACAGGATTGGTGCGTTAACGAAGTCATCCTCTGCCAACACATGCAGAAAATGACTTCAAACTTACGAAGGAGGAGGAACAAGAGATGAAAACCATTGCAACAGTCATCATGGCAATCGTTGTATGTGCGGCACAGGTTTGGGCCGGTAGCGTGGGTGATGCGGTCGAAGTATGTATCGTATCGGATGAGGGCCGCGCCCTGCCGACCTACCCGGTCAAGACCCGACACAGCATCAAGAAGGTCTACGCCGAGGCAATTAAAGGGGACCACTATCGCATCGAGGTAAAGAACAGGCTCAACAGGCGGGTGGGAGTGGTGATCGCCGTGGATGGACGCAACATCGTCAGCGGCGACAAGTCCTGGTTGAAGAACAGCGAGCGGATGTATATCCTGGAACCCTACGGCACGGGTGAATTCTCCGGCTGGCGCTCGTCAGTCAACCGCATCAACCGCTTTTATTTCACCGATGTGCCCGATTCCTATGCTGCAGCCTTCGGCGACGAAAGCGCCATGGGAGTGATCTCCGTGGCGGCCTATGCCGAGGTGCGGCACTACCGGCCGCCCCCCCCGCCCCTGTCACAATCGGATCAGTCGCATGGCAACCGCTATGAGGGCAAGCAAGCTGCCGACCGCGCCGCTCCGGCGGCGCCGGCAGGCGAGACGTCCCGCAACCTCGCCGCCAAGGCGGAGAACAAGTCCCTGGAAAGCGCCGGTACCGGGTATGGGCACGAAGAATACTCGCCGGTGCAGATAGTGGCCTTCGAGCCGGAGAGCAGGGCACTGGAAACGATTCACTTCAAGTATGAATGGCGGACGACCCTCTGCAAGATGGGGGTAATCAGATGCGACCTGCCGCACCGTCGTCCGCCGAACCGCCTCTGGGACAATAGCGGGTATGCCCCGCCCCCACCGGGCCGGTCGTAGCGTCGTGACCCTGAAAAAGAACGCCCCGTCACGGATATTCCAGGACGGGGCTTTCTGATTTTCACTACATGATTTGTGCTTCGCGATTATGTGACGCGCCGCAAATAGCCTTTGATAAAGCCGTCAGGCCAGGACGACCACCAGGTCCTCTTTCTCCACCTTGTCGCCCTCTTTGAACTTCACCTCGGACACCTTGCCGTCGGCCTTGGCCTTTATGTTGGTCTCCATCTTCATGGCCTCGGTCACCACCAGCACATCACCGGCCTTGAACTCATCACCGGCCTTGACATTGACCTTGATAACCTTGCCCGGCATGGGGGCGCCAATATGGTTGGCATTGCCCTTATCGGCCTTTTCGCGGGCCTTTTCATCAGTAATGACAGACTGGTCGCGGATAGTAACCGAGCGGTTATTGCCGTTCAATTCGAAATAGACAGCCCGGGTCCCGTCGGCCTGTACCTTGCCGATGGCGTTCAACTTGATGATCAGGGTCTTGCCGGGTTCGATGTCCAACGAGGTCTCCTGCCCCGGTTCCAGACCATAGAAGAAGATCGGGGTGGGGAAAACGGAAATATCCGAGAACTCCTGGCGGTGGCGGTCAAAGTCGGGATAGACATTGGGATAGAGTATGTATGATATCAGCGCCTGGTCATCTACACGGTGCCCCAGCTTCTCTTCCAGCTTCAGCTTCTCTTCTTCGAAATCCACCGGTTCCAGCAGTTCACCCGGGCGGCAGGTTATCGGCTGCTGATCCTTGAGGATGATCCGCTGCAGTTCCTGCGGCCATCCCTGATAGGGCTGGCCAAGCATGCCCTTGAACATGCCGACCACTGATTCCGGGAAGGCCAGCTCTTCCTTGCCGGTAAAGACATCCTCCGGTTCCAGGTTGTTTTTGACCAGGAACATGGCCATGTCACCGACCACCTTGGATGAGGGCGTGACCTTGACGATGTCGCCGAACAGCATGTTGACCTTGTGGTACATCTCCTTGCACTCGTCCCAGCGCTCAATCAGTCCCAGACCTGCCACCTGCGGCTTGTAGTTGGAGTATTGGCCGCCCGGGATCTCATGGTGATACACCTCGGCCGTGCCGGACTTGAGGCCGGATTCGAAGGGGGCATAATAGTCGCGCACCGTTTCCCAGTAATTTGCCAGTTTCTGCAGGCCGGGGGCATTGACCAGCGGGTCGCGCTCGGAGCCCTCCAGGGATGCAACCAGGGCATTCAGGTTGGGTTGGGCCGTCAAGCCCGACAGGGACGAAAGGGCGGCATCGACGATATCCACCCCGGCTTCGCTGGCCTTGAGCAGCATGGCGCTGCCATTGCTGGAGGTATCGTGGGTATGCAGATGCACCGGGATGCCGATATTCTCCTTGAGGGCCTTGACCAGCTTGTAGGCCGCCAGCGGTTTGAGCAGGCCGGCCATATCCTTGATGGCCAGAATGTGGGCGCCCATCTTTTCAAGCTCCTTGGCCATGTTCACGTAATATTCCAGCGGGTACTTGTCCCGTTTGGGGTCGGTGATGTCGCCGGTATAGCAGATGGCGGCCTCGCAGATCTTTCCGCTCTTGCGCACCGCTTCCATGGCCACCTTCATGCCGGTGGTCCAGTTGAGCGAGTCAAAGATGCGGAAGATGTCGATGCCGGAATTGGCCGCCTCCTCCACAAACATCTCCACGACGTTGTCAGGGTAATTGGTATAGCCGACGGCATTGGAACCGCGCAACAGCATCTGGAAGAGGATGTTGGGCACCAGTTCGGACAATTTATGCAGGCGCTGCCAGGGGTCTTCCCTGAGAAAGCGCATGGATACATCGAACGTGGCGCCTCCCCAGCACTCCAGGGAAAAGAGGTCGGCGCCCAGGTAGGAGGTCGCTTCGGCGACCTTGAGGATGTCGTAGCTGCGGACGCGGGTGGCCAGGTTGGACTGGTGCGCGTCGCGCATGGTGGTGTCGGTGATCAGGAGCTTTTTCTGTTCCAGCACCCACTTGGAAAGTCCTTCAGCCCCCATTTGCATGAAGAGATCCTTGCTGCCGGCGGGACGGGGACGATTGCTGTCCACAGCGGGTACGCGGGCCTCGATCAGCTCGGCCGACTTGAGCGGCTTGGCTATCCCGGGAGAACCGTTGACAATCACCTCACCCAGGAAGCTGAGCACCTTGCTGGCACGGTCCTTCTTCTCGCGGAAATGGAGCAGTTCGGGATGTTTGTCGATAAAGGAGGTGTCGCACTGCCCTTTGAGAAAGACCGGGTGTGTGACCACATTCTCCAGGAAGCCGATGTTGGTTTTGACGCCACGCACGCGGAACTCCTGCAGTGAGCGATGCATGATGTTGGCGGCCTCGCTGAAGGTCAGACCCCAGGAGCTGACCTTGACCAGCAGCGAATCGTAATGCGGGGTGATCTTTGAACCGGTGAAGGCATTGCCGGCGTCCAGGCGTACGCCGCAGCCGGCAGCCGAGCGGTAGGTGGTCAGGGTGCCGAAATCCGGCGCGAAGTTGTTGGCCGGGTCTTCGGTGGTGATGCGGCACTGAATGGCATACCCGCGCATGTCAATGGCGGACTGGCTGGGTATATTGATTTCCGGATCGGACAACTTGTGGCCGCAGGCCACCAGGATCTGGTTCTTGACCAGGTTGCGGCCGGTGATCATCTCGGTCACGGTGTGCTCGACCTGGATACGGGGATTCATTTCGATGAAGTAGTGCTGCCCTTCCTGGTCCACCAGGAACTCGACCGTACCTGCGTTGCGGTATTTTACCTGGCTGGCAATCTTCAGTGCCGCCGTACAGAGCTCTTCGCGCTGGGCACTGGTCAGGGAGAGGGAGGGGGCGAATTCGACCACCTTCTGGTGACGGCGCTGCACCGAACAGTCACGGTCAAAGAAATGCACCAGATTGCCGAAGTTGTCACCCATCACCTGAACTTCGATATGCTTGGGATTGGCCAGGTAGCGTTCCAGGAACACCTCGGCGTTGCCGAAGGAGGCCTTGGCCTCGCTGGCAGCCGCCACCAGACCCTCCAGGAGCTCTTTCTTGGTGTTGGCCACGCGCATGCCGCGGCCGCCTCCGCCGGCCGAAGCCTTGATAATGATCGGGTAGCCGTGCTCCTTGGCAAATCTGAGGGCCTCTTCCTCTTTCTGGATGGGATCCTCGGTGCCGGGTACCACGTTAACTCCGGCTGCAATGGCTGCCTTGCGGCCGGCGACCTTGTCCCCCAGGGCACGCATCATGTCGGAGGTCGGTCCGATGAAAGTGATTCCGTTGACCCGGCACTCTTCGGCAAATTCGGCGTTTTCCGCCAGGAATCCGTATCCGGGATGGATGGCGTCAACATCGGCCTTGATCGCCAGGGCGATGATCTCGTCGATTCCCAGGTATGCATCGATAGGCGCCTTGCCTTTGCCGATCAGATAAGCCTCGTCCGCCTTGTAGCGATGCAGCGAAAGCTTATCCTCCTCGGAATAGATGGCCACCGTGCCGATGCCCAGTTCGGTGCAGGCACGAAAAATACGGATGGCGATCTCTCCGCGATTGGCGGCCATGACTTTACGGAACCTCTGTTTTTGCATTTGGATCCTCCCTACTGCATTTTTTTCGGGGAATTTTCGTGTAATCCGTACTGAAAATAATTTAGCAATACTAAAAAATATCCAGGTATTTTATATAGTTAGGCTCATTTAGAGAGGGCAATAAAACAGATTGGCCCTGTTTTGTCAACAACGTTTTTCGCCTTGCCGTAACTTGCCAGTATATGGTACTAAATTTGATGTATTCCAGATTGACCGGAGGATTGTTTCTCATGGATATCAAGGTGCTTCCACTTCCCGTGGATATGAAGAAGGATAAGATCAAGGATGAAACACGGCTCGGCTTCGGCAAACTGTTTACCGACCGCATGCTGATTGCGGAATGGAAGGCCGGTAACGGGTGGTGCGACGCACGCATCCAGCCTTATGCACCTTTCGTGCTGGATCCGGCCTGTCTGGTATTCCATTATGCGCAGGAAATTTTCGAGGGACTCAAGGCCTACAAATGGGACGACGGCCGCATCGCCTTCTTCCGCCCGGAAATGAACGCCCGGCGTTTCAACCAGTCGGCTGAACGCATGTGCATGGCCGAGGTACCGGAAGAACTATTCATCAAGGGCATCGAGCAATTGGTTGCCTTGGAACAGGACTGGGTTCCGACCGCAGCCGGCACGTCTCTCTACATCCGGCCCACAATGATCGCTGTTGAACCGGTGCTGGGCGTCAAACCGTCCGAGCATTACTATTTCTACGTGATCCTGTCTCCGGTCGGCGCCTACTACGCGGCCGGTTTCAATCCGGTCAGCATCCTGGTGGAGGATCACTATGTGCGTGCCGTACCCGGCGGAACAGGTGAGGCCAAGACCGGCGGCAACTACGCCAGTTCACTCAAGGCCGGGTTGGAGGCCAAGAAGAAGGGCTTCGACCAGGTACTCTGGCTGGATGGCAGGGAACGCCGCTATATCGAGGAAGTCGGCGCCATGAACATGTTCTTCGTCTATGGGGAAAAGATCGTCACCGCCCCCCTGGATGGGTCGATCCTTTCCGGCGTAACCCGCGATTCGGTGCTCAAGCTGGCGCCGACCCTGGGTTACCAGGTCGAGGAACGCAAAATTGACGTGAACGAGCTGTTTGACGATATTCGGGCCGGAAAGGTTACCGAGGCATTCGGTAGCGGCACCGCTGCCGTCATAACCCCGGTCGGCCGACTCTGCTACAAGGATGAGTGCCTGCAGCTGACCGAAGGCAAGGTCGGCAAGATCACTCAGAACCTCTACGACACACTGACCGGTATTCAGACCGGCAAGATCGTTGACACCTTCGGCTGGGTCAAATTTATTGAATAATACCCTTGTTTATGCCTCCGGGGTTTACCCCCTGGAGGCATAAAGGATGTGGGCGCCATGAAATCAGCTAAAAAACAGACTTCACATCAGTCGGCAGCCAACAAGCTCTGCACCTCGTGCCGACGCACCTGCAAACAGGTAGTGCATGCCGTTGTCGCCCAATGCCCCCGCTATTACCCCTTTTCCCGCAAACAGTCAAAACCCGAGTTCACATGGAAACAGATGGATCTGGGCTTGTAGCCGGCCTGGCTGCTGTCCCGGTAGTCAATTCCGGCCGCTGCAGCGGATGCGGCCGCTGCGTGGCTGCCTGTCCGGTCAGAATAATCACGCTTGAGGTGTCGGGATTCCGCAAGCATGCCGAGATCGTGCAACCCGTTCGCTGCACCCTGTGTTCTCGCTGTATTGAGGAGTGCCCGACTAAAGCCCTCTCATCCTGATATCGAATTTACAGCTTGATTATTATAGGGTTCCTGTGTTATAAAACCCCGCTGTTCAATTCACACGCCCTGCATAATGCCAATGGTGTCCCACACGATACGGGATGAAACGGGGCGGAGGAAAAACCAAAGGAGAAACAAGTATGTCAAGTATCAGCATGAAGGAACTGCTGGAGGCCGGTGTGCATTTCGGCCACCAGACCAAACGCTGGAACCCCAAGATGAAACCTTACATCTTCGGGGCCCGTAACGGCATCTACATCATCGATCTGCAGAAAACCGTCCGTTACTTCAAATCCGCCTACAATTTTGTCAAGGAATCGTCCCAGGCCGGCAACACCATGCTGTTCGTCGGCACCAAGAAGCAGGCCCAGGACTCGATTGCCGAAGAGGCAACGCGATGCAACATGCATTACGTCAACCAGCGTTGGCTGGGCGGCATGCTGACCAACTTCGCCACGGTCAAGCAGAGCATCGACCGTCTCAAGAGACTGGACGCCATGTTTGAAGACGGCACCGTCGAGGCCTACACCAAAAAAGAATCGCTCCAGTTCAACAAGGAACGTGCCAAGCTGGAGAAGATCCTGGGCGGCATCAAGGGCATGCACAAACTCCCCGGCCTAATATTCGTCATCGACCCCAAAAACGAAGAGATCGCCGTTCAGGAAGCCAACAAACTGGGTATCCCGGTTGTGGCCGTCGTTGATACCAACTGCGACCCTGACCCGATCGACCACGTTATCCCCGGCAACGATGACGCTATCAGGGCCATTCGTCTGCTGACGGCAAAAATGGCCGATGCCGTCATTGAAGGCAACCAGGCCCGCAACGCCGCTCAATCAAAAGACGCCGAAGGCGAAGGCGAGTATATCGACGAAATCACTGAAGCACCCGCCGCAGAATAATAAGTTCCAACACGAACACCACTTCAAATTTCAAGAATTCCCGCATATCGGGAATGGAGGATAGAAATGGCCGTAACAGCCGCACAGATCAATGAACTGAGAAAAGCCACCGGCGCCGGCATGCTTGATTGCAAAAAAGCACTTGAGGAGACCGATGGCGATTTCGAGAAGGCAGTTGACTTTCTTCGCACCAAGGGCCTTGCCGCTGCCGCAAAAAAAGCCGGCCGCGCCGCAACTGAAGGCATGGTTGCCGCATTTATTTCCGACGACCTGAAAAGCGGCGTCCTGCTTGAAGTCAACAGCGAGACTGATTTCGTGGCCAAGAACGACAAGTTCCAGGGCTTTGTCGCCAGCATCGGACAGCACATCCTGGCCACATCACCCGCGGATGTGGATGCGATGCTGGCGCAGCCATTCAGCGCTGACGCCTCAAAAACAGTTCAGACCTATCTGAACGAATCGATTTCAATTATCGGCGAGAATATCCAGATCCGGCGCTTTGTCAAATTTGATGTAGAAGGCGACGGATGCATCGGTTCCTATATCCATGCCGGCGGCAAGATCGGCGTGCTCGTGCAGATCGCCGGACCGGCGGTAACCGCAGCCAACAAGGATGTTCTCCAGGGTTTCGCAAAGGACATTGCCATGCATTCCGCCGCCGCGGCACCGGCCTTTGTCTGTCGCGATCAGGTCCCGAACGATGTACTCGACCGCGAGAAAGAGGTTTATCGCGCCAAGGCCAAGGAATCGGGCAAGCCGGATGCAATTATCGAAAAGATCATCGATGGACAGATCAACAAATACTACGCCGACATCTGCCTGATTGAACAGGCGTTCGTCAAGGACACCGACAAGACCATCCAGCAGGTAGCCAAGGAGTGCAGCGCGGCAGCCGGTGGCAACGTCAGCATAACAAGGTTCGAGCGCTTTGTCCTCGGCGAGGGCCTTCAAAAGAAAGAATCGGACTTTGCCGCCGAGGTGGCGGCAGCAGCCGGCCTGTAAATTCGGTAAAGCCGGCCAACATGGCCGGCTTTTTTTTTAGTGCGATAGATTTATTTTCTGATGCTTGTTGCAGAAAATAAATCGTTAGTGCACTTATCCCAGTTTCGGGGCAGTGCGATAGAAATTATAACTGCGGCTTTATGCAGAGATAATTTCGTGATCGCACTTATCCTGCGAAGCAGGACTGGTACACACTGACAAAACCAGTGCAATCATCGAGCAAGTCAGGAGGCGCACCAATGAGCAGGCCGTCGTTTACAAGGGTCCTTCTTAAGTTATCCGGCGAGTCTTTGGCAGGGGATCAGGGCTACGGGATAGATCCATTAACGATCAGCGCCATCGCCAGAGAGATCAGCGAGGTGGTTGCCCAAGGTGTCCAACTGGCACTGGTGATCGGCGGCGGCAACATCTTCCGCGGCCTGGCGGCCTCATCCAAGGGAATGGACCGGGCCAGCGCCGATTACATGGGTATGCTGGCCACGGTAATGAACTCGCTGGCCATGCAGGATGCGCTCGAAAAACAGGGGGTAACCACCCGTGTCCAGTCAGCCATAGAGATGCAGGCGGTGGCTGAACCCTACATCCGCCGTCGTGCCATGAGACACCTCGAAAAAGGGCGCGTGGTTATCTTTGCGGCCGGCACTGGAAATCCCTACTTCACCACCGATACCGCGGCAAGTCTGCGGGCCATGGAGATAAACGCCCAGGTCATCCTCAAGGGAACCAAGGTGGACGGTATCTATTCAGCAGACCCCAAAAAGGACCCGGATGCCGTTAAACTTCCGGAACTGACCTATATCGATGTCCTCAAAAAGGGATTACAGGTCATGGATGCGACCGCCATCTCGCTCTGTATGGACAACAAACTGCCGATCATCGTTTTCGACCTGACTGTCGAAGGGAACATAAAAAAGGTTATCAGCGGGGAAGCAATCGGAACTATCGTACAAGGAGAATAGACACATGCCAAAGACAATACTCGATGACATGAAGACCCATATGGACAAGACGCTGGGTGTCCTCAAAACTGATTTTCAGAAGATCAGAACAGGGCGCGCATCGACCTCGATCCTTGACGGAATAAAGGTCGACTATTACGGCAATGCATCTTCAATCGCCCAGGTTGCGACCCTGGCGGTTCCCGAGCCGCGCACCATCACAATCTCTCCCTGGGAAGCCAAAATCATTCCGGCCATAGAGAAGGCCATCCTCAACGCCAACATCGGCCTGACCCCCTCCAACGACGGCCGCACCATTCGTCTGAACCTGCCCCCGCTGACCGAGGAACGCCGCAAGGAGATTGTCAAGGAGCTCAAGAAAAAGGCCGAAGATGACAAGGTCGCTCTGCGCAACATCCGCCGGGATGCCATCGATAAGCTCAAGAAGCTTGAGAAGGACAAGTCCATCACGGAAGACGAGCTAAAAAAGTATGAGAAAGACGTTCAGGATCTCACCAAGAGTTTCGAGGTCAAGGTGGACGAGGCGGTGGCACACAAAGAAAAAGAGGTTATGGAAGTCTGATGGATCCCACTGTTCCCGACAAGCTCCCCACTCACCTGGCCATTATCATGGACGGCAACGGCCGCTGGGCTCAGCAGCGCATGCTCAAGCGGATCGTCGGTCACCAGCGCGGCGCTGAAACCGTCAAAATGGTGGTCGAACAAGCATCTCTGCTGGGAATCAAGTATCTGACCCTGTTTGCATTCTCTTCTGAAAACTGGTCACGCCCAGCTATCGAGGTACGGGCGTTGATGACTCTCCTCAAGAAATACATCCGCCAGGAAACCGCCCGGATGATGCGCAAGAATATCCGCTACAACGTCATCGGCAACCGCGGTGAACTACCGGATGATGTCAACCAGACACTCGATGTGGCCATCCGGGAAACCGCGGGCAATACCGGTATGGTCCTGACCCTGGCTCTCTCCTATGGCGGACGGCAGGAATTGAGCATGGCTGCTACACGCCTGACCCGCGACGTTTTAGCGGGTAAGCTCTCGGCTGATGACATTACTGTGGATCTTTTCGGCACCTACCTGGATACGGGCGGGTTGCCCGATCCGGATTTTCTCATTCGGACCAGCGGCGAGATGCGCATCAGTAATTTCCTGCTCTGGCAGCTGGCCTACACCGAACTGTACTTTACCGACATCAACTGGCCCGATTTCACTATCAACGAATTCCTCAAAGCACTGAACGATTTCCAGTCCCGCGAGCGTCGTTTCGGCAAGACCAGCGACCAGCTCAACAAGGGGAATTAGTTATCAAACGCCTGATCACCGCGCTCATCCTTCTGCCGGTCGTCATCCTGACCATCACAAAAGGCGGACCCCTGCCGTTTGCTTGCCTGCTGTCCATTTTCAGCTTCATGGGTATGTACGAATTCTACCGCATGGCCCTGCCGGATCGAACTGTTGAGATATGGCCCGCTGCCGTGTGCGGTGCCATGATGATGTTCATCCCCTTTTTTGGCGGTGACCGACTGGCCCTGGCTATAATCACCGCGCTCTTTCTGGCGTTTGCCCTGTTGTTCCTCTTCCGCGTCAGGGACATCACGACAGCGGCCCGTGATATTGCCTACGCCGTACTGGGGTTCCTGTACATTCCGTTTCTGCTGATGCACCTGGTCATGTTGCATCAGACGGCCCATGGCTGGCAATGGTTGCTGGTAATCATGCTGATCGTCATGACAAATGATACCGCCGCCTATTACACCGGCAGCGCCTTCGGCAAGCATCGGCTCTACCCGCTGGTCAGCCCCAAGAAAAGCATCGAGGGCGCCATTGGCGGCCTGGGTGGCAGTATCTGTGGCACCATGCTGGCAAAGTTCACCTTCTTCCCGCAGATGCCCCTGGCGGATGCACTGATAACGGCCATAGTTATCGGGATCCTCGGCCAGACCGGCGACCTGTTTGAATCCCTGCTCAAGCGCAGTTTCGGGGTCAAGGATTCCGGCAACAGCATCCCCGGACACGGTGGTGTCCTGGATCGCCTGGACAGCATCATTTTTGCCGCCCCAGCCATGTATTATTACGTCATCTACGTTTTTTAATCGTACGCATCCTGTTACAAGGGACAAGGAATAGCACCATGAAACAACTTTCCATCCTCGGCTCGACCGGCTCAATCGGCGTCAGCACCCTGGAGATTGTCGCCGCCTATCCGGATCGCTTCCGGGTTGCCGCCCTGACAGCCGGTAAAAACCTGGAGCTGTTCGCCCGGCAGATCCGGCAATTCTCCCCGCGCATCGCCGCCGTCGCCTCACCCGAGGACGTGCCGCAATTGAAAGAGCTGTGCAGCGGACTGAATGTCGAGATTGTCGGCGGGTTGCAGGGTCTGATAGCCGCGGCAACAGCCGATGAAAGCGACATGGTGGTAGCCGCCATCGTCGGTGCAGCCGGTCTGGCCCCCACGGCCGCGGCGGTTCGCGCCGGCAAGGACATTGCCCTGGCCAACAAGGAGACCCTGGTCACTGCCGGCCACCTCTTCATGGAGATGGTGGCCACGCACGGCGTCAAACTGTTCCCGGTGGACAGCGAACACAGTGCCGTTTTCCAATCTATCGAAGGGCACCGCAGTCAGGACATCAGCAAGATCATCCTGACCGCCTCCGGCGGCCCTTTCAGGAACACACCCGCCGCACAGCTGGCACATGTCACCGTGCGCGATGCGCTGAACCATCCCAACTGGAGCATGGGCAGAAAGATAACCATCGATTCGGCCACCATGATGAACAAGGGGCTCGAAGTCCTGGAGGCCCGCTGGCTGTTTGACGCCCCGGTGGATAAGATCGAGGTCAACATCCACCCCCAGAGCATCATCCACTCCATGGTCGAGTACGTCGACGGCTGTGTCATTGCCCAGCTTGGTACGCCGGACATGAAAGCGCCCATCGCGTATGCCCTCTCCTACCCCGAACGGATCGCTACCGGGGTCAAACCCCTCGATCTGACCGACTTCTCCGGCTTGACCTTTTTCAAACCGGACATGGAAAAGTTCCGCTGCCTCGCCCTGGCCTACCGCGCCATCAGAGATGGCGAAAGCATGCCGGCCGTAATGAATGCCGCCAATGAAATCGCCGTCGAGGCGTTCTTGAACGGTACGATCGGTTTCCTGCAGATCGCGGAAGTGATCGAGCGCACCATGGACGCCCATCCGGCGCATGATTTGAAATCCATCGATGAAGTATTGCAGGCCGATAGATGGGGACGCGACACGGCACGGAACATCTGCGGAGGTTTGAAAAACTGATATGATGGTCATCTACGCAATAATCGTCCTGGGAATACTGATTTTTGTCCACGAATTCGGTCACTTCATTGTTGCAAAACTCTTCAATGTCAAGGTGGAAAAGTTCTCCCTCGGCTTTGGCCCCAAACTGCTCGGAAAGCAGATCGGCGAGACGGAATATCTGCTTTCGGCCTTTCCATTGGGCGGTTATGTCAAGATGTTTGGCGAAGGCGGGATTATCGAAGGCACAACTCCTCAGGCATCTGTAGATACAGAAAAGGCCTATGACGAGGAGTCGGGAGAACCGCTGGACGCGGCACCGGTGTTGACCGACGCCGAAAAAGCCCGCTCCTTTGCCCATAAACCGCCCCTGGCCCGTATCGCCATAGTCATGGCCGGTCCGCTGTTCAACCTGATATTCGCCTGGATGATCTTCATTCTGCTCTGCGTGCTGGGGGTCCCGACCGTCACCGCCCGAATCGGCGAAGTGATCAAGGACAAGCCGGCTGCACGGGCCGGGGTGCTCAAGGGTGATGTCGTTACGGCCATCGATGGCAAGAAAGTTACGCAATGGGATGAGATCTCCGCCATGATCGCCGCGGCAAAGGGCCAGCCAATCACCCTGGACGTGAAACGAAACGGCCAGGATCTTCAATTTACCATCACCCCGGAAGCGCGGATCTCAAAAAATCTTTTCGGCGAGAGTGTCAAGGGGCATGCTATCGGCATCGCCGCCGCGGGCGAAATCGTCACGGAAAAGTCCAATCCGCTTCAGGCTATCGTCAAAGGATCGGTGCAGACCTGGAAGGTGATCGACCTGACGTTCATGTCACTGGTCAAGATGATCCAGCGGGTTGTCCCCATGGACAGTGTCGGCGGACCGATCATGATCGCGAAGATGGCCGGTGAGACCGCCTCGATGGGCGCCACCAGCTTTCTTGCCTTCATGGCCCTGCTGTCGATCAATCTGGGTGTGCTCAACCTCTTGCCGGTGCCGGTACTGGATGGCGGTCACCTCTTCTTTTTCTTCTGTGAATTGATTATCGGACGTCCGGTAAACCAGAAGGTCCGCGAATACGCCCAGCAAATCGGCCTGTTCCTGCTGCTCAGCCTTATGGTGCTGGCTTTTTACAATGATATCATCAGGTATTTTTTCAGCCATCAGGGGTAAAGGTGAACGTCCTCGCCATAGACACATCCACCTCCATGACTACTGTCGCGATTGCAGTCGGCAACAGGACCGCAGCCGAATCGTCCTTTAACACCGACCGTACCCTTTCGGCCCGCCTGATCCCCGAGATCGGGCGTATCCTGACGCTGGCCGGCATGTCAGCCGCTGACATCGACCTGTATGCCGCCTCCGCCGGACCTGGTTCGTTTACCGGCGTACGCGGCGGTGTCGCGACAATTCAGGGCCTGGCGCTGGCCGGCGGAAAGCCGTGTGTCGGCTTTTCTTCCTTGACCCTGCTGGCAATGAATTTCCCGCTGGCCGCGCACCCGGTCTGTTCACTTCTGGATGCACGCAAGAGCGAGGTATATGCGGCTCTCTTCGACTGTTCAACCGCCATCCCCACAGCACAAATCAGCGACTGTGTCCTGCCGCCGGAGCGGTTCCTCGACCTGCTCTGTAACACTACCATTAAACCGGTTATCTTCTGCGGTGACGGCGCAACGCGCTACCACGACCAAATCGCTGAACGCATGGGTCAGCAGGCCATCTTCGCTCCCTTTCCACTCAATACGCCCCACGCTTCCAATGCCGCCTCACTGGCATTACATGCATTCCAGCACGGAACAACGCTGGAACCGTCACGATTGCTGCCAACCTATCTGAGAGCCTCCGAGGCAGAGATCAATCGCATTGCAAAAGTGTAAACCGTCCTACACCTGCCGTGCCGGGATGTTTTTTCACCCAGCTTGTTTCCACCTTATATCCTGCTATCCTTTCATAAAGTTTTCCGATGGAGAGTGACCCATGAATATTCATGAGTATCAGGCCAAGGAGATTCTGAACAGCTACGACATCCCGATCCCGCGCGGGCATGTCGCCTTGACCTCCGACCAGGTCGAACGAGCTTCCAAGATGATGGGGGGGCGCTGCGTGGTCAAGGCCCAGATCTACGCCGGGGGCCGCGGCAAAGCCGGCGGAGTCAGGCTGGTGGACTATCCGGAGCAGGCTCAGGAATACGCCAAGGAGATCTTCAGCCGCCCCCTGGTTACCAGCCAGACCGGACCGGCGGGATTGAAGGTACGCCGTATCCTGGTGGAAGAAGCGGTCGAGATCGCCCGCGAGTTCTACCTGTCCATCACCCTGGATCGTGAAAACTCCTGCTATGTCCTGATCGCCTCGGCCGAAGGAGGCATGGATATTGAGCAAGTGGCTCTCAAATGCCCCCAGAAAATCCATACCCTGCCCATCGATCCGCTTACCGGCCTGCGCCCCTATCAGGCCCGCAAAATCGCCCTGGAGCTCGGCCTGACCGGTTCCGTCTGCGAAGACTGCGTCGAACTGCTGATGAATCTGTATCGCGCCAGCCAGGAAAAGGACTGTACCCTGATAGAGATCAATCCGCTGGTCGTCACAAAAGCCGGCTGGCTGATGGCCATGGATGCCAAGATCACCTTTGACGACAACGCCGTCTACCGACACCGCGAATACCCGGACATGATGGACTACTCCCAGCTTGATCCGCTGGAGATAACGGCCGGCAAATACGACCTGTCCTATATCAAGTTGACAGGTTCCATCGGTTGCCTGGTCAACGGCGCCGGCCTGGCCATGGCCACCCTGGATGTCCTCAAGGAATGCGGCGGAGATCCGGCCAACTTCCTGGACGTGGGGGGCGGGGCTACCCGCGAGAAGGTGGCCGAGGCCTTCAGGATCATTCTGCAGGACAAGGATGTCAAAGGGATCTTCGTCAACATTTTCGGCGGCATCATGCGCTGCGACGTCATCGCCAACGGCATCATCGAAGCGGCCGGCGAAGTCCACTGCAGCCTGCCTATCGTTGTACGCATGGATGGCAGCGAGGTTGAGCTCGGCAAAGGGCTTCTGCGCGAGTCAGGGCTGAATGTACAGGTTGGCGACAACCTGGGAGATGCTGCAAGTCGGATTGTAAAGATGCTGGGCTGAAACAATACTTCTGTTTTTCTCACCCTCAACCCTGAGCTCTACCTATCGACTGCAAGGAGATTGTAAATGTCCATACTACTCAATAAAGACTCAAGGATCCTTGTACAGGGCATTACCGGACGGAGCGGCCTGTTTCACACCCAGCAATGCCGTGAGTATGGCGCCAACATCGTAGCCGGCGTTACTCCGGGCAAGGGTGGCATCCACATCGAAGGGATCCCGGTCTTCAACACGGTTGCCGAAGCGATCAAACACACCGAAGCCAATGTCTCAATGATCTTCGTTCCGCCTCCCAGTGCCGCCGACGCAATTCTAGAAGCCGCCGACGCCGGAGTTGAACTGACGGTCTGCATCACCGAGGGCATACCGGTCCGTGACATGGTACCGGTCAAGGCCATACTGCGAGGGAGCAGAACCCTCCTGGTCGGTCCCAACTGTCCGGGTGTTATCACTCCCGGGGAATGCAAGGTCGGCATCATGCCCGGTCATATCCACAAAAAAGGCAAGATCGGCGTGGTCTCCCGCAGTGGCACCCTGACTTACGAGGCGGTCAAGCAGTTGACCGATGTCGGGCTTGGGCAATCCACCTGCGTTGGGATTGGCGGAGATCCGATCATCGGCATGAACTTCATCGACGTTCTCTCACTTTTCAATCAGGATCCGGACACCGCAGGGATCTTCATGATCGGTGAGATCGGCGGAGGCGCCGAAGAGGCAGCGGCGGAATGGATCAGGAATAACATGACTAAACCGGTAGCGGCCTTCATTGCCGGGGTCACCGCCCCTCCCGGCAAGCGCATGGGACATGCCGGCGCCATCATCACCGGCGGCAAAGGCAAGGCCGAGGACAAGATTCGCACACTGATGGACTGCGGCGTCGTGGTCTCAACCAGTCCGACCAAGATGGGCGAAGCCATGCTGAAGGCGATGGAACCAACCGGGAAAACGATCCCACAAACATCGCAATAGCAGCGACAACCAGAGCAAAGCAATTTGCTCCGCGCCATATCACTGGCCTCTGGCCTCAGGCATCCAGTCTCCTGTTCCAGCCTTTTCACAGGAAGTCCCCTTTGTTTTAAAATCTGGCACCCCGTCTTTCACTACTGCTTTCGACAGGAAGCAAAAAATGAAAGGCGGGTTTTCTTTTTCAGCTGATTGCATCTAAGGCCGGGATGAGTACTGAACCCAACAAACAAGAATATATAAATCCGCTTTATGGAGATCATGGCCCGCGGCTGGATCTCCGGGTCCCGTGAGAGCCTCGCCAAACTAGCTGATATCATTGAAGCAAACCCTCCGTCCATGCCCATAACTCATCGTAATACAAGCTTAATGTAAGCGAAGTCAACAGGCTGGAACTAATGAAAGGAACACCCTGTTTTTATAATAACTACTTGACAGACAT
>JAJYBH010000132.1 GCA_021779135.1 Deltaproteobacteria bacterium
ACAAATGCTCGGCCATTGAAATACCAGATTCCGCGCTTGCAATTCACCGCTTCCAAATCAAGACGGAGTTGGTCGCCGGGAAACACCGGTTTTCGAAATTTTGCGCTGTCGATGCCGGTAAAATAGGTAACTTTCGAACGCACGCTCTCGTCTGACGACAGAATGGCCAATACGCAGGCAACCTGCGCCATCGACTCGATAATCAGAACTCCGGGCATGACCGGGTGACCCGGAAAGTGACCGGTAAAAAACGGCTCGTTGATGGAAACATTTTTCAAACCCACGATCCGCTTACCCGCTTCCATTTCGGTGATGCGGTCGACCAGGAGAAACGGGGGACGATGGGGAAGGATCTTCATGATCTCATTGACATCAAGCATGTGAAACTCCTTGTGGTGACGGGCAATTAACCCTGCTGGGCCTTCAATCCGTCCAGATCACCTATATTTGCCGTCTCGACCTCTTTGGAAATACGCTTGACCAGGCCGCATAGCACCTTGCCAGGGCCGATTTCTATAAACCGGGAAACGCCTTGGGATGTCATTTCAACAACTGACTGTTCCCATAACACCGGCGCGCAGACCTGGGTCACCAGCAACGGCTTGACGCGCAGCTTGTCGTCATTCGGCAAAGCTGTAGCATTGGCGACTACCGGCAGGCTCATATCCGCAAACGATATCGCATCCAGCACCACCGACAGCCTGTCAGCGGCAGGTTTCATCAGGGCGCAGTGGAATGGGGCGCTGACCGGCAGTAACATGGATTTTCTGAAACCGCGACCCTTGGCGATCTCGATGGCCCGATTGACCGCGGCGACATTTCCGGCGATAACGATCTGGCCGGGGGAATTGAAATTCGCCGCTGAGACAACCTCACCCTGGGCGGCCTCTCGACAGATATCCTCCAGTTCCGCCTTTTCAATGCTGAGCATGGCAGCCATGGTACCGGTACCGACAGGGACCGCCTCCTGCATGAAGGTACCGCGAGCTCGCACCGTCCGTACCGCATCGGCAAACGACATGACTCCGGAGCAGACCAGGGCCGAATATTCCCCCAGGGAGTGACCGGCCAGAAAGTCGGCCTGCAAGCCGGTCTCCTGCTCAACAACCCGCAACACTGCAATACTGGTGGCCAGAATGGCAGGCTGGGTATTGGCGGTCAGTTTCAGTTCCTCTTCGCTGCCGGAAAAACAGATGGCGGAGAGTTTCAGCCCCAGGGCATCATCGGCCTCTTCGAATACCTGGCGAGCTACCGGAAAGGTATCGGCCAGATCCCTGCCCATGCCCGGATACTGTGAACCCTGACCGGGGAAAATGAATGCGGTTTTACTCATAGGACTTACCTTTCAGGATAGCGTGATTATGCCACAGAGGGTCATCCGGTTAGCAGCGAATCAATGCCGAGCCATAGGTGAATCCGCCACCAAAGGCGTCCAGCAGCACAATATCCCCCGTCTTCATCCGACCGGAGCGATTGGCCTCATCCAGGGAGATTGGTATGGAAGCCGACGAGGTGTTGCCGTAGTTGTGCAGATTGATTACGACTCTGTCCTCTTCGGTAATTCCCAGACGTTTGGCTGTAGCATCGATAATACGCCGATTGGCCTGGTGGGGAATCAGCAGAGAGACATCTGCTGGGGTCATACCGTTGGCGGAAAGGGCGGTACAGGCAGCCTCTTCCATCGCACGCACGGCGTGTTTGAACACGTCGTTGCCCTCCATTTTTATGTAAAAAAGTCGCTCGGCTATCGTCTGTTCACTCGTAGCGGGATTTCTATTGCCGCAGCCCGGTTGATACAGGGTATCCCAGTATGACCCGTTACTGAAGATATGCGTGGATAGTATACCGCAATCCCCTTGTGAAGCTTCGACCACCGCGGCACCGGACCCGTCGCCAAACAGGATGCAGGTGTTGCGGTCTGTCCAGTCAACAACACGTGATAACACCTCGGCGCCGATAACAAGCACCTTTTTTGCGTCACCGCAGCGAATATACTTGTCTGCGATGGAAAGGCCGTAGATAAAGCCGGAACATGCTGCGGAGAGGTCAAAGGCAGCGGCGTTGACAGCGCCGATCTCGTGTTGAACGATACAGGCGGTCGACGGAAAGGGAAAATCAGGGGTAACGGTTCCGAGAATGATCAGATCGAGCTCTTCGGCCTTGACACCAGCCATGGCAAGTGCGCTACGTGAAGCCTCGACTGCAAAGGTAGAGGTGAACTGCCCTTCGGCGGCAATACGACGCTGTTTAATCCCGGTCCGGGTAGTGATCCATTCGTCGCTGGTGTCAACCATCCGTTCCAGATCACTATTGGTAAGTATTTTTTCCGGTAGAGCGGAGCCGGTCCCCGTGATTTTGGACCTCAGCATGATCTCTCCATTAGGCTATTGCCTGAACTTTCTGATTTTCACGCTGGATATTGACGACAGCATTCTCCGAAAGCTTTTCGGAGACGTGTTCGGTCACACCACTGCTAGCGTATTCATGGGCAAAACGAATAGCATTTTTTATCGCTTTTACGTTTGAACCCCCATGGCAGATCATGCCCACGCCGTTGATACCCAAGAGAGGAGCCCCGCCGTACTCGGCATAATCCACAATCTTTTTGAAACGATTAAAAGCACCCCGTACAAACAGATACCCCAGCTTCGAAATCCAGCTCTTCAAGATTTCCTTCTTCAGCATTTTGCTGGCTGCATCGGATAATCCTTCCGAAAGCTTGAGCACCACATTTCCCACAAAACCGTCGCAAACGACGACATCGACACTACCCTTGAAGATATCACGACCCTCGACATAGCCAGAGTAATTGAGTGAGGTGGCCCGCAACAGGGTGTTGGTCTCGCGAGTGAGTTCATTTCCCTTGGAATCTTCCTCTCCATTTGAGAGCAGTCCCACGGATGGATTGGGTATACCCATGGCGTAGCGGGCATACACCTCTCCCATGATGGCGAACTGGGCGAGATGGATCGGCTTGCAGTCAACATTGCCACCGACATCAAGAACGAGCGTTTTACCATTGAGATTGGGGAAAATCTGGGCAATTGCAGGGCGCTCGATACCACTGATGCGCTTAAGCACGAACATGCCGGCTGCCATGGTGGCACCGGAGTTTCCAGCGCTCACCGCAGCGCAGGCGCTACCATCCTTTACAAGATCAAAGGCCAGACGTACGGATGAATTACGTTTTTTGCGCACCGCGTCGGAGGCGGAATCATGCATTCCCACAACTTCACTGGCGTGAAAGATGCTGATATCGAGACCCGTAGTGGTGTGTTTGGCCAGTTCTGCAGCCAAAGATGCCTGGTCACCAACCAGCGTGACTGGAATGCCAAACTCACGGCAGGCCATAACCGCGCCTTCCACTTCGACAGCAGGTGCATTGTCGCCACCCATTGCGTCGAGTGCAACTCTCTTTAATCCAGGAGATGTCACGAAAGCCGGGAAAGTTACTGCGCTTTGGAAAGGTCGATGACCTCTTTACCCTTATACGTACCACAGGTCGGGCAGGCGCGGTGGGGGAGCTTGGGGGCCTTGCACTGCGGACAGACGGAAACCTGCTGAGGTATCAGAAAGTCATGCGCGCGCCTCATGTTCTTGCGGGATTTGGAAGTCTTCTTCTTAGGTACTGCCATATTGTTTCTCCTTTGTGCGGTGGTACGGTGAAACCGTCACCATTGTTTATCCGGATATTTTAAAATCCTTCAGTGCGCTGAATTTAAGATTAATCGGCTCTCGGGAACAGGAACAGGAGCCGGTATTCAGGTCTGCTCCACAGGTGGGGCAAAGGCCTTTGCAGCCTTCATCACACAGTGGTTTCAGGGGGATTTCCATTGCCACCTGCTCTTCGATTTCATGGGTCAGGTCAATCTCGTCACCCGAATAGGTCGATGCAATTAAATCATCATCGCATAATTCGGTCTCATCTTCAACCTCGGTGTGCCGAACCGTTTCTTTGCGAAATATTATTCTGAATGCCGAATCTATGTTCGTCGCGTATGACGCCAGGCAACGGCCGCAGGTAAGCTCCATCGGCACACGCACCCTGCCCACCGCCTTCAAATGGTCGAACTCGCGCTCCAGCGTTATATCGGCCGTAACCGGTCCGGAAAAGACACACTCACCATCGGCCTGCATCGCTGCAAGAACCGGAAACGAATCAACCGGCTCTTCGACATGCAGTTCGTAGGCAGTGTGCTTGATGTGGTCAATTCGAATCTTCATGAAACGATCCAGTGAAACTGGCGGTGAAATGCCAAAATACAAAGCAAATAAGTATATTCAATGATGCATTTTTGTCAAGAAGTTTAAAGCGGCTGATGCTGGCAGCGACCGTAAAGTTCCATTTTGCCGCGGAGACGCGCCATCAAGTCCTTATCAATCATATCCCAGGTGAAACGCCACTCCCAGTTTCCATCTCCCCGGCCCGGCACATTCATGCGCGCCTCCGTGGAAAGCCCGATCAGATCCTGGAAAGGGATGATGGCCGTATCAGCAACTGACATAAAGGCGGCCCGCATCAGATCGTCGGCGGAATTATCACCGGTTGTGCCGAGATATTCCCGCACCTCGTCCTGCTCATTTTCAGACAAGGAGGCGTACCAGCCGGCGCTGGTGTCGTTATCGTGGGTGCCGGTGTAGACCACGCATCGCTTGACATGGTTATGTGGCAGATATGGATTGTATGGACCGGAACCGAAGGCGAACTGCAGGATCTTCATGCCAGGGAATCCGTATTCATCGCGAAGCGCCTCTACTTCAGGGGTAATCAGGCCAAGATCCTCGGCAATGATCGAAAGCGGCCCCAGTTTTGAAATAAGCGCATCAAAGAGTTGGCGGCCGGGTCCGGCAACCCAGCTTCCCTTCACAGCGTTTTTGTGACCTCCCGGCACATGCCAGGCTGACTCAAAGCCACGAAAGTGGTCGACGCGAATGCAATCGAACTGGGAAAAAAGATATCTGAAACGCTCGACCCACCAGTCGTACCCCCGCGCAGCCAGCGCACTCCAGTCATAGAGCGGATTGCCCCACAACTGGCCGGTTTCGCTGAAATAATCGGGAGGGACTCCAGCCATGACCGTAGGCTTGCCGTGCTCATCCAGCAGGAAAATATCCCGGTTGGCCCATACATCGGCGGAATCATAGGCAACGAAAATCGGGATATCTCCAATAACGGCAATGCCTTGAGCGGCAGCATACGAACGCAGATGTCCCCATTGCCGGGAAAATTGCCACTGAAGGTATTTCTGGACGCCGATCTCGGGACCCAGTTCAATAGAGGCCTTTTCAAAGGTTTTCGCATCCATCAGGGCCGCGGAGGCCGGCCATTGATGCCAGCTCTTTCCGTGGTAGCGTTGTTTTAACGCCATAAAGAGGGCATAGTTATGCAGCCAGTGCGTTGAATCACAGAAGCTCCAGAATTCTTCCATCCGCGCTGTGCGGCCGGATGCAAAAAAGGTGGCGGCGGCGTTGTGGAGTAATTTTGTTCTGACCGGAATGAGTGAGCCGAAATCCACGCGGTGCTCACCGGCAGTCTCCTCGTAATCCTGACTCGGGAGATCACCTTCCCGGACGAGCGCGTCTAGGTCGATCATTAGCGGATTACCGGCAAACGCCGAAAAGGAGGAATAGGGAGAATTCCCGCAGGCAGCGGGATTGAGCGGAAGGACCTGCCACCAGGACATCCCCATTCCGGCCAGCAGGTCAATAAAACGCCGGGCGTTTTCTCCCAACGTCCCAATCCCGCCGGCTCCGGGGAGCGATGTGGGGTGCAGCAGTACACCACAACTCCTGCCTTTATGCATTGCAGCCCTCCCCCAACAGTTTTATTCATTAATACAATACAGTAATTAAATTAATCACAATACATTCTTCAATGCAAACAAAATAACCATTTGGACTTTCTGAGAAAATCAGATTTGTCAGTCCGCTTCTTTCTGGTATAGTTGCAAGGCTGAATCGTACTGACGGGCCAATCGGTTCGTCAAAACGCGTTCTTTTTGTTCGGGGAGTTGAACGGAAACCATGTCCATCAGTCAGTCAGACATAACCGTCACGGGTATCGATACAAAAGCGCTCTCCGGCTTGATCATCGAATTCAACATCGCCCGGCGCAACTTCAGGTCGTATCCTCCCGGACATCCCCTGATCGAAAGATCTATCAACAGACTCCTGACCCGCTATGAAGAACTGATGGGGCCTCAGTATGAGTTAAGTCTCGGTGTGGCCCGAGACTCGCTGATGTTCGATAACGTCAGCCTGGACAAGAACAACCCCGTGTATCGCGACTTCGCCCGGGTACTCTTTCAGGCCGGCATCGGTTTGCTGATCTTCAGGCCGGGCCTGACCGCATCCGAAGCGAACAGTTTTCTCGACATCCTCAACATGAAGCGGGAAGAGATATCCCAGGCCGGCGGGATTGCCGATGTCTGGCAGGTGGCAGGCATCGAATCGCTCGGCATACAGGCCATCCGCTACGACCTGTTTACCGCCAGTGAGGGAGCCTCCACTTCAGGTGACACTACAGTCCTGGGGGAAGGGCTTTGGGAGCGTTTTGCCCGCGGTCTGGCCGAGGGCAACCTGGATGACTCGGATGGGTCTTCCGACGTGTTTAATCCCGAGTTGCTGGCGATGGCACTCAACAAGAGCTACTCGGACAGCACCGCCGGGCGCAAGGGTGATTACGTCAAGGCCATCACCGACTACATGCACCAGACTGAACATGAAGGGACCGCTACAAACAACGTCTTTTCCGACAAACTGGTGCGGTTCATCTCCAGCATCAATCCCGAGCTGCGCCTTCAGTTTCTCAACAGCGCCTTCGAAAATGCCGGTTCAGGATCTGATTCGATTGCCAAACGGCTGGAAAACGGCATGTCATCCGAAGCGGTCCTGGGTGTCCTGGACGACATAAGCCAGCGACAGATGACCATTTCACCCGTTATCATGGGACTTCTGCAAAAACTGTCGCTGCACGCTCCGCAGCCGGATACCATTACCCGGAAGCCGGAAGTCAAACGGGATGATTTCAGCGAACGCATGCGTTCGATACTCAGGGAACAGGCCTCCGAGGAATATGTCCCGGAAGTATACCAGCATAAATTGAACTCGCTGGTATCCGCGCGCCAGCTTCCCATCATCCGACATGATGAGATCGAGCCGTTGATGGCCTCCCTCGACAGCCACCAGATCGAGAGCCACATCAGCACCATCCTGCTCGAACTGATAAACGGCGACCATGACCAGAAGGAATTCGAACTCCTGGCCACCAGTCTTTCCGACATGGGTAGCTATTTTCTTCAGACCGGTGATTATTCCGATTATCTTACCATCATCGAGCAGGCGGGCGATTCATCCAAACCGGATTATTTCCGGAGAATTCTTATGGAGCGCTGCACTGAACCGGACAGCCTGGAGGAGGTCCTGAACGGTCTGCATGTCTGGGGAAAATCCCGCTATGACCAGATAAAAGAATTGATCTGGAAGATCGGCATCCCGTTCATTGAACCGCTTTTGAACCATCTTGCGGTTGAAGAGAGTATTTCGATGCGCCGCTTCCTGATGGAGCGTCTCGCCGAATTCGGCCTGTTCATTTACAAGCCGATTATCTCCCGACTTCAAGACCAGCGCTGGTATTTTCTGCGTAACCTGATCGTCCTGTTGAAAAATGCCGAAGACCCAGACGTAGTTATGGCCCTGCGTCCACTGACACGCCATGCGCACCCTCGCGTCCGGCTTGAGGCATTCAAGACCCTCCTGTCCTGTCAAGACAGTTACACTGAACGCCAGATCCTGCGTGACCTTGAGAGTGACAACCGGGAAACGCAACTGGCCGCCATTCACCTGGCCGAAGCTACAAGATTCCCCCTATCCTTCAACGGCCTGCTGCAGATCCTGGGACGGGGCGG
>JAJYBH010000133.1 GCA_021779135.1 Deltaproteobacteria bacterium
GCAGCGGATCAAGGGACGCACCGATGGACGGCTGATCATGCTCGGCACCCCCAATCGCGGTCAGCATGCGGTGACCCGCCTGCTGACCGGGCGCGACAGCCTGATCCGCAGGCTGGCCCTGCTGGACACGACCCGGAGCCAGAAAGAACTGACCGCCATCCTGGTCCAATTCCCCGGCCTGCTGGAGATGCTGCCGGCAGACGGGGACCTGGACCTTTTCGATGCCGCCACCTGGCAGGCACTGGCGGACGCTGACCCCGAAAGCGGCAGCTGGCAGCCCCCCGGCTCCGGGGAGCTGGCAGCAGCCAGGAGCAGCCAGCAAAGGCTGTTCAGTTCCCCCCTCGATCCGGAGAGCATGTTCTATATCGCCGGCTGCGCGCCGGCCACCCCGTTTGACCTGACCATGGAGGGGGACGGTACGGGGCGGCGGCTGTTCTTCCACGCCACGGCCCGGGGAGACGGGCGGGTTCCGTGGGAGGGCGGCATCCCGGACGGCATCGGAACCTGGTACCTGCAGGCCGCCCATGGCGACCTGGCCGCCAGCGAAGAAGGCATCGCGGCGGTCAGCGACCTGCTGCAGCACGGCACGACCAACCTTCTGCCGGCCAAGCCGCCCGAAATTCGCGGCGCTGCGGAGCGCTTCGCCATGCCGGTCGAGCGGGAAGCGCTCTACCCGGACTTCGGCGACCTGGCGCGCACGGCACTGGGTGGCGCCAGGAAAGCCCGCCGCCGGCCGATGGAATCCAGGATCAAGGTCAGCGTCAGGCACGGCAACCTGGCCTTTGCCTCCCACCCGATCCTGGTCGGTCACTACAAGGGCGATACGATCATCAGCGCCGAAGCTTACCTGGATCAGACCCTTGAAGGCCGGCTCACCGCGCGGCACCGCCTCGGCATCTATCCCGGCGACGACGACACGGCCGAGATCTTTCTCAATCCCGATTGGGAACGCCTGCAGAAGAGTGACGGCAAGCCGGCCGGCGCCATCGTCATCGGACTCGGCCGGGTCGGGGAGCTCTCTCCGGGCCGCCTGCTGCGGGCCGTCTCCCGCGGGGTACGCTCCTATTCGCTGTCGCGGGCCGAATGCCCCCAGGTCAAGAGCGGCAAGGCCGGCCACGCCGGCATCAGCGCCCTGCTGGTCGGCACCGGTGCCGGCGGCGTCTCGCTCCAGGACGCGGTGACCGCCATTTTGCGCGGGGTCATCGACGCCAACCGCTACATCGAGGAATCCGGACGCAACGACTGCGTCAAGATCGCGGAGGTGGAGTTCGTCGAACTCTATGAGGACCGCGCCATCAACGCGGTACGTACCCTGGCGAACCTGCGCGGCGCCCCGGATATATCGCGCGCCTTTGGCATCGATCCCGATCCGCTGGTGCTCCCGCTTGAAGGAGGCATGCGCCGGGCCAGCTTCAGCGAAGACGAACCCTGGTGGCAACGCCTGCAGATCACAGAGGACAAGGAGGCGCGCCTCTCTTTCAACCTGCTCACCGACCGGGCCCGGGCCGAGGTCTATCTGCTGCAGTCGCAGCGGAACCTGGCCGATCGGTTTATCGAGGAGATGTCGGAGACCACCGCCAGCAACGAAGGGGTGGCCATCACCCTGTTCGAGATGCTGATGCCCAATGAGCTGAAGGAGTACGCCCCCGACCGTCGCGATGTGGTCCTGGTGCTTAACGATGCCGCCGCCCGCTATCCGTGGGAAATGATGCAGGAAAGGCGCAGGGGCGACGGCGCCAGCAATGCCGAGAAGCCCCTGGCCGTGCGGGCCGGCATGCTGCGGCAACTCCTGGTGGAGAAATTTCGCGAACGGGTGGTCATGGCGCGTGACAGGACTGCCCTGGTGATCGGCAACCCGCCGACCCCCTTTGCCAACCTGCCCAGTGCCGAGCAGGAGGCCCGCGAGGTGGTCAAGGCACTGGAACACGCGGATTATGCCGCGACCGCGCTGATCGGGGCCGATGCGCAAGGAACGGCCATCATCAAGGAGCTCTTTGCCCGGGATTACCAGATTATCCACCTGGCCGGGCACGGCGTGTTCGAATACCATCCGCCGCTGCCGTGCGACTGCTGCGGGCAGAAAACCGACGATACCCCGATCAGCGGCATGGTCATCGGCGACAACCAGTTTCTGACCGCAGCCCAGGTCCGGCAGATGCGCGCGGTGCCGCAACTTGTCTTTGTGAACTGCTGCCACCTGGGGCATATCGACGACAGCAAACCGCCCCGCAACCTGCCGCCGGACCTGGCCGCCAACCTGGCCACCGAACTGATCAAGATGGGGGTGCGTTGTGTCGTCGCCGCCGGCTGGGCCGTGCAGGACGACGCCGCGGCGCTCTTCGCCGCCACCTTCTACCGGGAGCTGCTGGGAGGGGCGCCCTTCGGCCAGGCGGTCCTGACGGCACGACAAGCCACCTACAGCGCCCATCCCGATGCCAACACCTGGGGCGCGTACCAGTGCTACGGCGATCCCGACTTCACCCTGGGCAAGGGAGAAACCTCTCCCACGGCCAGAGGGAGCAGGAGCTCGTACGCCGCCATCTCCGAAGCGATCATTGACCTGGAGAACATTGCCGCGGCGGCAAAGACCGTGCGGGGTGCGGCCGTGACGCACTACCTGAAGACCATCAGGGACATCGAGCAGATCGTCCCACCGGCATGGCTTGCATCCGGCGCCCTGCAGGCTGCATTGGGACAGGCCTGCTCCGAGCTCTCACAGTTCGAGGAGGCGGTCGGCCATTATAAAAAGGCCATTGCCGACGACAAGGCCATCGCTACCATCAGGTCGGCGGAACAGATCTGGAATCTGCAATCACGGTGGGCCCAGGAACTGGCCGCCAGCGATCCGGACTCGGCCCTCGGGCTCGTCAGGGAAGCCGAGGAGAAACTGATCGAGCTGAATCGGGCCTTGGGCGAAACCGGCGAACGGGTTTCATTGCTGGGAAGCGTCGCCAAGCGGAGGGCGATGATAGCCGCGGAGATCACCGAGAAACAGGCTGCCCTGAACGCCATGGCGAAGCATTACTGCAAGGCCTACAACCTGGGTATCGAACAGGGCAAACCGGACTTCTATCCATTGGTCAACTGTCTGACCGGCCAGGCTCTGAACTATCTGCTCGATGACACGGCAGAGCTCGCCGGAGACTTTTACCCTTCACTCGATCAGGCCATGGCCTTGGCCGCGGACGACCACCAGAAGAACCCGAACTTCTGGAACACCGCCACCCCGATTGACTGCCAGCTCCTCGGGCATCTGGCCTCCGGTGACCTTTCCGGCTACGCTGCTGAAATTATTGCCGAATACGCCAAGGCCAACAATGTTGGCTCACCCCGGGAGTTTCTATCGGTACTCGACCACCTGGATTTCCTGAGCAATCTACTGGCCTCGGCCCCTGAAAATGACAAACGCCGGGAACTGATCGGCGCCCTGAAAGAGATCAGGCAGGCCACCGGCGCTGAAGAGGACACCGGAAAAAACTACACCACACCCCACCCGGCGCCAGCGACAGCCGCCAAACGCATGTTCCCGCTTCAACTGAAAAGGAGCGCGCCGCCTCCGGCACCTTCGAGGGGCGAACCTCCGCAACAGCAACAACAGCAGCAGCAACAACAGCAACAACAGCAAGCCTCACTCGGTGGCGGGACACCGCCGCCGCACGTCCCCAAAATGCGGGGGACAACAACAGAGCCGCAGCCGGTTCAGCTGGGGGCCTCAGCCCCCAAGCAGGCCAAGCCGGGGAGCGGGTTCACCGCCCGCTTCGTGGCCTATGAAAAGGCGCGGGAACAGGAGGTCCGCGATCTGCTCACCAAGCTGGCCCCCTCGGCCGACACAGTGCTCGGCATCCAGGAATGCCGCTGGAAAGCAGGCACCAGCGTCACGGTGCGCCTCTCGGGGCGCGGCCTGACCTGCGATCCTCCCGAGCAGTCCTTCACCTGGGAAGGCGGCCGCTCGCTGCTGGATTTCGACGTGACGGTAGCGGACGACGCCGGGGAAGAAACGATACCGCTCAAGTTTGACGTGGCCATCGAGGGGATTATCGTCGCCCGCCTGCGTCTGGATCTGGAGATCACCGCCACTCCGAAGAAGAAGGGACAGGCCACCGCCACCTGCGAACCGGCCCGCACCGCCTTCGCCTCCTACTCTTCGGCTGACCGGGAGCGGGTCCTGGACCGGGTTGCGGCGGTGCGGATCGCGGCCGGACTGGATATCTTCCTGGACTGCCTCGACCTGAGGCCGGGGGAAGAGTGGAAACCCCAGTTGGATGACGAAATCATAAAGCGCGATATCTTCATGCTGTTCTGGTCCGAACATGCCAAAGAATCCAGGTGGGTGACCTGGGAGTGGCAGACCGCGCTGAAGGACAAGGGTAAGGATCACATGCAGATCCATCCGCTGGAACCGAATGTCAAACCGCCGGAGGAGCTCTCCGACCTTCACTTCGGCGACGTCTACATGTGGGTGCGCAAGGGATATACGGCGGGTCCCTAGGAGTACGGAGGTTCGCGAAACTGCCTGCCGCATGAACGAACAAAGCCCCCGGGGTTCCGGGGGCTCTGCCAGTGTAACATCAGAATTCAGCAACTTCAGCGATCATTCCCGCACAAAAATATCCATATCCGTCTCATGCACCATGCCCATCAGGCGCGCATATTCCGATTCGATCAGCAGGTAATGATTGTGGGTCTCCCGGGCATTCAGCTCGAATACCGCCCGGACGTCGGCCTCATCAATTTTGGCGGCGGTCTCCAGGAGGGTCTCTTCGAGGTTTTTCTCCCGCTCCATGGCCAGTTCAAGCGCCTTCTGCTCGGTAAAGTCGCTTTCAACCAGCCGCGTGATGGAGGCTATCCAGCTGGATTCGTTATCGAAGGGGGTGTCGAGGAACGCGTCCAGCGAAGGGATATCCGTGCCGGTATAGATCCGGTAAAACTGGCCGGCGTGTTCGCGCTCTTCTCGCGCCAACAGCTCAAAGGTCTTGCGGGCATCCTGATTCGTCATCTGTTGGGCGCCCAGCTGGTAAAAGTTCATGGCATTCTTTTCGGTCTGGATGGAGCGCCTGACCGCCTCCTGTACATTGATTCCCATGGCCTGACTCCTTTCGTGGTGGAAGATCATGGCCAAACTGTACCATTTCGATCCTTTTTGTCAAGCCATTCAACCCGACAAAATATCGGCGGATAGTACCGGCATCCGGCAGCGAAGACTTTTGCCGGAAAGCCGGGCAGCTTTGACCACCGGGCGCTCCGGCATCCAAAGCGGTTGACAGCAGTGCCTGACGCCGTGTAAAAGATTGAGATATTTTACTGAAAGTGTGAGGGGAATCTGGCATGGCACTGGAAGCGAACAAGATCATCTACTCGATGATGCGGGTCAGCAAGTTCTACGACAAGAAACCGGTCATCAAGGATATATCCCTTTCCTATTTTTACGGGGCCAAGATCGGCGTACTGGGCTTGAACGGCTCGGGCAAGTCGTCTCTTTTGCGGATCATGGCCGGCGTGGACAAGGATTTCAACGGCCAGGCCGTGCTCTCCCCCGGCTATACGGTCGGCTTCCTGGAGCAGGAGCCGCAACTGGACGAGGGCAAGAGCGTCCGCCAGATCGTCGAGGAGGGGGTCCAGGAGACCGTCGACCTGCTGGCCGAATTCAATGCCATTACCGATAAATTCGCCGAGCCGGACGCCGATTTCGAGAAGCTGTGCGACCGGCAGGCCGAGCTGCAGGAAAAGCTGGACCACCTGGACGCCTGGGATCTGGACAGCCGCCTGGAGATGGCCATGGACGCCCTGCGCTGCCCGCCGGGTGATGCGCAGGTAACGGTGCTCTCCGGCGGCGAAAAGCGCCGCGTGGCGCTCTGCCGCCTGTTGCTGAAAAAACCGGATATCCTGCTGCTGGACGAGCCGACCAACCACCTGGACGCCGAATCCGTGGCCTGGCTGGAGCATCACCTGCACTCCTACCCCGGCACGGTTATCGCCGTGACCCACGACCGCTACTTCCTGGACAACGTGGCCGGCTGGATACTGGAGCTGGACCGCGGCGAAGGCATCCCCTGGAAAGGCAACTACTCATCCTGGCTGGAGCAGAAGCAGAATCGCCTGGCCGTGGAGGAGAAAACCGCCAGCGAGCGCCAGAAGACCCTGCAGCGCGAACTGGAGTGGATCCGCATGTCGCCCAAGGGACGCCACGCCAAGGGCAAGGCCCGCATCAGCTCCTACGAGCAGCTCCTGAACCAGGAAAGCGAGAAGCAGGCCCGTGACCTGGAGATCTATATCCCGCCCGGGCCCCGCCTGGGCGGGGTCGTCGTCGAATTCAACGACGTGGCCAAGGCCTACGGCGAAAGGCTGCTGTACGAAGGGCTGACCTTCAACCTGCCGCCGGGGGGGATCGTCGGCGTGATCGGCGCCAACGGGGCCGGCAAGACGACCCTTTTCCGCCTGATCACCGGTCAGGAACAGTGCGACAAAGGCTCCATCCGCATCGGCGAGACTGTCAAACTCGGTTACATGGACCAGTCACGCGACGCCCTCAAACAGGATCAGAGCATCTGGGAGGCCATCTCGGGCGGTGACGAGCAGATCCAGCTCGGCAAGGTCACGGTCAACTCGCGGGCCTATGTATCGCGCTTCAACTTTTCCGGCGCCGATCAGCAGAAAAAGGTCGGCATGCTTTCCGGCGGCGAGCGCAACCGCGTCCACCTGGCCCGGATGCTGAAGGAAGGCGCCAACGTGCTCCTGCTGGACGAACCGACCAATGACCTGGATGTCAACACCATGCGGGCGCTGGAAGAGGCACTGGAGAACTTTGCCGGCTGCGCGGTGGTCATCAGCCACGACCGCTGGTTCCTGGACCGCATTGCCACGCATATCCTGGCTTTTGAAGGGGATTCCAGCGTGGTATATTTTGACGGCAACTACTCGGAATACGAGGAAGACCGCAGGAAACGCCTGGGGGCGGCGGCCGACCAGCCCCACCGCATCAAGTACCGTCAGTTGACCAGGGCCTGATCGATCTGTTGGCGACCCACATCACGCTATGAAAGGGATACCTGTCCATGTCCTTCACCGGAGAACTGGCACACCTGCCGATTGTTGATGTCATACAACTCATCTATTCTACCAGAAAATCCGGAACCCTCAGCGTAAAAAGCGCGAAGGGGGAGAGCCACCTGGTATTCAGCGATGGCTATCTGGTCAGCGCGAACCACCTGAACAACAGTGTCCGTATCGGCCAGATCCTGGTCGAGAACAACCATCTAACCAAGGAGTCCCTCTACCAGGCGCTTTTCGAGCAGAAAAAAGCCGGCGCCGCCCGGAAACCGCTGATCGCCACACTGATCGAACAAGGGCTCATCAACCGCGAGGATGCCTACAAGAGCCTGGAGGCGCTGATCGAGATGACCATCGTCGAGATCCTGACCTGGACGACCGGCACCTTCTCGCTGGACGTGGACAAGACCGAAATCAGTGACGAGTACCGGTATTTTCCGGAGATCCTGCAGGAGGAAATCCTGATGAACGCCCAGGGTATCCTGATGGACGCCCTGCGCATCTATGACGAAAAGATGCATGACGGTACCCTGGAGGATATCTTTTTTTCATCCACCGAAAATGGCGAAACCGGGCTGTCCGGCGGTGGAGCCGAGAGTCCGGCAATTACGGCGAATCTGCTCGGGCTCGACGCACTCGACACACTCACCAAAAAGATTCCGGATGTCTTTATCGGTCTCAAGATTGATGACCTGGGCGAAGAGCATCGCCGGGTGATCTCCGGGGCTTTGGGCCCGCTGCCGAAGGGTGCGCAGGAGAGGCTCTGCCTGTTCCTG
>JAJYBH010000134.1 GCA_021779135.1 Deltaproteobacteria bacterium
CATGGCCATCATCCTCGAGAACCGTCTGCAGTAAACTTCTAAACGTCTCATCGTCTTCGACCAGTAAAATGCGTCCCTTCATGGTCAACTCCTGCTGTAGCGTTTCTGACGGCTGGGGATTGTTATGGTTACCGCTGTGCCTTCATCAACAACGCTGTGCACGGTGATCTTCCCCCCATGCTCTTCGACTATTTTCCGGCACAGAGCCAGCCCCAATCCGGTTCCTCTGGCTTTGGTGGTAAAAAAAGGCTCGAATATCCTGGGCAGGTCTTCCTGGCTGATTCCGTGACCGTTGTCGCTGACCGTGACCGTTGCATACCCGCAGTCAACGCCAGCGTTTATTCGGACCGTACCGCCATCAGGCGTGGCCTGGATGGCGTTCTTGACTACGTTGAGCAGGACTTGAGACAACCTGTCCCGGTTGCCATCGATCAGAATGTTTTCCTGAGCTTCTCGGATAATTTCTATCTGATGTTCCTCCGCCTCAGGCAGGAGGAGTGTTGCGGCATGAGAAACAATTACTGCCAAGTTAACCGTGGTCATCGATGCGGTGTCGCTTTTGGCGAAGGTAAGCAGATCGTTGACGAGTGCTTCCATCCGAAGCGATTCTGACACGATGTGCTGGGCAAAACCACCATTGCGCTCATCCCGAGGCTTTTTCCCGATTAATTGGGCATAGCCTTTGATCCCCGCCAGAGGGTTTCTGATTTCATGGGCCAGCATGGCACCCATCTCACCCAATTGCGCCAGACTTTCCCGTCGCGCCATTTCCCGTTGGTGCTCTTCTTCCCGCCGGGTAAAATGGTAGAGCGCCAATGCCAGCATCCATCCTGCTGCGAGCAGGCCGAATAGCACCATCATGTTCAGCCAGGCTCTTCGGATAACCGTATCGGCACGGTAGGTGTGAAGTGTCAGCCGAAGGGCAAGAGTTTCCCCAGGCAGATACAAGGGGGCGCTGAACTCGTAGACGTTCTCTCCGGTACGTAGTGTGATCCGCTGACTGGACGTGGCCCCATCCTTGAGCGTGGCAAGGGGGATGTTTCCATCCAGACGAGTTCCGATGAGGTCGGGGTTTGTGTGAAAGCGGTGAATGCCTTTTCGATCTACCAGATCGAAAAAAGCTATGTCATGCGTCTGGAATGTGCTCAGACTTTGCAGGGAGGGATCATGAAGGGCGATATTTTCAATGGCGCCAGCGAGAGAGAGCGCAAGACCGCGCAGGTTTTCCTCGGCGACCGGGCGTGCGCTCAGATAATTGCTAATGGCAAACCACGCAAGGGCAAAGGATAAAAGAACTCCTCCCAGGAGGATTAACTTTCTCATCCCGTATGGTTGCTGGAAATCAGCCAGCAACCAACCCGTCCTGTCATATGACGTTGAATTTCCATGAAGTCTCTTTTGACGTTGACGATAGCCCTTGTGCATACGCAACGCCTGATAAGAAGAATATCCCCATCACCAGATAGACCCAATTACCACCTGAAATCCTTGATCCATCCGCAGTAATTTCACTTAATGTTCCTTGACCTCCAGAGGCCAGACCGAGTCGCCCTCGGCCTGGCGGCCAAGTTTGTCAGCCACCTTCCACTGCACTCTGATCGGCATGTGTTCCTTGAACTGAGCGGGGTCTTTCGGTTTGAGGACGGCCGCCATGTCAAAGACCGAGTGAAACATCTCGCCGGCACATGGTTGCCCATCCTTGGTGAACAGTTTCAACTCCCTGATATCCACCGGGCGGTCGAAAAAGGCATTCACGTCTTCGATGTTCGCGGCCCCTTTATCCCGCATGGCGGTGACACTCAGAAGGCGAGGGGCGGATGGCTGCTGGATGGCGCTGTCATCACCACTTCCCGCCGGTATGCCTAACGGGCGCTCCTTGCCTTCGACCTGGATCCGGACATCCTTGACACCCTTGAACTGACGCAAGGTCAAGACCAAAGCGCGCACGGCAGATGCATCAGGCGCCGCTTCCAGTTCCTTGCTTAGGTTCACCGTGACCGTTCCCTGATCATCGTTGATTGTCAGCAGACGGCTCCCACGGGGAAAGGTGGTGAATTCTCCCAGGTAACTGCCGATATCCATGCCGCCCAGGAGACGCTCTACGGCTACCTTTTTGAGGCTATCCTCATCGAAGGTGAAGAAGGGGAACGGGACAACCTTGCCGGGGGCTTTACCGGATGGGAAGTAGATCACAAAGGCATACGCCATGCCTTTGTCAACCTCTGGCACGGCTCCGAAATACTTCACATAATCAGCGGTAGCTACCACTTTTCCCGGCTTTTCGACCGGGATTTCCTTTTTATGAAAGGAGATGGCGTAGATCAGGAACCCGACAAGTGATAGTGCGGTTATGATTGATATGGTTTTTTTCATGGTTGTTTGGTTGGAAAAGCCGGGGCGGGCCTGAATGCCCGCCCCGTTTGGTGAATTCAGTGACTGTTCAATTGATCCAAGAGTGCATTGGCTTCTTTCAACTTTTGCTCCAGTTTTTTCAGCTCCTTGACATCATGCGTCTTCGTTCCCTTCGCAATTTCAGCATCCAAGCGCTGAATTTTCTGCTGGATGGACTCCGCCTGTAAAGCACATTGTCGTGCGCCATCATCAGTGTTCATCATCATGTTTTCATGTGAATCCATCTTCATGCCTTCATGCTCGGCAGCCAACACCGGCATTGCGCCAAACAACCCTGATGCAACAACAATTATCAGAAACTTTCTCATGGTGAATCTCCTTTCGCGTGCATGGAGTAGAGACCTCTTTGTCCTGTGTATCACCTACCTCACAGTGTACCAGAATTCGGACTGGCGCACCATTTCATTGATGGCCGCTTGGTAGTCTAAGTTGAACGATACTTATATCAAAGCATACGGTGTGCCAGATTACAACCATGTGACATTAAAGGAAATATTTGATATGCAGTTGGGGCGAGAGTGGATTATTCAACACGGATGGGGTATATTCTTCAGATAAAGTGATGATAGGCGCTATTTATTCGGCGGGATGATCTCGTACTTTTCCATGCGGTAGATCAGCGTATGGCGGGGGATGCGCAGGAAGCGCGCCGCCGCGGTCTGGTTCCACCCGTTGCGCTCCAGGGCCTGCACGACTATTTCCCGCTCCAACTGCTCCAGAGAATAGCCTTCCTCCGGCAGGTTGATGACACCTCCCGGATGCGCCGCTGTCCCTGGCACGGCGCTGTTATTGCGGATCTTGTCCGGGAGGTCATCACAGGTGATGGTGGTGCCGTTGCGCAAGATCAGCAGTCGCTCCACGGTGTTTTCCAGTTCGCGCACATTGCCCGGCCAGGCGTAAGCGCTGAGTGTTGCCAGGCACTGTTTATCAAAGATCACGCTGTCGGCGCCATGCTTGATGCAAAAATGGCGCAGCAGGAGCGGGATGTCGTCGCGCCGCTGGCGTAGTGGCGGCAGGTGGATCGGGATCACCGCCAGGCGGTAGTAGAGGTCTTCGCGAAAGGCGCCTTCGGCGATGGCCTTTTCGATGTCCAGGTTGGTGGCAGCCACCACCCGTACATCCAGTTTCAGCTCCCTTGTCCCGCCCACCGCTTCGATGGTCCGCTCCTGCAGGGCCCGCAACAGTTTGGGCTGCAGTTCCAGCGGCAGCTCACCCACCTCGTCCAGAAAGAGTGTGCCGCCGTCGGCCAGGGCAAACCGGCCGCTCTTGTCCTTGATGGCGCCGGTAAAGGCGCCCTTTACATGGCCGAACAGCTCGCTTTCGAGCAGGTCGCGCGGGATGGAGGCGCAGTTGATGGCAACAAACGGCCCGGCGGCACGACCGCTGCCGGCGTGGATGGATCGGGCGATCAGCTCCTTGCCGGTCCCCGATTCGCCGGTGATCAGCACCGAGGCCTCGGTATCGGCCACCTTGCGGACGATGCCGAAGACCTTTTCCATGGCGGCCGACGAGCCGACCAGGGTGCGGAAATCGGTGCGGTCGGCCAGTTCATCCTTCAGCCGCCTGTTTTCGACAGTCAGGCCGCTGAACTGCAGCGCCTTGGCCACGGTCAGCCGCAGCTCGTCACGGTTGAAGGGTTTGGTGATGTAGTCGTAGGCCCCGGCCTTCATGGCCTCCACGGCGATGTCCACCGTGCCGAAGGCGGTCATCATGATCACCAGGGTATCGGGGGAACGCTCCTTGACCGCCTTCAGCACCTGCATGCCATCCATGCCGGGCATCTTCATGTCGGTGATCACCAGGGCGGGCGCGACCTCGTCGAACAGCCGCAAACCCTCTTCGCCTGAGGCAGCGGTGCCCACCGCGTAGCCCGCCTCCTGGAGGTTGTATTCCAGCACCCGTCGCAGCGAGGTGTCGTCGTCGATGATCAGGATTATCGGTTTCATGATTCAGTCCCTCCTGTCGGCAAGGGCAAATGGATGCTGACCGTCGTACCCTGGCCGGGCTTGCTCTCAATATCCATTTTCCCGTCATGAGCCTCGATAATCTTGCGGGTAACCGCCAGGCCGAGGCCGGTACCGTCTGTCTTGGTTGTGTAGAATGGTTCGAAGATACGCTGCAGGTTGTCGGCGGCAATCCCGGAACCGTTGTCCCGGAAATGGATCCCGAATCCCGTCTCGTCCCTGTCAAGGACGATCTCGACGCTGCCGCTAGTCGGCGTGGCCTGCAGGGCGTTGAGGATGATATTGAGGAAGGCCTGGCGCAGCTTTTCGCCATCCCCCCGGATCATGGCCGGGTCCGTGCCCGCTTCCAGGCTCAGGGCCACCCCGCGCTCATGGGCGTCCCTGCTCACCAGTGTCATGATGGTCTCCAGCTCCTCCCGCAGGGAACAGTCGCGCAGCTCCACCGGTTGCTGACGGGCCATGCGCAGGAAATCCTCGACCACGTGGTTGAGGCGCTCGGTCTCCTTGATCTGAATCTCGATGAATTCGTGCTTGGGATCGCCGGGGCGGTAGTCGTCACGCAGGATTTCGGCCGTGCCGCGGATGGAGCCGAGCGGGTTCCTGATCTCGTGGGCCAGTACCGCCGCCATCTCCCCCAGGGTGGAGAGCTTCTCGGACCTGCGCAGCTGTTCTTCGATGGCGATGATCCGCTCGGACTGGGCCTGAAGTTTATTGCAGGATTCCTCCAGCCCTTCGGCGGTGCGCTGCAGTTCCAGGCTGCGTTCCCGCTCACGCTGGGCCAGTAGTCCGGTCACGCTTCCGACGATGTTGTACATCACGATTTCCAGGTATTTTTCCATCTCTACCGTCAGCTGACCACCCCACTGGAACAGTATGTGCGGGGCATAGACGATACTGACCAGCAGCGAGCAGGTCAGTCCGCCCCGAAACCCGAACCAGAGGGCCGCCAGGATGATGGGGAGATAGTAGAATCGCTGAAAGATGTCGTGCAGGTAATGGAGATGCAGCGGGGTCAGGTAGTGCAGCAGGCTGATGCCCAGAATGGAGAGGCCCAGCAGGCCGATGCGGATGAAGGACTGTTTCATGTCTCGGTTATATCGCAGTTTTCAGCTACCGACAACTATTCCGTCCCTCAGGTGGATCGTGCGGTCCGCATAGGCGCCGTTGTCCGGATTGTGGGTGACCATGACCACGGTCTGCCCGGCAGCGTTCAGTTCGCGGAACAGCGCCATGACCTCGTCGCTGGTCTTTGAGTCCAGGTTGCCGGTCGGTTCGTCGGCCAGCAGGATGTGCGGAGTATTGACGATGGCCCGGGCAATGGCCACCCGCTCCTGTTCCCCGCCGGAGAGCTGGTTGGGCAGACGGTCGAGCTTGGCGCCCAGGCCGACCCGTTCGAGTGCCTGGCGGGCAGCGCTCTTTTTGGCTGCTGTACTCATCGTTACGATCGCCAGCGGCAGCATGACATTTTCCCTGGCGGTCAGGTAGGGGATCAGGTGAAAGGACTGGAACACGAACCCCAGGTTCTGTGCCCGGAAGTCGGCCAGTTTCTCGCCGGGGAGTTGATACAGCCTTACACCGGCCATCTCGACATCGCCCGTGGTGGGATGGTTCATCCCTCCCAGCACCGACAGCAGGGTGCTCTTGCCGGAGCCGGACTGTCCCATGATGGTGATGAATTCTCCTGCTTCGATGGTTATGTCCACACCGCGCAACGCTTCGACCACATCGTCGCCGCTGGCATACTGTTTCTTCACGTTTTTAATCTCAATTAGTGCCATGGTAGCTTCCCGTTTGAAAAATGAAATGCGGCGTCTTTGTAGGGGCGTCCCCTTGTGGGCGCCCGGCTTTGGGCCAGCAAAAGACCTGCCACTACAGCGCCCTCAATGCCTCTGTCGGGTCCATCTTGCTGGCATGCAGTGCCGGATAGAGACTGGCCAGGAGCCCCAGTGTCAGCGCCAGCCCGATTGAACCAAAGGCAACGCTCGAGTCCCAGATCAGGTGGGCATTCTTGCTCTCCGCCATGAAGGGCAGGGCCAGTTTGGCGCCTCCCATACCTACGGCATACCCCAGGAAACCGGCCAGCAGGCTGACCAGGGCCGCTTCCAAGAGGATGATCCGCATGATGTGACTCTTTCTGAAGCCGATGGCCCGGAAAACTCCGATCTCCGTGGTTCGCTCGTTGACGCTCCCCATCATGGTGACAAAGACGATCAGCGAGCCGATAAAGACCACTACCGCTGCCATGGCATAGGAAAAGCGCTTGAACTGGTCCAGGGCCTTGAGGCGCCCCTCCACTACCTGCTGGATGGCCGAAACCTTGGCGTCGGGCAGTTTCTCGGCAATCTGGGTGACCATATCACCGATGGGGCAGCCGGAACAGAGCGCCGCCACCTCGACCATGCTGATTTTGCCCTCCTTGCCCAATAGCCTCTGGGCCTTGGGCAGGCTGGCAAAGACCAGGGCGTCATCCTGCGAGCCGGTCTGGTCCAGCACTCCAGCGACCCTGAAGGCCTCCCCTTTGATGTCCAAGCTATCGCCGGGAGAAACATTAAGCACTCTGGATGCGTCGGAGCCGAGCAAAAGTTCATGCTCGCCCTTTGGCTCTGTGCCGAAAACCTTCCACCACTGCTTCATCTTCATTTCGCTCTCGAAGTTGACGCCCACCAGCAACACATCGTGGCTGTTGATCTGGATGCCGCCCAATACCTTGGGGCTGATCGCCGAGATGTTCTTGTGGTTGGTGATGGTTTTGATCTTGACAAGATCCTCTTCGCGGATCTCGCGCTGATCAAAGGCCACGCCGCCCAGGCTGATGCCGCCGTAGTTCATGGACAGTCCGTTGCTCCGGGGGGTGACCAGGATATTTGCGCCGAACTCGTCCATCTGGCGCTCGATGTCGCTGGACATGGAGCGGGTCAGGGTCACCAGGGTGACGATGGTGGCAATGCCCACCATCAGGCCGATCGTCAGAAATGCCATCTTGGCCTTGCGTCGTTTCAGGTTATTGATGGAAATGGTGTGCAGTTTCATCAGAAGTATCTCGCTCCGCCTTTGAGGTCGGTAACTGAAATAGAGATAGTGCCGCCGTTCAACTGGTGCGGCAGATAGCCGGGATTGCAGCCGCCGCTGGCGTTGGGACCGAGACGGTTTATGGCAAACTTCTGGTTGCAGTTCTTGCAGTTCATCTTGTCGCCCTGCTGTTCGTACCCCTTTTTGGATTTGTAGCAGGCATCGCAGGCGTCAAAGGCGGTCTTTACGCTGCCGTCCGCCGACTTTGCCGCAAAGAAGGTGATTTCTTTGCCGCCATCGACAAATTTGTAGAAGTGAGCCTTGCCGTCAGCAAGAGTTGCGACCGGTACTGTTGCAACTGACAGGAGATGTGAAAAGAGA
>JAJYBH010000135.1 GCA_021779135.1 Deltaproteobacteria bacterium
CCAGCACCACCGACTTCAACACACTTCATGAACCGCCGTGTACGGAACCGTACGCACGGTGGTGTGGGAGGACGGCGGGAGTAATCCCGCCTCCTACCCGATTGTGTTCAATCCGTAACTACATCTTGGTGTGGCACTTGATGCAGTCATCTACGTCAAAGGCATCTTTGCCCTTGCCGTGGCAAGCGCCACAGGACTTGCCTTTTGCCATGTCTTCCATGGTTGCCTTGGTGCCACCAACCCGGTAGGGGAAAATCTTGGTGTGACAGTCGGCGCATTTATAGGCCTGCAGGTGGAACTCGTGACTGAAGGTGGCTTCGCCGGCCGGTTTCGGGATCATGAAGCTGATGACGCCAGGCTTCAAGCCCCTGTGGCATTTGGCGCAGTCGCCGCTGGTGGCGAAGACGTCCTTGCCGTTGTGGCAGGTGCCGCACGATTTGCCGTTATTCATATCGCTCATGGTGGCTTTCCCGACCACAGCCTTGTAGGGGAAGGTTTTGGTATGGCAGTCTTTGCACGCGTAGGCAGCGGTATGGATGTCATGGCTGAAGGTGGCCGCGTTGATGTCCTTGAGCTTGAAAACGATATCGCCAGGCTTCATGCCCTTGTGACACTTGGTGCAGTCGCCGCTGGTGGCAAAGGCATCATTGCCGTTGTGGCAGGTGCCGCACGATTTGCCTTTATCCATGTCGCCCATGGTTGCCTTGCCGGATACCGACTTGTAGGGGAATATCCTGGTGTGGCACTCCTTGCAACCGTAAGCAGCGGTGTGGATGGCGTGGCTGAAGGTGGCTGCTGCCGTTCCCTTGAGTGCGAACGTGATATCTTTGGGCTTCATACCGCTGTGGCAGCGGTCGCAATTGGCGGTGACCGCAAAGGCCCGCTTGCCGTTATGGCAGGCTCCGCAGGTCTTTCCCTTTTCCATCTCGGCCATGGACACGGCCTTTCCATTTCCGGTAATGACTTTTCCGTTATGGCAACTCTTGCAGGCACCACCGGTCTTGGCAATATGGATGGAGTGGCTGAAGGTCGCCTCGCCGAGCCCCCTGATCTTGTAGGTTACATTCCGTGGCTTGCCTTTGTGACACTTGACGCAGTCTTTCTCGGAGGCAACACTGAATGCGCTCATTCCGGAGTGACAGGCGCCGCAGGATTTGGTCTTTTCCATTTCTGCCATGGTAAAGTGCCTGCGGTTTTTTATGTTGAAGATGGCGTTGTGGCAGATTCTGCAGTTGTTGTGGTATTTGTTCAGGTGAAACTGATGGCTGAAAATAACTGGGTCGGCGTTTTTGAAGGAGAACTGTATATCCTTAGTCTCTACCGCGCCGGCACTGGCAGCGGCAAGCAGCATTATCGCACAGGCGAAAAGCAAAAGGTGTTTGTGCATGGACTGTACTCCTCGAATCAAAAGTGACATTTTAA
Organism: Deltaproteobacteria bacterium; assembly: GCA_021779135.1. GTDB lineage: Bacteria > Desulfobacterota > Desulfuromonadia > Geobacterales > Pseudopelobacteraceae > CAIPTY01. The sequence continues at coordinate 1,423 of JAJYBH010000135.1, forward strand.
GCCAGTTACTATACATATTGGCCTGTTCATCGTCAATCGTAATTTGATACAGCCTGGTGTGCGGCTTTTGTCAGCGCAGGTAAGCCCGGTTTTGCGGTTGATACACCCTATGTCCTGTGATATACAGGGTTACATTTCTGCGACGAGGCCGCCCAATGATGCTTTCTCTTGACCGACTGATCGAACAGGCACTGCTGGAAGATATTCATACCGGTGATATAACCACCCAGGCCGTTGTAGCGGAGATTCGCCCCGCGTCTGCCCGGCTGATTGCCAAGGAAGCCCTTGTGCTGGCCGGGCTTTTTGTTGCCCAGAAGGTTTTCCTGCGGCTTAATCCCGAAGTGGTCTTTAACGCCCGTCTTACCGATGGTTCCAGTGCGTCCGCGGGCGATGTCCTGGCCACCGTAGAGGGGAATGCGGCTGACCTGCTCATGGCTGAGCGGGTTGCGCTCAATCTGCTCCAGCGAATGAGCGGCATAGCCACGCTTACCTCCCGTTATGTCCAAGCGGTAGCCGGTACAAAAGCCCGCGTAGTGGATACCCGCAAAACGACCCCCGGACTGCGCGAGGTGGAAAAATATGCTGTGCGTGTCGGAGGCGGCATTAATCACCGTACCGGGCTCTATGATGGTGTTCTTATCAAGGAAAACCACATCGCGGCGGCAGGCGGCATAGCCGAAGCGGTCCGCCGCGCCCGCGCCTATATCCCCCACACGCTCAGAATAGAAATAGAGACCGAAACCCCCGGACAGGTTGAAGAAGCGCTGGCTGCGGGTGCTGACATCATCATGCTGGATAATATGGATTGCGACACCATGCGACACTGTGTCGGACTGATAAACGGCCGGGCCATGGTGGAGGCTTCGGGTGGTGTCAACCTGAATACGGTGCGGGCCATTGCAGATACCGGTGTTGACATCATATCCGTCGGCGCTCTGACTCATTCGCCGCGCGCCATGGACATTTCCATGCTGCTGGACTGAACCGTGTCGATCGCTGCCGCCACCATACTGCGTCTTTTTCGCGAAGCGGGCAGCGGCTTCGTGTCCGGTGAACTGGTAAGCCGCGAGCTTCGGGTGTCGCGCACTGCCGTCTGGAAGCATATCAATGGGCTGCGCGCTGCTGGATACAAGATTGAGGCGGTTCCATCGCGGGGATATCACCTTATATCCAGTCCGGATATTCTCAGCACGGAAGAGGTGCGGGAACGACTGCATACAGCCCGAATCGGACGATATCTGCTCTGCCGGACGGAAACAGCATCCACCAATGCCGATGCCTTCCAGTTGGCCGAGGAGGGCGCGGAAGAAGGGACGGTTGTCATTGCCGATTCACAAAGCGGGGGGAAGGGGCGCCGAGGTCGCGTCTGGTCATCGCCGCCCGGCGTCAACCTGTACTGCTCTGTGGTGCTCCGCCCGGTGATAATGCCGCATGCAGCCCCGCAACTGACCTTCCTGTCCGCGGTTGCCGTTGCGCGGGCAATTGAGTGTACAACGGCCTTGAAACCGGAGATAAAATGGCCCAACGACGTGCTGATCAATGGCCGCAAGGTTGCCGGTCTGCTGAATGAAATGAGCGCCGAGACAGATGGCATCAATTTTGTCATCCTGGGTATCGGGGTCAATCTGAATATGGCACAGGCACAGTTCCCAGCGGACTTGCGCACCCCCGCCACTTCACTGCTGCTGGAGCAGGGCCTCCCGGTCAATCGGGCGCTGTTTGCAGCTACCATGCTGGGCGAGCTGGATCGGCTGTATGACGGTTTTCTCGCTTGCGGGTTCGGCCCGGTGCGCGATGAATGGCAACAGCGCTGCAACGCCGCCGGACGGGCCGTTGTCGTGAGTGAAGGGGGCACCGATACTGATCACGGTATGTTTTGTGGTATCGATGGCGACGGTGCGCTGCTGGTGCGTTCCTCCGACGGCGTTGTAAAACGTATTCTAAGCGGTGATGTGAGGGTTATCTGACATGCTTCTGGTGATTGATGTCGGCAACAGCAATATTGTACTGGGCGTGTACGACGATATTCACCTTGTCCGCAACTGGCGCTTGTCAACCGACAAATCCCGCACCTCGGACGAGTATGCCGTTCTTCTGCACAGTCTGTTTGCTCAGGCCGGATTGGGTTTTAACACCATCAAGGCTGCCATAATCTCATCGGTTGTCCCGCCCCTGACCGGGGTTATGGAAGCCATTGTCAGGGATTTTTTTCACCACACCCCCTTTGTGGTAGGTCCGGGCATCAAAACCGGCATGCCGATTCAGTATGACAACCCCCGCGAGGTGGGCGCCGACCGGATCGTCAATGCGGTGGCCGGGTTTGAAAAATATCGCTGTGCCCTGGTGATTGTCGATTTCGGTACCGCCACCACGTTTGATTTTGTCAATGCAAGAGGTGAATACTGCGGCGGCGCCATTGCACCGGGACTGGCCATTTCGGTGGAGGCGTTATTCCAGCGGGCGAGCAAACTACCGCGTATCGATATCGCCAAACCTCCCCAGATCATTGCAAAGAATACCGTCAACTCCATGCAGGCCGGCATATTTTTCGGTTATGTCGGGCTGGTGGACGAGATTGTCAGTCGAATCAAGCTGGAAAGCAAGGAGTCCCCCCGGGTAATCGCCACCGGCGGCCTGGCCAATCTGATTGCTCCGGAATCCCGTACCATAGAAGAGGTGGACGATTTCCTCACTCTGGCAGGGTTGCGGATTTTATACGAACGCAACAGGTAACCTGATTGTTCATATCATTCAACTCAAGGAGGAGAACAGATGGGACAGTTTGAGACGGGCAAGATACGCAACCTTGGCATTGTGGCACACGGTGGGGCTGGTAAGACCTCTCTGGCCGAAGCGATCCTCTTCGACACCGGCATGATCGACCGTCTGGGACGGGTGGATGATGGTTCCTCCACGATGGATTTCGAACCTGAGGAGGTTAAACGCAAGATTTCCATCACCTCGGCCCTTGACCATTGCGAGTGGAAAGGTCATTCCATTCACATCGTGGATACCCCCGGTTACGGCAACTTCATTGCCGATACCCGAGCCTGCATGCGGGCACTTGACTGTGCGGTGGTGATCCTGTCGGCCATCTCCGGCGTCAAGGCCCAGACCGAAGAGATCTGGAAGTGGGCCAACGAGTTCGAAATCCCCCGCATCGCCTTTGTCAACAAGATGGATCGTGAACGGGCTAGTTTCCTGCGTGCGATTGACGACATGGAAAAAACGCTGGGCGCCCGTGGCGTGGCAATCCAGATGCCAATTGGCGTTGAGGCCGATTTTCAGGGGGTGATCGATCTGATCACCATGAAAGCCTGCTTTTATGCCAAGGACGGTTCAGGAAAATGCACCGAGGGGGCCATACCGCCCGAGTATGCCGGCGAGGCCGCACGATTGCGGGAGCAGCTTGTCGAGACCGTGGCTGAAGCCTATGACGCCCTGACGGAGAAGTATCTGGAGGCGGGTGAGCTGACTGAGGAGGAAATCCTCGATGGCCTGCGGGTCGGCACCATGCGTAACACCTTTACCGCGGTGCTGTGCGGCTCCGCGACGTCGAATATCGGCGTGACCCAGCTTCTGGATGCAGTGTGCGCCTACCTGCCGTCTCCCCTGGACCGCACCAAGGCCGTCGGGGTCCATCCCAAGAACGGTGACATGCTGGAGCGCGCCCCTGACGAAAAGGAACCTTTTTCGGCCCTTGTGTTCAAGACTACCTCCGACCCCTATACCGGCAAGATCACGATCTTCCGCATCTACTCAGGCGTGCTCAACTCGGATTCCACTGTTTTCAACTCCACGAGAGGGGTCGAAGAACGCATTGGCCAGATTTACGAACTAGAGGGGAAAAAACAGCATCCCATCAAGCAGGCCGTTGCGGGCGATATCGTGGCCGTCGCCAAGCTGAAGGAAACCATCACCGGCGATACACTCTGCGACGCCGTCAAACCGATAGTCTATGAAGCTGCCAAACAATTGCTGCCGGTTATATCTTACGCCATTGAGCCCAAAACAAAGGCCGACGAAGATAAAATTCACAATGCACTGCATCGCATGATCGAGGAAGAACCGACGCTTGAATCGCATCGTGACACCCAGACCAAGGAGTTCATCATTTCCGGCATGGGGCAGGTGCATCTGGAAGTCATCGTCGAGAAGCTCAAGCGCAAGTTCGGGGTGGATGTCGTGTTGAAGACGCCCAAGGTTCCGTATCTGGAAACCATTCGCGGCAGCGCCAAGGTTCAGGGGAAATACAAAAAACAGTCCGGAGGCCGTGGCCAGTACGGCGACTGCTGGATAGAGATGAGCCCAACCGGACGTGGTGAAGGGTACATCTTCGAGGACAAGGTCGTGGGTGGTGTGATCCCGCGCCAGTACATCCCGGCGGTGGACAAGGGTATCCATGATGCCGCGCAGGAGGGCTTCCTGGCCGGATATCCGGTGGTTGATTTCCGGGTGGCACTCTACGACGGTTCCTTTCATACGGTGGACTCATCGGAGATGGCCTTCAAGGTTGCCGGTTCCATGGCATTCAAGAAGGCCATGGAGGTCTGCAAGCCGGTCCTGCTGGAGCCGATCGTGAATCTGAAGGTTACCGTACCGGATGAAAACATTGGTGATGTGATCGGCGATCTCAACTCCCGCCGTGGCAAGGTTGTGGGGGTGGAACCCAAGGCAAATTCGCAGATCATTCGTGCGGTAGTGCCCATGTCGGAAGTGCTGGCATACTCAAATGATCTAAGGTCCATGACCAGCGACCGAGGGATGTTCAGCACCGAATTTTCTCACTACGAAGAGATGCCGTCCCACCTGTCCCAGAAGGTAATAGCTGAGGCAAGCAATGGCAAACAATAGGCAACTCCGCTGTCCGTGCTGCTTCTACGGCTGTTTCGGACAAGCATCATGGAGATAGATTACGAATAACGGAGGATATCCATGGATATCAAGTTCAGTAAGGAATCGGACGACAGCCAGCAGGTGGTTGCGGAGAACAAAGGAAAACAGGGAGTCCTGCTCGTTGTATTGCTGATTCTGGCAGGTGTTTTTGCGTACCTCTATTTTTTCACCGGCCTGATAAAGCCGCTGCCGGAACAGAAAGTGGCTGTGGCCCCTCCCGCGTCACCGCAAGTGATCAAACAGCCGCTGCCTTCTCCAGAGAGTACTCCTCCCAAGCCTGCCGGCGAGTCAACCAAGGAAGCTGGCGCCCCGCCGGCAACGCAGCCAGCTCCGGTTGTCGCGGCCGCGCCCGTTGCCGCAGCAAAGCCTGCGACACCGGAAGCAGCCAAGCCCAAGGAAACTGCAAAGAGCGCCGGGGAGACCCTGCCTGCAGTCAAGAAGCCGTTACCGGCGTCTGGCAAGGACGTCGCGGGCAAGACTGCGCCGGTTGCGAAAAAACAGGCGGTAGTGGCTGAAAACAAACCGCAAACGGCAAAAGTGGCTGAAAAGAAGCCGGCAGAGACGAAAAAACTCGCTGATGTTAAGAAACCGGCAGAGGTGAAGAAGGCTGCAGAGCTGAAGAAGCCGGTCAAGAAGCTGGCCGCAACCGGCACTCCGCTCGCGAAGGTCAAGAACGCAGCTCAGAAGCCAGCAAGGAAAGAAATCGCTGCCGCCCCTCCTAAAACGGCCGCAACCGGCAAGTGGACGGTGCAGATTGGCAACTACGTGCTGGAAGAGGCGCTGGCCAGTGACCTGGCGCGTGTCAGAAAAGCGGGACTTAATGCCTACGTCGTTCCGGGACCCCAGAAAAAAACACATATGAACCGCCTGCTGTTGGCGGAATTCACAGACCGTGCTGCCGCACAGGCCGAACTGGCCAGGCTGAAACACACGACCTCGGATGCCTTTATCATTGACAGCGCCGGCATGTTTGATGTGTATGCCGGTTCCTATCTGCTCGACACACGAGCTGCCTCCGAAAAGGAACGGCTTGCTGCCGCCGGCTTCAAGCTGACAGTAAAGCGCGCTGATGTCCCGATCCCGACGAGAAACCTCACGGCCGGCAGCTTTGCTGAAAAGAGCGCGGCCGAAGCTGTACTCAAAAAGCTGCGCTCGGCTGGTATCAAGGCAACCCTGTCCCGACAATAGGAACATATGGCTGCTCCGATCAAATTAAAGATATCGTCGTCCGTAGCCGTGTTTGTCAGACCGGGAGTCACGGTGGATAAAAAACTGGCCGGAATTCAGGAGGCTCCTTTTATGGAGCCTTTTGACCAGGTTACGCTTCTCTTCTGCCTCATGAAAGATGCCGATCCTGCAGTCAAAGGTGCGGCC
>JAJYBH010000027.1 GCA_021779135.1 Deltaproteobacteria bacterium
GAAGTTTTGCCCACAATACAAGGTTTTCGGAATCACACCATTCGCAACACCAGAAATAGTAATCTTCGTTCGGTCTGATTTTCATAGTCATGTTCCTCCTCGTTTTTTCTTAAAGCATATACGATCAATATTACAATCGTGTGGAGGTCGGATAAAATCTTTGTAAAATTATCCGCGCAGAGCGCGCTGTCACCGCAATTGCTACAAGATCTTTATCTATCCGCAACACATTTGTAACAATTCTATGTTACAAATATACCTGTGCCGTCGGATCTACCCGGAATCTAGTGCAAATCACGTGCAGGAGCACACCATGAAGAAAGTTCTGATTATCGAGGATGAAAAGGACCTGGCGGAACTGCTGGCCTTTAACATCGAGAAGGAAGGCTATGCCACCACCTGCGTCCATGATGGCAAGCTGGGGTTGGAACGGGCCGTGGCGGAACCGCCTGACCTGATCCTCCTCGACCTGATGCTGCCGGGGGTGCTGGGAACCGAGATCTGCAAGGCGCTGCGCAAGGATCAGCGTACCGCCCAGATTCCGATTATCATGATAACGGCCAAAGGTGACGAAATCGACCGCGTGGTCGGGTTTGAGGTCGGGGCCGATGACTACATCGTCAAACCGTTCTCCATGCGTGAGGTGGCCCTGAGGGTAAAAGCGGTCATGAGGCGCTCTGAGCATGAGGCGCACCTGCCGCAAGCGGATCTGTTTACCATCGGCGATATCGTCATTGACAAGCAGCGCCATACGGTGATGAGTGCCGGCCTCGATATTGAGCTGACCAGCACCGAGTTCAAACTGCTGCTCTTTCTGGCCGAAAAAAAGGGCTACGTACAGAGTCGCGAAAAGCTGCTGCAGAATGTCTGGAGCTACAACAATGCCGGCGACACCAGGACCGTTGATACGCATGTGACACGTCTGCGGGGCAAGCTGGGCGCTCCGGGCGACATCATCAAAACGGTCCGCGGATTTGGCTACAAGATCGAGGAGTGAGTATGGGATTTCGAACCAAGCTGGTACTGTCATACATCTTCCTGATCGCGCTGATTACCGGTAGCTTCTACCTATATTTCAGCGAGACCCTGCAGACAGGCATGATCGAGGAAACCCGGGTCAATCTGGCCAACCAGGCCCAGTTGGCGCGCCTGCTGGTAATGCGTGACAAACAGGTTACACCGCCTCAAAAGCTTGCCGAATCGATCGGCACCGTCATCAAGGCCAGGGTTACGCTGATCGCGCCCGATGGCACGGTTATCGGCGATTCGAGTGTCGGATCCGAGCGACTGGAACAACTGGAGAATCATCTGCAGCGCCCCGAGGTGCAGGAGGCGCTGAAAAACGGGAGCGGGAGCTCGATGCGTTTTTCCGATACCCTGCAGATCTCGATGCTCTACTCGGCCGTGACGTACGGGCGCGGGGCCACTGACGGCATCATTCGTCTCGCCTTGCCGCTGGAATACCTCACCTCCGTCCGGAACACCCTGCACGGGATCGTGGGCGGGGCAACCCTGGTCACCATACTGATCGCGATCCTGTTCAGCTATATCCTCTCGAACCTGACGACCAAACCGCTGCGTGACATGGCCGATGCCGCCGACCGTATCGGCCATGGGGTCAGCAAGGCCAGGATTCCGGTACGTTCCAACGACGAGATCGGCATGCTGGCCACAGTATTGAATGAGATGTCGGAGCGTATTGACGATCAGGTGCAGCGGCTTTCAACCGAAAAGCAACGCCTGGACACCATCCTGCGCAGCATGGGCGAAGGGGTCATGGTGACGGCTCCCAACGGCGTCATCACCCTGGTAAACCCCGCCTTTCGCCGTCTCTTTGCAATCGACGGTGAGGTGGAAGGCAAACGCCTGGTGGAAATCTCGCGCCATCCCGGACTGCAGGAGGCCTTCAATGACCTCGACAAACCCGAGATGGACGAGCTGCTGCGGGAGATTTACATCCAGCCGGTCGGCCGCACACTCTTCACCCACTGGGTTCCGTTGATGGTCGATGGCGTCCGGCAGGGCATCGTGGCGGTCTTCCACGATATCAGCGACCTGAAGAAGGCGGAGAACATGCGCAGAGACTTTGTCGCCAATGTCTCCCATGAACTGCGGACACCGGTGACGATCATCAAAGGCTACGCCGAGACTCTGCTGGACGGCACCCTGGAGTCCGATCCTGTCCGGGCCTACCGATTCGTGGAGATTATCGCCAGCCACTCGGAGCGTCTGACCAATCTGATCAACGATATCCTCACGCTTTCCAGCCTTGAATCAAAAGAGGCCTTGCTGGAGCTCAACTCGCTCGATGTCTCGGGGACAATAGCCAAGGGTTGCATGCTGCTGCAGGAGAGTGCGCTGCAGAAGAATATTTCTGTTATCAATGAATCCGTCGCCGGTGTCGTGCCAAGGGTCATGGCGGACCAGGGGCGCCTGGAGCAGGTCGTGGTCAACCTGCTGGAGAACGCCATCAAGTACACTCCCGACAACGGCACGGTCCGCTTGTTTACCGAGGATGATGGCGCCTTTGTCAGGGTGTCGGTCGCGGATACCGGCATCGGCGTCCCTTTCAAGGACCTGCCGCGCATCTTCGAACGCTTTTACCGGGTGGATGAAGCCCGCTCACGGGAACAGGGCGGCACCGGCCTGGGACTGGCCATTGTCAAGCATATCGTGCAGCTCCACGGCGGTGACGTTTCCGTTACAAGCGAACCTGGCCAGGGGTCGATATTCTCGTTCACGCTCAAGAAAGCATAGGCGCCAGCAAAGATTTAACCGACTTTTATCCTCCCTGTAACAACGCTGTAACATGGATCTGTTATGGTAGGCACAGATTGATCAAACATCAAAATCAGGAGGAACAACAAAATGTTCAGTAAGTTGAGAACCACCCTTGCCGCTCTGTTGGCGGTATGTGCCATTGCGGGAGCCGCAAGCGCGGAAACACTGATTAACGGCGCCGGCGCCACCTTCCCCTACCCGATCTACTCCAAATGGTTCAGCGAATACGCCAAGGTCGACAAATCGGTCAAATTCAATTATCAGTCCATCGGCAGCGGCGGAGGAATCAAGCAGATCACCGCGCAGACCGTTGATTTCGGCGCCAGCGATAAATTCCTCACCGATGCGGAACTGAAGGCGGCCCCCGGCAAGCTGATTCACATCCCGACCGTTATGGGCGCGGTAGTCGTGACCTATAATGTTCCGGGTGTTCCGACCGGACTCAAGCTGACAGCGGAAGATGTATCCGGCATTTACCTCGGCCAGATCACCATGTGGAACGATGCCAGGATTGCAAACGATAATCCGGGGGTCAAGCTGCCCGCCAAGCCGATCATCGTTGTACACCGCTCCGACGGCAGCGGCACCACAGCCATCTTTACCGATTATCTCTCCAATGTCAGCCCGGATTGGAAGGCAAAGGTCGGCATGGGCGCCTCGGTCAAGTGGCCGACAGGTCTGGGCGGCAAGGGTAACGAGGGTGTTGCCGGACAGGTAAAAAGCACCAACTACACCATCGGTTACGTCGAACTGGCCTATGCCTTTGAGAACAAGCTCCCGTTTGCTACCCTGAAAAATCGCGACGGTCATTTTGTCGTGCCTTCCATCAAGAGCACCTCAGCCGCTGCTGCCGGCGCTGCCAAACATATGCCGGCCGACTACCGCATCTCGCTGGTGAACCAGCCGGGCAAGGATGCCTATCCCATCGCCGGCTTTACCTGGCTGCTGGTATATGAACACCAGAAAGACGCCGCCAAAGGGAAGAAAATTGTTGAGTTCCTCAAATGGGAGCTGAAACACGGCCAGAAGATGGCCGCCGCTCTGCTCTACGCGCCACTTCCAGATAGCGTTGTCAAGATGGTGCAGAAGACTGTTGCCGGCATAAAGTAAGTATTCAGCACCCTGCAAAAAATGAGGCGCAGATCGAAATCCGCTCTGCGCCTCTTTAACGGCTCGTAAAATGTTACATCCATGATTCAAATCTACTGCAACGGTGTGGAGGCGACTGTGTCGCATGAAGAACACATACAGGATAGCGGGTTCGCGGGGAGTTTCAACGGCGACCGTATCTTCAAGGGTATCACGCTGGGATTCGCCTTCAGTGTCATACTCGTTCTGCTGCTGATGGTTGCCGGGATGGCGCACGAGAGCCTTCCCGCACTGAGGCAATTCGGCTGGAAATTCGTCTCCGGGTCCGACTGGGACGCGGTTCAGGGCAACTTTGGCGCACTGCCCTTTATCTGGGGCTCCATTGTGTCCTCCCTGCTTGCTCTTGCCGTGGCCACGCCGCTATCAGTGGGTACGGCACTCTTCATTACCGAACTTGCACCAAGAAAACTGGGTGGCGCCATCGCATCCCTGGTAGAACTGCTGGCTGCAATCCCCAGTGTCATCTATGGTCTATGGGGCGTGCTGGTCATGGCCCCCTGGCTTCAACAGACCGTCGAACCGTTTCTCATGGAACACTTCGGGTTTCTCCCCTTTTTCCGGGGCGCCCCCTACGGTGTCGGCATGCTGGCTGCGGTCTTTATCATCATGATCATGATCATTCCGATCGTCACTTCCATCACCAAGGAGGTGCTTCTGGCCGTCCCCCTGAGCCAGAAGGAAGCGGCCATCGCCCTGGGTGCGACCAAATGGGAGATGATCCGCATGGCGGTTCTGCCCTACGGACGCTCCGGCATTCTCGGTGCGGTGATCCTCGGTCTTGGGCGGGCAATCGGTGAGACCATGGCGGTAACTATGGTCATCGGCAATACACCCCAGATCTCGCTGTCGCTGCTTGCCCCGGCCTACACCATGCCGAGCGTCATCGCCAATGAATTCGCCGAAGCCAGCTCAAAGCTCCATTCCGCCGCGCTGATGGAGATCGGCCTGATTCTGCTGGTGATTACGCTGATCATCAACATTGCAGCCCGTTTACTCATCTGGGGTGTTACCCGTCAACAGAGCTCCGGAGGTCGCAAGTGAACGGCATGCGCGTGAGATCGCTGAAGAATGCGGGGATGATGCTGCTGATGGGTCTGGCGACATTCATAGTGCTTACCCCGCTGATCATGATCTTCTTTCACATCGTCAAGATGGGAGCCGGTTCCATCAACCTGGATTTCTTCATCCAGATCCCGAGCCCGCCCGGCGAAAGCGGAGGCGGCATGGCCAACGGCATGGTCGGCTCTGTCATTCTCATCCTGATGGCATCCGTAATCGGTATCCCGACCGGTATATTCGGCGCGCTCTATCTTTCCGAATATGAGGGCAACCGGCTGGCAAGCGTAATCCGCTTCTGCGCCGACGTGCTCTCCGGCGTCCCCTCCATCATTACCGGCCTGGTGGCCTATACCCTGATCGTGGTGCCGATGCACGGCTTTTCCGCCATTGCCGGCGCGGTTGCGCTTGGGTTGATCATGATCCCCATTGTCCTGCGCACGACCGAGGAACAGCTTAAAATGGTGCCGGGGACCCTGCGTGAGGCCTCGCTGGCCCTGGGGGTGCCCTTTTGGCGCACTACTCTGCAGGTGACACTGCGCAGCGGCCTCAAGGGGATCATTACCGGCATCCTGCTCTCCATTGCCCGTGTGGCCGGAGAGACGGCGCCGCTGCTGTTCACCTCCCTGGGCAACCATTTCTGGAGCAAGAAAATCACCGAGCCGATGGCGGCGCTGCCTTTGCAGATTTTCAATTTCGCCATTGCGCCTTATGAAGACTGGCATCGTCTGGCCTGGGGCGGAGCCCTGGTACTCGTTGTCGTCATGTTCGGCGTTTCACTGACCGCACGCTGGTTCAACAGGGACCGTTCGATTGGTTGACCGGGTTTACCGGCTGCAGGCGGGATGTGATCGCAACGTAATCAAACTGGAAACAAGCCGAGGAGTTCATGACAACCAAGATAAAGATCGAAGACCTGAATGTTTACTTCAGAGAGACCCATGCCGTCAAGAATGTGTCCCTGGACATCCCCCAAAACAGGGTAACCGCCATTATCGGCCCTTCGGGCTGCGGCAAATCAACGATTCTGCGTTCGATTAACCGCATGCACGACATGATCCCCACGGCGCGGGTCACCGGGCGCATCATTCTGGATTCAACCGATATCTATGATCGCACCAGCAGTCCGGTGCTGATCCGTCGCCGCGTGGGAATGGTGTTCCAGAAACCGAATCCTTTTCCGGCCATGACGATCTATGATAATGTCATTGCAGGATATAAATTGAGTGGCCGCCTGAACAGGGCGGATGCGGATGAAATCGTGGAGTCGAGCCTGAAGCGGGTTGCCCTTTGGGACGAGGTCAAGGACCGCCTCCGGAGGAACGCCATGGACCTGTCGGGCGGCCAGCAGCAGCGACTCTGCATAGCCCGCACGATAGCCGTCAAACCGGATGTCATCCTGATGGACGAGCCGGCCTCCGCTCTCGATCCGCTCTCCACGCTCAAGATCGAGGAACTGATCGAAGAGCTGAAAGACAAGTATACCATCGTCATTGTCACCCATAACATGCAGCAGGCGGCGCGAGTCTCCGATAACACCGCGTTCTTTTATCTCGGTGAACTGGTGGAAGCCGGCGGAACGCGCAAGATCTTCACCAACCCGGAAAAGAAACAGACGGAGGACTACATCACCGGAAGGTTCGGGTAGCATTCAATGCTTTGGTATCATTACGACGCGTGAAGAAACATACAACAAAACCGGCTCAGGCGGAGCCGCAGAGAAAATCAACAGCAAAAGAATTTTGCTTTAAACCCAAATCATTCATGCTTTTATCTTGGTTTTCCCTGTGTCTCAGAGTGAAAAAATAGATTCAATTCCGGTTTATCCGGGTTAGGAGAGATAATGGAGCGCGAACACATCAGCATGGCATTCGACATTGAGCTGAATGAATTGAGACAAAGCATCCTGGTCATGGGCGGCAAGGTGGAGTTGATGATAGCCAACTCGGTCAAGTCGCTTATAGACAGGGACACTCCTTTGGCTGAGCGGACTATTGCTTTTGATCATGAGATCAATGCCGCCGAGATGCTCATTGACGAACGCTGTCTGGAACTGCTGGCCCTGCGTCAACCGGCCGCCCGCGACCTGCGCTTCATCACGATTGCGCTCAAGATCGTCACCGATCTGGAACGCATGGGCGACCAGTGTGCCAATATTGCCAAGCGAGTCCTTGAATTGAACGAAGAGCCGCCACTCAAGCCCTATATCGACATCCCCCGCATGGCCCACTGGTCCGAGACCATGGTCAAGGAGGCGTTGGATGCCTTTGTGCGTGGCGATTCGGACCTGGCTGTCAAGGTCTGCAAGGATGACGGTTTTGTGGATGATCTCAATATCCAGATACAGAGGGAGCTTCTGACCTTTATGATCGAAGATCCGACCACGATTTCCCGCGCCATGAAACTCAACTACATCTCGAAATCCCTGGAACGGATTGCCGACCACGCCACCAATATCGCCGAAATGGTGATATTCATGGTCAAGGGCAAGGACATCCGGCATACCATTGCGTAGATAAACTGAATGGGCAGCACTATCATCACCAAAAAGAGAGGGCCGATCGTTAACGATCAGCCCTCTCTTTTTGGATAATGCCGCTCTCCATGACTTCGAAATCTGGACAGCATCACTTCATCAGTATCTTCAATGCCTGTTTCAGCAATTCCTCGACACTTGCCCCGCCATGGGCATCCAGTCCACCCAGGGCCTTTTTGACCTGCGGCTCCTTATAGCCCAGGTTGAGCAGCGCCGAGGTCACATCATCGATGACATCTTCAGCCGGGATGCCGCGCACCTCTGCTTTCGGCAGGGAAGACACATCCAGCTTGCCGGCCTTGTCCTTCAGCTCCAGTATCAGGCGTTCGGCCGTTTTCTTGCCGATTCCGGGAATGGTGGAAAGCTTGTGGATATCGCTTGCACCCAGCGCCTGCGCCAGTGCCGCCGGCTGGATGTTGGAGAGGATATCGCGGGCCAGCTTGGGACCGACGCCGGACACGGTGATGAGCAACTGGAAGAACGACTTCTCCAGCCGGGTGCGGAAACCGTAGAGCTGGATGGCATCTTCCCGAACGCTGGTATGGATATGCAGGGAGACCTCTCCCTCTTCGGGCAGTTCGTAATAGGTGGAGAACGGGATCATGACCCGGTAGCCGACTCCATGCACATCAAGAATGATGTGATCAGGTGATTTGTGGGCGATCTTTCCGGTCAGAAGTGCAATCATGGTTTATAGTTCCTCCAGGAGGTCTGCCGTTTCGAAACAGCAGGTCCGGCTTGTGAAAGCTGTTCATGGGAGTTGATATGGCAGACCGCCACCGCCAGGGCGTCAGAGGCATCCGCCTGGGCGATCTCGGGCAAGCCGAGCAGCGCTTTGAGCATCTGCTGCACCTGCCCCTTCTCGGCCCTGCCCTGCCCCACCACGGCCTTTTTGACCTGCAGCGCGGTATATTCGGCGACCGGCAACCCGGCATGGACCGCCGCCACGATGGCCGCCCCCCTGGCCTGTCCCAGCTTGAGGGCGCTCTGCACATTGGTGGAAAAAAAGATATTTTCCACCGCGACCTGGTCGGGGTGATATTCGGCGATTACCGCTGAAAGACCATCGAAGATCCGCTTCAGCCGTCCGGCAAAATCCGGCGCGCTATCGGTAAAAATGGCACCATTGTCCACATGAACAAGCTTGTTCCCCTGCTGGTCAACGATGCCGTAACCGGTAATGCGTGAACCGGGGTCAATGCCGAGTACCCTCATCAACCCTCCGTATATTCTGCGAAGTCAAGTTTGAATGCATGCCAAGGCGGCAAGGAGCATACGACGAAGGCGTACATGAAAGTACGTCGAGGAGTGTGCGACGAAGCCAACGCCGGCATGCGCCAATATCGGCTTCGCACCATCAGAATCCGCACCCGCCGCCATGCTTTTGGTGATATTTCTGATGATAATCCTCCGCCTCCCAGAAGGTCGTGGCGGGAACTATTTCGGTAACAATTCGGCCACGCAGTTGTCCGGAGCCGTTCAGCCGTGACAGTGAATCTTCCGCCGCCAGTTTCTGCGCGGTTGAGTGATAAAAGATGGCGGAACGGTACTGGCTTCCATGGTCGGGTCCCTGGCGGTTGAGCTGGGTCGGGTCGTGACACTGCCAGAATATATCCAGCAGCTTTTCGTATGATATGAGCGCCGGATCGAAGGTAACCTCGACCGCCTCGGCATGTCCGGTCATGCCTGAGCAGACATCATGATAGGTGGGGAGTTCCCTGCTGCCGCCGATGTAACCTACCCGTGTTGACACCACACCGGGGACGGAAATGAAGACATCCTCGACTCCCCAGAAGCATCCTGCCGCAAAGGTGGCCTGTTCCATCACACTCTCCTGACCCTTACCAGCCATACGGAATTCACGTTGAAAGCATTTGTAGCCCGCTAAAGCAAAAGGAGGCCGAAGCCTCCTCAGGTTACATCATGTTTTCCATATCTTCGGCCGAGATGTCGAAGTTGGAGTAGACGTTCTGGACGTCATCACAATCCTCCATCTTGTCCATGAGCCGCAGCATGCTCTCCGCCTGTTTACCCTCCAGCACCACCATGGTCTGCGGGATCATGGTGATTTCGGCGTTGGCGTGCTTGAAGCCTTTGGCCTCCAGCGCCTCGCGCACCTCGATGAAGGTACCCGGCTCGGTGGTGACCTCGAACTGCTCATCCTGTTCGGCCACATCATCGGCGCCTGCTTCTATGGCGGCCTCGAAGAGCTGCTCAAAATCGATCGTCTTGTCGTAGAGGATCAACCCCTTCTTGCTGAACATCCAGGAAACGCAGCCGGCCTCACCCATGTTGCCGTTATTCTTGGAAAAGATGCTGCGCACCTCGGAAACCGAACGGTTGCGGTTATCGGTCAACACCTCGACCAGAACCGCGGCACCGCCCGGGCCATAGCCTTCGTAGACGATCTCCTCATAGGTGACACCCTCCATGCCGCCGGAGCCCTTCTTGATGGCACGTTCGATGTTGTCCTTGGGCATGTTCTCAGCCTTGGCCTTATCGATTGCCGTTCTCAGGCGCGGGTTGGCGACCGGGTCGCCGCCACCCAGCTTGGCTGCAACAGAGATTTCCTTGATTATTTTTGTAAAGACCTTGCCGCGTTTGGCATCGGCCGCCCCCTTCTTGTGCTTGATCGTACTCCACTTATTATGACCCGACATCGTTCCCGCTCCTTTGAGAGTAATGAAGTAATTCTGCTGACCGAAAAGGCAAAATAGTAGCATGGCGCCTACGAGCTGTCCAGAGCAAATACGCCTTCCCCGGGTACGATACTATCACGCTATCCCTGATATTTCGGCTGTTATCTGCGTTTCCGCCGGACTCACGATCGGGTCAATCACCATAAGATGGCTGAGTCAAGTTCATGTCTGCTCTAAATAGAGATTGACAACGCGGTGGGACTTTCTATATAAATATCTTTTCTAAATGTGACATGGCGGCGTAGCCAAGTGGTAAGGCAGAGGTCTGCAAAACCTTTATTCAGCGGTTCAAATCCGCTCGCCGCCTCCAATAAATACAAGGACTTAGGATACTTTCCTAGGTCCTTTTCTTTTGCACTGACGCAGGTTGTAATGCTGATTAATACAGACCATGCGCCAATGCAAAAGGCCACCCTGAGGCGGCCTTTTACAGATCGTCAATCATCTTGAATCCCCTTTGCTATTTCCTGGATGTTTCCATCTCATCTTTCACTACAGAGAAAAGTCCTTTGATCATTCCGTACAGCATGATCATTGCCGGTATGCACTGAATAACAACCACCAGGGCGCAGAACCCGAGGAAGAGCATGATCAGGGGGCCGCTTACGAAGACTTTGCTTGTTGCGCCGGTAGCTGCGAATACGGTGGCCGGGGCCAGGGTTCCTATTAACGTAGCCAGTGCTTTCATGACATCCTCCTTTTATTTCGCTCGCTTGAATTTGATTGCTGTTGATTATACCATTGCACAGCAGATGCCAAAAAACACAGTTAACCGTACCAAGATTATAACATGCTAATTCCATTGACTATATAATAGAAATCAGGTGATATCGACTAAACACACCGGAATAGCAGTACGCGCAGATGTATAATTAAATTATACTAATTATCAACCATTGTAATTATTATTCTTGCAATTACAGCATGTTATAATCACAGGCGTGCCGAGCATGTATTGTATTATAAAATTATATCCAAGAACCTAGACGGCAATCGCTCCTCGGCACCTGAGTGCTTGCTTCCTGCCGGCGCACTGTGATATTTTTTGTCGATTTTCCTAACAATCTATTGTACCGTCCTATTCCGCAACCATGCGCATTCAGCACGCTCGCTGGCCCCATCAAAACTGTCAGCAGGTCAATTATTGCATCTTATTTTTTTCAGTTGCCATACATTGTGTAATTTTTCCACAGCTCATATAGGAGTCACACATTATGTTTGGGAAAAAACAGCAACTCTTGCATGAAGCCGAGGCAACCATCCGGCAACAACAGGAACTTATCGACAAGTATAGAAGGCAGCATGAAAAACAGCAGGCCTATATAGAAGGACTGTATGATGTAATTGGCGATATGTCCCGACAACTCGGCTCGGCACTGCAGAAAGAAAATCTTGAGCGCTTACAGAACAACCCCTATCTGGAAGACAACAGCAATTTTTTTCTCGACCTGCATACCCTTTTCAGTTCCAGGATACACAAGGGATCAAATGTTTCCTGTTATTTCGGAAAGGAATTACAGGAGATCAAGCGGAAGTTTCAGGATCGGGACTTCAAAAATAGCACCATGGTGCACCTTACGGAGCGTTTTAGCATTGAAGACCTGCGCGGGTTATTCAAGAATTGGATGTGGAAGAAACCGCTTGAGGAGGGCCTGATAGCGGTACGGAAAGAGAAGAACATAGAATAGAAGAAGCCCCGCACCGTACAAGCATCACAACCTATCCCGCCTGGACAGACCGCGCGATCCCAACCCTCTACTTCAATCCATACAGTTGCCGGTAGGTTGCTGCCGAGGCGAAGACCTTCTTGACATAATTTCGCGTCTCATTGTAGGGGATGCTTTCGATAAACTCGTCCATCTTCAGCCCCTTTGTATTTCTACGCCAGCGGTTGACCGCATTTGAACCTGCATTATACGCTGCGATCGAGTAGATCACATCGCCGTCGTAGTTCTTGATCAGGCCACTGAGATGCCTCGTTCCCAGTTTTATATTGTAATCGGGAACCGTCAAACGCTGGGGATTGAAGGCCCCCTTTTCGCGGGAGGTGGCTTTTGCCGTTGCCGGCATGAGCTGCATCAGACCAATAGCGCCGACAGGAGATTTGACCGCCGGAGTAAACCGGCTCTCGGCACGGATCAGTGCATAGATCAGCCCTTCGGAAAGCCCATTGACAGCCGATTCACGCCCAACCTGATCGGAATATACCAGCGGATAGCCGGCCACCCAGAGCGAGAGGGTGGTTTTGTCCCATTTCATAGAACAATTCTGCTGAAACAGGGCAATTGCAGAGCTGTAATCCCCCATTTCCATATAGATACGGGCAAGCCCCGGGAAAGCAGGCTTTTTCCCATTCAATTTTTTCAAGACGGCGGCCATCTCTTGACGCGACTCATCAACCATCCCCAGCGATGCCAGCAGGCGGGGTTTATCGAATCCGGCGACCAGGGGAAGTCCGCTCAGATCATGCGGCTGTTTCAACGGTTCCCGCGGATCCTGGATATGCGTTTGTGCGCGATACCAGGTGGCATAAAATCCGGCCGGATACTCATCAAGCAACGCTCGATAATAGGTATTCGCCTCAGTATCAGGTGCGTGTTCCAGTGCCCGGGCCAGCCAGTAAAGCGCTTTTTCCCTAGTGGCCTCGTCTTTCAGTAGCGACTTGAACGATTCCGCGGCAACAGCATACTCTCCCCCAAGATACCGGTTCCAGCCCGCCTCCCAGGTTGCCCGGGGAACAAATCTGGAGTCCGGGTAGCCCTTGACAAGCTGTTCGTACAATCTCGCGGCATCACTGTACTTACCCTGGCTGCGCCGCAATCCTGCGGCCTCCATCAGGGCGTCATCGGCAAACTCCTGTTTCCTTCCCTCGGCAGCCAGATCCATGTACATCGCAAAAGCCCGTTCGTTCAGGTCTTGCCGTTCAGCCGCCTTGGCCAACCAGAAACGGGCTTCGGATTGAATGCCGGGAAGCGGGCAGGTGGCCGCCTTGATCAGACTCTTCTCGGCCTGTTTCCAGTCTCTCAAACGGTACGAGTTCATGCCGCTCCGCAGGTCGATGCGGGCGGCTAAGGCCGCCGACTGACCAGCAGTGGGGATTGACTGGAGTGTCTGCTGTGAGGCCGAGTATTCCTTGTTGGCGGCAAGCGACAATGCGCGGCGTAAAAGCTCTTCCGGGGTATAGGCGACACTTTTGATGCCGCTCATTTCAAGCTGCTTGAGCCGTTCCTGGGCCTTCTTTGACTGGGGAGAAGCTGGATTGTTCAGCCAAAGATTACGATAGATCTGGGCACTGCCGATCCCGTCTCCGGTCTCTTCCCGGCAGCGGGCCAGCTGATAAAGGGCCTCTACGGTATCGGACCCGGAGGGGTATTTTTCAATATAACCCTGGTATGCCTTGAGTGCCCCGGCATAATCACCAGCTTCGAAGACGATGTCGGCATACATTTTTGTGGCACGCCGAACCAGAAGTGACGCCGGATATGCCTTTTGTAGGGAGGCGGCCTTGGCCGCGGCTTCCGGATACTTTTTCAGACGCAACAACGCTTCCGCCTGAGACAGAGCGGCATAATCGGCCACCAGGGGGAGCTTTGTCTCGGCCTCCGCCAGCAGCGGCAATGCATCGCCGGCCTGTTCCGTGCGCAACAGCGCCATTCCCAATAGAAATGACCGCTGTGGTGATTCACCTGCTTTGCGCGCCACGGCAAGCACCTCGGCATAGTCCTTTTCGCGGTACCGGGCCGCGGCCTGGACAAGCAGGTCATTGGAGGTTGAAGACAGCGAAACCGTGGAAAAAAACAGGATACATGAGAGGGAAGCCAGCAGCAGCCTTGCGGAGAATTTCGACATCAATATCCAGCCTTTCGTATATAAACGGCCGGGGGCATGCGCCCCTGGCCAATGCTTTTTCACAACCCGTATGATAACACCCTGCAATATTACGGTGATCCTAGTGCACCCTTGAGCCCACCACAGAGCGGCAGATAATGACAGTCACCATTTCCTCCTGGCCAGCTCTTCCTGGAAATACTTGTGGTACAGAATGTCCCAGTCTCGGCTGCCGGGAACCTTGGTCTTCAACTTGGCGCGAACGGCCTCTTCGATCTCCGCCGCCACGTGGAAATAGGCGGACAGCGACTCTTTGATGCGATCCAGTGCGCGCCGTTCGTCTTTCAGGTCAGCCAGGTCGTCGCGCCAGAGCTGCTCTACGATCCCGTGTGCAAGATGGGATATGCGGTCTTCCGAAATCTTCATGCCTTCCTCATAGTACGATCTTCCGCTCTTTTGCCAGCTTTTCCTTGATCATCCGCAGCATCTTGCGCTGATCGATCTCGGCAGCACCCCGGCCGAGACTGGCAATGGTCTCATTCAACAGACGTTCGGCATCGCGTTCAAGCGACTGCTCACGGCTGATATCCTGAACAATGGCTTTAACGATCCCCTCGACCACGGCGCCACGCTCCCGGCGCGGGGTAATCAAGCCGTCAGCGGACAGGTCGTCATAGACCTTATCGGCCAGTCGTTGAATCTGTTCTTCCTTCAGTCGCATATCGTCTCAATTTCAGGTCTGGCTTACGGTCACTATGAGCGGCACTTCGGTACGAAGAACATACCACCTCATGAAAATATGGCTCAAAACACAGCCAAATAAAGTATTTAGAGTAGACTTATACTACCCGTTCCGGCTAGAATTGCAACTCATTATGTTTACTCGCCTCTACATCCATATACCCTATTGTCGGCAGAAATGCCCGTACTGCGCCTTTTTCTCACAGGAACAGACCGGCGACGACCTGGCCCTCTATGCGGAACTTCTGCGGCAGGAGATGTCTCTGGCGGCGGAGAATTCAGCCCAGCACCACCAACTGGATTCCGTCTATTTTGGAGGAGGCACTCCTTCGCTCATGGACCCTCACCAGGTTGAAGGCCTGATACAGCAGGCAAGAGACTTGTTCGGATTGGCGGCAAAGGCCGAAGTCACCCTGGAGGCCAACCCCGGAACAGTCGCTTTCCAGCGACTGGCTGATTTCCGGCAGGCAGGGATTACACGGCTTTCTCTTGGCATCCAGTCGTTTGATGACAGGATGCTGCGGTCATTGGGACGCATCCACACCGCGCAGCAGGCACGGGAAGCTTTTACTGAGGCACGTCGGGCCGGTTTCGAGAACATCGGCATCGACCTGATCCATGCACTTCCCGGCCAGACGGGTGCCATGTGGCTGGCGGAACTCCAGCAGGCCTTGCAGCTTTCCCCGGAACATGTCTCCATATACGGTTTGACAATTGAGGATGATACTCCCTTTGCCGAGCAGTTTGCAGACGACAGCCCGCTGCTGCCCGACGAAGATCTGGCAGCGGAGATGTTCGAGATGGCGGATGACCTCCTGGAAACCAGCGGCTATGAACACTATGAGATCGCCAATTACGCGCGGGCCGGTTTCCGGTCCCGTCACAACAGCGGCTACTGGAAGCGGGACGGCTACCTGGGTCTTGGGGCCGGCGCCCATTCGTTCCTGAGGGATGCCGGGCATGGCACCCGCTTCAGCAACGTCGCCGATCTGGAGGAATACCGTACATCCCTTGACAATGGCGTCCTGCCGCGCAGAGACGTCATGCCCTTGTCTCGCCCTGATGCCATGGCCGAACACCTCTTCCTGGGATTGCGCATGTCCGCCGGGGTTCAGCCCAACGTCTTCGAGCGGGAGTTCGGCACACGGCTTCAAGATGTTTTTGGGCCAAAACTCACTATGTTGCAGGGACAGGGGCTACTGACAGAAACTCGTTCCGGCATATGCCTCACCCGTCGAGGCATGCTGCTCTCCAACCGGGTATTTCAGGAATTTCTGCCATGACTACCGCATGCGCAGGAACAGCCGCAAAATATATTATGCTCACAACTTACCGATTATTATCTCGTTATTCTGTTTATTTCATCGTGGCCCAAAAATAAATATTGACCTGCTTGATCGGATAAGCTATAAACATATTTCTTCACTTGTCGCGGGGTGGAGCAGTCTGGTAGCTCGTCGGGCTCATAACCCGAAGGTCATAGGTTCAAATCCTATCCCCGCAACCAAACAATATCAGGGACTTGCATACAACTGCAGGTCCCTTTTTGTTTTGGCTGTACACAAAACTGTACACAAAGAGTGAAGGGGACTGCCAAGGAGACTGAAACATGGCAAGCCTTATCAAACGCGGAACCCTTTATTACGCCCAGTACATGGCAGGCAAGAAAGCAAAAAGGATTTCCCTCAACACCTCGTCCCTGCAACTGGCCAAGGAAAAACTTCGCCAACTGGAGTCTTCCCTCTACCGGGGCGAAGACAACCCCCTCCCCACCAGGACCACAATTGCCAAGGTAGTCACCGCATACGTCGAGAGCATGCTGGCCAGAAAGACGACCAAGAGTGTACAGCGAGACGTATATTACCTTCGTGAGGCCTTCGGGCCAATCTGTCCCGAACTCGAGCTGAAAAACATCAAGATCAGCGAGAAGGGCAAGAAGTGCCCCACCAAGCATGCCCCTCAGTATATCGAGGCTCCCTGTTTCGAACAGGTAACCACTGCGGATGTTGCCAATTACATTACGGTTCAGGTGCGTCGCAAGGGTTGGAAACCAAAGACCGCCAACCGCTCCCGTGAGGTTCTGACCCGCCTTTACAACTGGGCAATGGAGCAGAATGGCATCAGGATGCCTGGCGACAAGAATCCGGCTGCCAAGGTTGAACGCTACAAGGAACGAGCATCCGAGATCAGCTTCCTCACCCTGGAGGAAATTGAGGAACAGCTGAAGGCTCTGGAGCCATGGCCCGAACTCCAGACCATGGTGGCGGTCTATATCTACACGGGGCTGCGACGGGAGGAATTGTGCTGGCTAACTATCGACGATGTCGACTTGAACGCCGGGAACAATGGCATGATCCGGGTTTGTGCCAAGACTGTTAACGACAAGTTCTGGGAACCGAAAACCAAGGTCAACCGGGCAGTGCCAATCAGCAGCACTCTGCGAAAGTATCTTGACCGGTATTCACCGGCAGATGTCGATGGGAAATTTTTCTTCTCAACCGTTCGCGGATGCCAGTGGGACCCGGATAACCTTTCCAGGGAACTCAGGGATGCAAACGAATCTGTCGGACTGGATTGGACCTGCCTTGAGTTCCGGCACACCTTCGGCAGCCAGTTGGCCATGAAGGGCGAAAGCCTGTACAAGATTTCGAAGATTATGGGGAACTCGCCCGAGATCTGCCGCAAACACTATGCTGCCCTGCTGCCGGAATCCCTGATATCGTCGGTGGAGTTTGGCGAAAGCAAGGCACCGGTTCCGGAGCCGCCAGCTCCCAAGCCTGTTGCAATCGTAATGCCTTTTGAACGCGAACGCCCGAGACTGACACTTGTCGTCAACAACCGGTGAGATTTTGATGTGAAAATGAGTGCGCCCCGGGGGGACTTGCGGAATCCACGGGGCGCACTGCGGGGTGGTATTAAATTTTCAACCTGTGCACTTTTTATCGCATCACGATACGACGCGATTCCTCATAAGCAATCACCTCCTCTTTCAGATAACGGATCATCCCGTTTTTGCCCGAGCCAAGGCAAAGCCTGGTAAGCCCGGCACTCCGCGCAATACGGTCCACCGACGACCTTCCACAACGCCAGCGCTCCACGAGCTCAACTGGCGATATGAATGGGGATGCATCGGTTATTGTCTTGGCGGGCGGTTTCATCTGTATGTAGACGTCTCTTTTTCCATGTTATTTTCCTAAATGACCGAGGCAGCAGCGACATTTTCCACAGGAGTAACAATTATTTCGTTGTCATCGGAAATCCCTGGCACCGGTGATTGAAGAGGCTGAATGACCGCCCTGCCCTGTTCCTCCAGCCGTGTACTCAGAACCGCGATCTGCTTTTCAGCAGCAGTGCGTGCATTTTTTTCAGTCTCGTAAAACTTCGATAATTCCATGTTGGCTATATTTCTTTCCGCCATGGCGGCAGACTGGAGTTCAAGCTCGTTGGTTATTCTTGCGGCCTGGACACGGGCCGATTCAGCCGAATGCCTTTCGGCATCCACTTGAGCGGCCAATGAATCTTTATCCTGGAGAAGTACTCCCGACCTCTGCAGTTCCGACTCAAGTTTGGCAGCAAGAACGGCGGCCTCTTTTTCGGCAATGATCCTGGCCTGAGACTCACAGGAGACTGATGACGACAGCGTATCAATCGTGGCGGACTGTCCCTCCAACTTCTCTGTCTGTAACTCCAGCTTGTTGCGCATCTGGGCGACTTCTATCCGGGCCTGCTCTGCGCCGTATCGTTCGCGTTCATTCTCCCTCGATAACCTTTCTATCTCGCCGGCCTGTTCCTGAAGCTTACCCAGCAACATATCCCTGTCTTTCGACAATGCAGTGTGCTGCTCCATTAGTTTGTCAATTTCAACTTCAAGCGCTTCACCAATTTCCGCCAGTTCGGCAGCCTCGGCCTGGCTGATAACCAGGCGACCTTCAATTTCAGCCCTGGCCTCCGATGTCGCCCGGTCAATTTCACGGCTGAACGCATTAATGATGCTTTCAGGCAGCTCAGGGCTTACTGCAGCACGTGGCGGTCGCGCTTCTCGCCATGAGGCAAGATGCTTTTGAATCGTATTGCTGCTACCTGTTCGCCCCAGTTGTTCCCGCACATTTTTCATGGTCGGGCTGATGTTGTTGGCCACCAGGCCATCAGCTGCGGCAGCGACCTGGTCATAACTAATTCCAACTCTTGGCATTTTTTCCTCCTTTCGTAACGTATCGTCGTGTGTGTATCGTATCGTGGTGACGATACGATACGGTGCTTTCGGTTAAGCTTGGGGGAGACAGATCACCTCCTCCTATATATAGATCAGGAGGGTGTCCGGCTGCCCCCAAACGCAAAAACCCCCCATCGGCTTGCTAAGCCGTGGGGGGTTCGATCCAGATTATTTATACAACATCAAGAGTCACTTGGCGTAATGGTAGACTACCTCTTGCCTGCCATGTCCGAGTGCCTCTGCCGTGTCTTTTCGGCTTTCTCCACTCTTTAATTGATCCTGAGCCCAGACGTGCCTGTTGACATGCATATTTGCATTATTGGCTTTGGTCGCCCCCAACTTGGACATGGTATTTCTTTGTTGATTCAAGCACTGCTCCCAGCTTTTCGACGGTGGGAGCATCGAGCCGGAGGGCTTGCCATATTCCGAAGCCAAGGCTCTTACTGCCGCCACCGCGTCACGTTGTTGTTGGGTTTTGATTTCGATTTCTCGCCCCCGGCCACCTTTTGTCATGTCAGGAGCGAGAAACTGCCTGCCGTCGCGCTCAACGACCCTGCAACTGGCAAGGGACTCAGCAGATCGGAGACCGAACGCCTGGCGCATGTCGTGAGCGGCAACAAGGTACCTTTTGTCTTGATCCATTGAGGCCATTTCGACAAGTTTTTCTCGGACTGAATCAAGTTTCTCCGCATTGCCAGCCTTAGGAGCATAGCGTTCGGCAGCTGTCCGGCCACCCAACTCTTTATTGCTTCGTGGGACAATGTTTTCTTTGTCGATATCTTTTGCAATCAGCCGAAATGCAGTTGCATATTTTTCCAGGGTTGAAGGGGAGAGATGGGCGTGCTCCCTGAAAAATGTCTGCACCATATGACTTTTCAGATGCTTGATGTTGTCCAATCCGTACTTGGATTCCAGCCATTCACCAACCCTGGCAAGACTGCCCAGATGTTCAGTATGGGTTTTGTCACCAGCATGTCGCTCTTTGCCAATGCAGTGTGTTGCTTGAAGTTCTATCTTCTTCATTGTTGTGTACTCCTTTCTGCGGTATCGCTCCGCGTGATGTGTTGAGAGAACGTGCTCATTATCCAGCCCCATATCATATCCTTGGATATGTACGTTACCGGAACCTCCAACATGGCCGCAGCCATGTGCCTCAACATTCCTGTTGCAGCTCCCTTTCGGGCGGGGCGAGCTACTCTCGGACCGCAGTCCGAGAGGCGATACTTGTGGCTTTTCCACCTCCTTCTCTTGATGTTTTACCCGTCCATCGCATTTTCTAAGTGGGCTATCGCATTTTCTAAAATTGCGCGGATGGCCGTGGAACGGCCATCCGCGGATCGCCTGTCTCTTTCTTTACGCTAAAGCTGCACGAAAGAGACAGGCGTGCAAAGGCCATGCGAATGCTGGACGCATTCACACGAGCTCGAAATATGCGATGGGGGATGGATCGATGTGATCCTGCTGTGCTTTGTGAGTTTATGTGATATGCGCTATTGCTGTATCAGCAATGTGCATTTGAAATGAATAACAGCGGAGATCGGCCAATAGCCAGATCTCCTGCTGATTAAACGAATCCGAAACAAAGTACGACCCTTGTGGGTGTCGGACTCACCAAGCAGGAGCACGCTGTGGCTTTGCTTGGTGGTGGCGAGATTCGTTGGCGTATTTTGCGAATGTGTTTGAATATCAACTGATCGCAGTTTCAGATTTATACTGTTCATGGACATTGTCCCTGACCAGTAAGGTGGGGTATAAGAACTGCGAGTTCAACGCAAAGCCCAAATTTTCAGGCTTCAGCGTTGGAAGTGCAGCCCTTCTGAATTAATAATCATCCAGGAAGCACAAATTCAGCGACATGGACGGAATGACATCATGTGGTTTCTACTTTAATAACTGACTGAGAGGACATTTACGAGATGGTGGGTCTACTGAGGTCAACAAAGGGGGATGGAAGTAAAACGGCGCACTACTCCCTTTGGTATGTGCATTGAATCTGCGTTGAATTCCGGGGCACCAAGTGTCCGGAACATACACTCCGACGTGTGAATTATACGTAGGAGATGCATAACCATGTCTGTCAAAAAACAGACTTAAATGATTAGCGGAAAGGTTATTGTTATAAAAACACACAATAATAAAAAAAGCAACAACTATTTTAACTTATATCTTATTTATACGGATATAAATAACAACATTGCTGAATACATAATACAGAATATTGCTACAAGGCGCGGAGTAAAATATAACATAAGTGCACTTAACCAACTATAACTAAATAACACCAAAGCAATAACATACTATCTTTAAGTTGACATTGTACACATTGCTGTTAGTTGACAATTTACACATTATAACTACACACAAGTTATGCTGCTTCCCGCAAACGCATCCGCAAGTTACCGTTTAAATCCTTTACTGCTGTTTTCCACGTTTTCTGGTCGGCAAAGGCTGCTTTTTCTTGGGCTCGCTCGGCGCTGTACTGGTCGGCGTAAGCAACCAGTCCAGCCAGCGAACTTCTGCTCTGCGTTGGCCCTTTATGTAGAAAGCTCCAGATGTGTCTAAGGACGTATGCTGCATCCGGCCAGTCGCAGTCAAGGCTTTTGAGATGATCCCCCAAAATTTCGCACGTCAAGGCATTGTGATGGACCCAAAATCCTTCCTGAGTCATTCCGCCTATTTTATTCGTTCTGATCTTGCCGATGTCATGAAATAAAGCAGCCACCACAGCAAGGTCTCTTTCAGAATTATTGAGACCCGGCATGCGCTGAACAACTTCGACGCATTCAAGGCTATGTTCCAGAGTCCCAGATGGGTAGTTGTGATGGTATCTACCGCTCGCAGGTACGGTAGCAAAACGTGACATTATCTCATCATCGTTCAGGATTCTTTTTACAAAGCGCTGTAAAGATGGCGCTGATATCTGGTCAACCGCGCGAGCCAAATGTACAAGCAAATCCCTTCTTGGGCATATATCCACCGGGACCAGCAATGACGGATTTATATCTGATTCTTTCAGCACTTCCAGTGAGTCAGCACTCACCTGCCAGTTTTCTAAAAATGAATTCATGGTGCCACAGACATGAACTATGTCGTGAGTAGATAATTGCTTTGGGCCATGATAACGACCATACCAACAATAGGCAGGAATTATGCCTGTTATGTCCTGAAGGTGAACGATCATGTATGGATTATGATATCGAGTATATTTATGGCCGACTTTAGCCACCCTGTACTGGCCTTCAAAGCATATCCCCTCTTCAAATACATGATCCATGACAAACATACATGCCTCCCTACCAAGTCCTACAATAATTCTAATAATATTTATTGATCACAAATGTAGATTATACTCTACACATCGATGTGGTGATTGTCAATCACATTTATTGATGATATGATACAAACGTAAATATTTTGGGGAGGGAATTATGATCAGGTTTTATCTGAAGGCATTGATTGAAGAAAAGCAATTTCAGGAAGGGAAAAGGATACGGATGGAAGATATTGCCCTGAAAACCGGAATCCACCGTACAACCCTTTCCAAGATAGTCAATGTTCGTGGCTATAACACCACCACTGATGTAGTCGATAAACTGTGCCGATATTTTGGTGGGTGTCATGTTGAGAAGCTGATGCAATACGTGCCTGATGAAGATATTGTTGCCGGGCATTGAATTATTCTCACAAGAGACAATCTTTGCATCGCATTGTTTTCTGAGTGTGCTATAACTTCTCACTGGCTCCACCGCTAACCACAGTCGCTATCACAAGTAAATCGAGAAAATATGATCTGGATCGCCCCCTCTGAAAAAGACACCGCCACTACAACGCTGGAAAAGCGCCTGTGGGACGCTGCTGACCAATTTCGCGCCAACTCAGGCCTCAAGCCGCAGGAATACTCTGGCCCGATTCTCGGTCTCATATTCCTACGTTTTGCTGAAGTACGCTTTACAGTACAACTCGAAAAGCTCTGCGCTGCAGGCGTATCATCTCGGCGCGGTAGCCGAGTCGATGACCCCACCGCCTACCACGCGGAGGGAATCCTCTACCTCGCCCCCGAAGCGCGCTTCGATTACCTGCTGTCGCTGCCCGAAGTCGCCGACATCGGCGCCAAGGTCAATTCCGCAATGCGTGAGATCGAGAAGCACAACTCACAACTTGCCGGTGTACTGCCCAAGACATACAATCTGTTTACCAGCACCCTGCTCAAGGAGTTGCTGAAGAAGGTTTCCGAAATTCCGGCTACGCTCGACTACGACGCTTTTGGCCGCATCTACGAATATTTCCTTGGTGCATTCGCCATGACCGAGGGCCAGGGTGGCGGCGAGTTCTACACGCCGAGCAGTATCGTCAAACTGCTGGCTGAAATCATTGAGCCCTTCCATGGCCGCATCCTCGACCCTGCCTGCGGCTCCGGTGGCATGTTCGTGCAGTCAGCGCGCTTCGTCGCCGAGCATCAGAAGAACCCTGCCGCCGAACTCGCCATCTGCGGCGTCGAAAAGACCGACGAAACCGGGCGCCTCTGCCGACTTAACCTCGCCGTGCATGGGCTGGAAGGCGACATTCGTCACGGCGGCAACGTCAACAGCTATTATGACGACCCGCACAACGCCACCGGTCAATTCGACTTCGTCCTCGCCAATCCGCCCTTCAACGTCAATGCAGTGGACAAAGAACGGCTCAAGGACATGGTCGGCGCCGGTCGCCGCTTCCCCTTCGGCCTGCCACGCACCGACAACGCCAACTACCTCTGGATTCAGCTCTTCTACTCGGCGCTCAATGCCACGGGCCGCGCCGGCTTCGTCATGGCCAACTCAGCCTCCGATGCCCGCTCCTCCGAGCAGGAACTGCGGCAGAAGCTGGTTGAAGCACAGGCGGTCGACGTCATGATCGCCGTCGGCACCAACATGTTCTACACCGTCACGTTGCCTGTCACGTTGTGGTTTTTCGACAAAGGCAAGGCCAAGACGAAGCGCGCCGGCACCGTGCTGTTCATCGACGCCCGCCACATCTACCGGCAAGTGGACCGTGCCCACCGCGACTGGACAGCCGCGCAGATCGGCTTCATCGCCAACCTTGTCTCACTCTATCGTGGTGAAGAACTCGACACAAGAGTAGGTGCTGGTGAGACGGCGGCCAAACTCAAGGAGGTCTTTGGTGACACACCAACCTATGCCGACGTGCCCGGACTATGCAAGGCAGCAACGCTGGCCGAGATAGAGGCCCAGGGTTGGTCTCTAAACCCCGGCCGCTATGTCGGCGTTGCGCCAGGCGAGAACGTGAGCGACGAGGACTTCAAGGAGCAGCTTGAAACACTGAATGAGGAATTGGTATCGCTTAGCGCCCAGGCACGGGAATTAGAGCAGACTATTGCCGTAAATGTGGCACAGATTCTAGGGGAGTGAGAATGCCTGCGAGTAATTGGCAAGAGTTTCGGATTGGAGACCTAGGAGAGGTATTTACTGGCCGAACTCCACCAACAGAGCACCCAACCTATTTTGGCGAGTATTTTCCTTTCATCACGCCTGGAGATATGCACCAAGGAAAATACGCTCGTGAAACACAACGGTCACTCTCTCATGAAGGAGCTGAACTACTAAAACGAATCAAGCTGCCAGCAAACAGCGTCTGTGTTTCATGCATTGGCTGGCAAATGGGCGAGGTCGTTATGACAGACAGACCGTCGTTCAGTAATCAACAAATCAACACTATTGTGCCTAACGGCAAGGTGGACCCTTCCTTTCTTTACTACTCCCTGCGCACAAGAAAGCAAGAGTTGCTATCACTTGGCTCCGCCACAGGTGTCCGAACTCCCATACTGAATAAGTCGGCCTTTTGCGATACAAAAGTTGTGATCCCCCCCCTCCCCGTTCAGCAATGCATAGCAGGCATCCTGTCGGCATACGACGAGCTCATCGATAACAGCCAGCGGCGCATCAAGATTATTGAGTCGATAGCCCTCGCCCTCTATCGTGAATGGTTTGTTCACTTCCGATTCCCTGACCACAAAGGACTTCCCCGCATGGCAACATCCCTTGGCGAGATTCCTAAAGGGTGGGAGGTGAAGAAACTCTTTGATCTGGCGAAGGTCGCTTATGGTAAAAACCTTCCCACTAAAAATCTAATTGAAGATGGCGCATACCCTGTGTATGGGGCTGCCAAAATTATTGGCCAATACAACGAATTCACACGGGAGCATAGAACGATAATCTGTGGCTGTCGTGGAAGCGTTGGTGAAATGCAAATTTCCAGGGGCCCATGCTTTGTAACCAACAACTCCTTCACGTTCGACCCTACACATGGCGACAACTTTTTTTGGCTGTATTTGACACTTGCAATGCGAGGACTTCGGGATGTAATCGGAGGGGCTGCGCAACCACAGATAACCTTGGAAGGTATTTCATCAGTCGAGTTGGCAACCCCGCCCATGCCTCTTCGTTCGCATTTTCAAGCGATTGTGCTCCCAATGTTCCAACAGGCATGGGCACTTGATGCTCAAGTTGAAAACCTCCAACGTACCCGAGACCTTTTGCTGCCACGCTTACTGTCGGGGCAGATCGATGTTGAGAAAGACACGTAATGATTCGCCGCTTACAACACATCAAAGGGTTCGGGGTGTTTGCGGATTTTCAATGGCCGACAGGCCTACCAGACTTCAAGCAGTTTAATTTGATCTATGGCTGGAACTACTCAGGAAAAACAACCTTATCCCGAGCCTTCCGATGTTTTGAACAGAAAGCCCCCCACGCTGACTTTTCGGGAGCTCAAGTCCAAATAAACACAGATGATGGAACAACTCATAATTTATCAACTCCACATACTGCACCCGTTCTCAGGGTCTTCAACAACGATTTCGTTCGCGAGAACCTGAGTTTCACGGATAGTAGCGCTACCCCCATCCTAGTCTTGGGCACAGAGGACATTGCTAAACAGGAAACCCTGAAATCGAAGAGAACTGAGCGAGAAGCGCTCAGTTTGGACATCGAGAAAAATAGAAAAAGGAAGACAGGGAAAGAAGAGGAAATCGAAAAGGCACTTACCCGTTATGCGCGCGATTGCATTAAGACTCCTCTTGCCGAAGTGAACTACGACAAGCGGCGCTTTGAGCCTCGCGTTGAGCAGTGCTTAGCAAGACCTGAGGATCAACTGCTTGACGACAAAACGGTCGCAGAGTATCTGGCGGTCTACCGGTCGACAGACAAGAAGCCAGCACTCACAACGAAAACCATCTCGCTCACTTCCGTTCTGAATCTGAAGAAAAAGACAACCTCGCTTCTGGCGAGAGCTGTTAGCGCCAGCAATCCAATATCGCGGCTCAAAAGTAGTCCCGAAATTGAGAACTGGGTCAACAATGGTCGACCGCTGCATGAGGGAAAAGACAAGTGTCAATTCTGTGGGCAATTATTACCGCCGGATTTGCTAAAACTCCTCGCAGGACATTTCTCTGCCGACTATGACGATTTAATGACTCAACTTCGCATTCTCGCGATAGAGATTGAGGCGGCTCAAGGCGAAGAGATAGGACTGGACCACAAGAACGACTTCTATGCGGAACTTGTGAAGCGCTTTTCCGCCGAAAAGGATGCGCTTGAAAATGCGATGAAGGCACGAGTTTCTGCGTTGCAGAATTTGGCAAAGGCAGTGGCCGCGAAACAGACCAAAGCGTTTACCCCGTTGGAATACCCACAAGCGGATGACCCTGCAGGCCAAATTGCCTCTGCGGTGGAAGCGATCAACAAGACCATCAGTGAACACAACGAAAGGACCGCTGCCTTTGACAAGAAGCGCCAAGAAGCGTTTGCTAAACTCGAAAAACACTATGCGGCCCTTTTTGTCTGCGAAGAGAAATACAGTGAATCACTCCAAGAGATTGACGCCTTAACCAAGGCTATTGGCGAACAGAGCAAGAAGTCCGGCGAACTTGTGTCTGAGATCCGCAAACTCGAAGAGGAGCTTTCTGAGGCTGTCAAGGGCGCGGAAAGGCTCAACGAACTGCTCGCTGCTTACTTCGGGAAGAACGATCTGCGAGTGGTGGTCTCGCCAGACAAGCGCTTCCAAATTGTTCGTGACAGTGTTGTCGCGAAAAACCTCAGTGAAGGAGAGAAGACGGCTATTGCATTCGCATACTTCATCACGCGCGTCCAAGACGGTCGGCACCCCTTACAAGACACCAGAATTGTTATTGACGATCCAATCTCCAGTCTCGACGCAAATCATCTTTTCAATACCTACGCGCTGATAAAGACCCAGCTGGAAACGTGTCGACAACTCTTCATTTCCACACACAGCTTCGAGTTCTTCAACTTGATCCGTGAATGGCTAGCTGATGATGAAAACATGAAAAAGCCTCAAGCTGACTGGAAGAAGTGGGGCGTGTACTTAGTTAAGCGGACGGACGATGGGGACTCTGTTTTGGAAGAAATCCCGAAGGAACTCTTGAAGTTCAAGTCCGAATACCACTATCTGTTCTCGACGCTGTACCACTTCGACAAGGCTGGCGCGGGTGATTTTAGCAGCCTGCTCAGTTTACCAAACGTCGTGCGCCGATTCATGGAGGCCTTTGGTGGAATCATGATTCCTTTATCCACAGGTTTGAGAGGAAAGATGGAGCGCATTTTTCCAGACGAGGTTGTCCGAGAGCGTGTTTGGAAGTTTATCAACCATTATTCCCACAACACTACAATAACTCGCTCACTCACCATCCCTGACACGAGCGAATGCAAAACGGTCGTTCAATCGTGCTTGAAAGCTGTTCAAGATTGGGACACTGACTATTTCAAAGACTTGGAAAAGGAAGTGACCTGACATGACCCCACACCCATATACCGAAGATCAACTAGTCGAGCAGCCCGCCATCGGACTGTTTGCCACGCTCGGCTGGCAGACGGTTTCGGCAATGGAGGAAACCTTCGGCGCGGGTGGCACGCTGGGGCGAGATACCAAGGGTGAGGTGGTGCTGGTGGAACGCCTGCGCGCCGCACTGTGCAAATTCAACCCCGCGCTGCCGACGGAAGCAATCAGCAACGCCGTCGATGAGCTGACTCGCGACCGCTCGGCCATGAGCCTGGAGGCGGCCAACCGTGAAGTCTATCGGCTACTCAAGGAAGGCATCACGGTGTCGATACCTGACCGTGAACATGGCGGCCAAAAAACCGAACGCCTGCGCGTGGTGGATTGGGAACATCCCGAGAACAACGACTTCCTGCTTGTCAGCCAGTTCAGTGTAACCGGCGCCCTCTACACCTGCCGACCCGACCTGGTCGGCTTCGTCAACGGCCTGCCCTGGGTGGTTATCGAACTCAAGAAGCCGGGTGTGCCGGCACGGGCCGCCTTCGATGAAAACCTCACCCACTACAAACAGCAGATTCCGGCCCTGTTTTGGAGCAACGCACTTCTCATCGCCTCCAATGGCACCGACAGCCGTGTCGGCTCGCTCACTGCCGACTGGGGGCGCTTCTTCGAGTGGAAGCGGATCGAGCGAGAGGACGAACCACGCCGGGTGTCGCTGGAAGTAATGCTGCGCGGCACCTGTGACCGCACTCGCCTGCTCGACCTGATCGAGAACTTCACGTTATTTTCCGAACACAAGGCTGGGCTAGTCAAGATTCTTGGCCAGAACCACCAGTACCTTGGCGTCAACAACGCCATCGCCTCGATGCTGGAAGCTCGCAAGCTGGGCCACGGACGCGGCGGCGTGTTCTGGCAGACGCAAGGCAGCGGCAAGAGCTTCTCGATGGTTTTCTTCGCCCAGAAGGTACTGCGCAAGCTGGCCGGCAACTGGACCTTCGTCGTCGTCACCGACCGCGTGGAACTGGACGAGCAGATCTCCAAGACCTTCAAGACCACCGGCGCGGTGAGCGAGACCGAAGGCGATGCCTGCCACGCATCGAGTGGTGCCAACTTGCGCGAACTGCTGCGCGGCAACCACCGCTATGTATTCACGCTGGTGCATAAGTTCCAGACGCCGGAACTGCTCTGTGACCGCTCTGACGTGATCGTGCTGACCGATGAGGCGCACCGCAGCCAGTACGACACACTGGCGCTCAACATGCGCGCCGCGCTCCCCAAGGCGATGTTCCTGGCCTTCACCGGCACACCGCTGATCGCGGGCGAGGAACGCACCAAGGAAGTATTCGGTGATTACGTCTCAATCTACGACTTCCAGCAATCGGTGGAGGACGGCGCCACCGTCCCACTGTTCTACGAGAACCGCACGCCGGAACTGCAACTGGTCAACCCTGACCTGAACGAGGACATTTACAATCTGATCGAGAGCGCCGAACTGGACCCCGAGCAGGATGCGAAGCTGGAACGCGAACTGGGCCGGCAATACCACCTTATCACCCGTGACGACCGGCTTGAAACGGTAGCACAGGACATCGTGCGGCACTTCCTGGGGAGGGGCTTTGTCGGTAAGGCGATGGTGGTGTCCATCGATAAAGCCACCGCACTCCGTATGTACGATAAGGTCAAGGTGCATTGGACTGCGGAAACCGCACGGGTGCAGAAGGAACTGGGAGAACTGGCCTATCACCCCGGTAGCGGCATGTCGGCCGATCAGGCGCGGCGCGATGTACGCATAGCCGAGTTGAAACAGCGACTGGAGGTGCTGGCCAGCACCGACATGGCAGTGATAGTCTCGCCGGGGCAGAACGAAATACAGCAGATGCAGAAGCTGGGTCTCGACATCGAGCCGCACCGCAAGCGGATGAATGAGTCACAGCCGGGGCTGGACGAGAAGTTCAAGGACACGGTCGACCCGCTGCGCCTAGTGTTCGTCTGTGCCATGTGGCTGACCGGCTTCGACGCACCGAGTTGCTCGACGGTGTATCTCGACAAACCGATGCGTAACCACACGCTGATGCAGACAATCGCCCGCGCCAACCGGGTTTTCCCCGGCAAGTACAGTGGTGTCATCGTCGATTACGCCAACGTCTTCGCATCCCTGGAAAAAGCGCTGGCGATCTACGGGGCGGGTAAGGACGGCAAGAACCCTGTCAAGGACAAGCAGCAACTGGTTGAGGAACTGCGCAAGTCGGTCTTAAATGCCACGACCTTCTGCGCCGCGCACGGTGTGATGCTGGGCGAGATTGAGGCGACACCTGCCGGAAGCATGGAGCGTCTGTCGCGCATCCAGGATGGCATGAACGCGCTGATCTCCCCCGACCCACTGCGCCGCGACTTCTTCGCCCATGAGCGGCTGGTGGGCACGCTCTACCGTGCCGTGAAACCCGATCCGTCAGCACTGGAATTTGCCGGCCACGTTGCCTGCCTGACCACGTTGGCCGAAGCCATCCGCGCCACGCTGAACCCGAACCCGCCGGATATCTCGCAGGTGATGGGCCAGATCAACGGCCTACTCGACGAATCCATCACTGGCCACGAAATTCGCGAACAGGGGCCACCGGCGCTTGACCTCTCAAAGATCAACTTCGAAGCACTGGCGCGGCGCTTCAAGGAATCCAAGCACAAGAACACCGACCTCGAAGTGCTCAAGGCCGCCATCCACGCACAATTGGAGAAGATGATCCAGTTGAACCGAACTAGGGCTGACTTCGCCGAGAAGTTCGAGGCGCTGATCGAAAGTTACAACGCCGGTAGCCGCAGTATTGAGGAACTCTTTGAGGAGTTGTTGAAACTCTCTAACAGCCTGGATGTGGAACAAGAACGCCATGTACGCGAGAATATGAGCGAGGAAGAGCTGGTCATTTTTGACATACTCACTCGCCCGGCACCTGAACTGACACCCGAAGAGCGCACCGAAGTCAAGAAGGTAGCCCGCGAACTGCTGGGCAGCCTCAAGGCATTACTCGTACTGAACTGGCGACAGAAATCGACGGCCCGTTCGCAGTTGAAGCTGACTATCGAAGATACTCTCGACTTCGGCTTGCCCCGCGCCTACACACCGGAGTTGTATCATCAGAAGTGCTCGGCGGTGTTCGAGCATGTTTATGAGAGCTACCCGGAGAGGAATTTGGGCGTTTATGCGGTGGCAGCATGATTTAAGTAGGTTAGAAGTATGCTCAACGAATCGCTGAAAACTGAATTCAGTCCTCGGGTGGTTTCTCTCTATCGTTTTCATCAGAACCCGAAACAGTAAGACAAATAATGGGATCAAGTTGCAGTTGAGGTGTTTCTTTGAGAGATTGGGGTGTTGTAGACGGATTTGACTAAAAGGGGTTGGTTCTTTTTTTTCGGTGTTACGAACCAATTGAATCATTGCGGAAATAGCGATGACAATTCTTATTTTGTATTCTTATTTGGTTCTTTCGTAAATTAGTTGCAGGGTAATTTCTGAGGCGTGGTGACCAGATAGAAGGAAGTACATCGGATTTGACATTTTCTGTTAGAGTTTTGTTTCCCGACAAAATCCGCAGAAAGGATATCAAATCCGATGCATCTTGAAACTATCACAAAGCAGCTCAACCTCCCAAATATT
>JAJYBH010000136.1 GCA_021779135.1 Deltaproteobacteria bacterium
ACGCACCGGCATGCGGTTGACCATGACAGCCCCATCTATCCGTTCGACGGCGATCGGATCCCCACCGTTGAAGTGCGCCACCTGGGCATGATGTTCACCATCGATGCCAAACAGAAAACGGTACCTGGCTCCTTCAAAACGGCACGAGATAATCAGGATAACAACTTCAGGCTTTCCGCTCCGGTAATTGAAACGGGCGGTTGACGTTACAAATGCCCCTTCCACGGGCTTTCCCGATGCCAGCAGGGCATCGAGGCTGACGCCCTTGGGCTTGAGGCGCCCCAGTGATGGCAACCCCCACGGTTTGTAAGGTTCATGCGAACGGGTTTGAAAATGATGGCTGCGCTCCAGCAGCACGACTACATTGTTATTGATCGGCCCGCCGATGGAGTGTGACAGGCCCGCGGCAAAGCCCCGTTCACGAATCAGGCGGTGGTTTTCGACGATCTGGATCATGCCGGTCGCCCCCAGGGGATGGCCGCGCCCTTTCAGCCCGCCGGTCAGATTGGTCGGGAACGCGCCGGACGGCCCGGTCAAGTCATCGTCAAACAGCGCATCCATGAGACGCCTGCGGCCGACAACACCCAGGTCCACCATGTTGATGGGGCCAAACCCGTTAAAAGGGTCATGCATATTGACATGCAGCTTGCCGGCCAGGGAGCGGATATCCTTGATTCCGGCCATGCCGTAGGCATAACCGGCGGCGATGACCGTGGCCGGGAATGAATGGAAATAGTTGCGATCGGCGATGGTCGGGATGTCGGTGGCGCTTCCCACACCACTGACCAGCACCTCCTGTGGTTTCGATGTCAGGATGACCGCCGCCATGCCGTCGGACATGGGACAAAAATCGTGGTAGCGCAACGGGTCCCAATAGAGGTAGTTCTTGTTGCCGGCAATCTGACGATAATAATCGGCCACATCCAGCTTGAAATTATTGTGGGCCTCGGGGTTCTGTGCCGCGAAACGATGGCTGCGCTGGGTGAGCAGGGCCGAATACGCGGTCCACTCCTCATCGCTGAGGCCAAGCCTTTCCTTGAGCGCCCGGGCCACCAGCGCTCCGCAGGCCGGCATGGTCAGGCCGAACTCCGACTCCTCACGGTCGATGACCCCGGCGATGATCCGTGTCGAGTCCAGGGTCGAGGCATCGCTCATCTTCTGGATACCGATGGCCAGGACGCAGTCATAGCGTCCGGAGGCGACCTCCAGATAGGCATTCTCAAATGCGGATGCTCCCGATGATGAGGCGGTATCGATCAGCACCGATTTGGCTCCGGAAATCCCCAGGATGCCGGCAATCTTGGCCGCGGTATTGTCTACCCCGGAGAAGGCGGACGGGTTCTGACTGCCGACCACGACCGCCTCGATGTCGCGGCGCCGCACCGGCCCGCCGCTGAAGACCTCGCCGCAACGCTCGGCCATCTCGAGAAACGACAGGTTTTCCTTGTCCTTGCCATTGTAACGGCCCACGGGGGCCATCCAGGAGGCTGCCATATAGACCTGACGGGGGCGGAATTCTGTGTGCATGGGACAACTCCTTTACAAAAAGAGGCGTCCAAACTGCGGACGCCTCTCATGGTATCAAATAATTGTAATTTTCATGCTTGCTTGCGCAGCACCTTGATGACCGCCGAGAAATCCTCTTCTCCCCACCCCGCTTCGACACCCTGTTCGTAAGACTTGGAGGCCGCCTCGGCCGAAGGCAGGTCAAGCCCCATCTGGCGGGCGGCACCCAGGACCATGTTGAGCTGCTCATGCACATATTTGAGGGCCAGGCTGCGTGAGAAGTCTCCGCGGGACATGGCGCGCCCCTTGAGATGGAAAAGCGGGGAGGCCACACCGCGCGTATCCAGGACTTCCAGAATCTTGTCGGCATGAAAACCCAGTTTTTCTCCGAATACCAGCCCTTCAGCCAGAACCTGCACCAGTTCGGCCTGCACCATGTTAACAACGTATTTCATCTTGGTGGCGTCACCTATCTGACCTACGTGGATTGTATTCAGGCCGAAAAATGAGAACGGTTCCCTGCATTTACCGGCCAGGGCAGGATCGCCGCCGATGACAATTGTCATGAGCCCGTTAGCTGCATGAACCTTGCCCCCCCAAACCGGGGCATCCAGATACTGCACCTTGAGTTTCGCGGACTCCTCCGCCATTTTCAGGGTAGTTTCAACCGAGTGCGATCCCATATCGGCGAAAATCGTGCCGGGATCTATGCCGGCCAGAATCCCCTCTTTCCCGAAA
This sequence comes from Deltaproteobacteria bacterium, assembly GCA_021779135.1. GTDB lineage: Bacteria > Desulfobacterota > Desulfuromonadia > Geobacterales > Pseudopelobacteraceae > CAIPTY01. Next base: position 2,245 of record JAJYBH010000136.1, read on the forward strand.
AACAGGCCGCCCAGTTCCTCGCCTTCCGGAACGATGGCGATGACCAGATCACGCCCTTTGGCGGCTTCGGCCGCCGAGGATGCCGCCACGGCGCCCAGGGCCACCAGTTCGGCAACGGCGGCATTTTCGCTGTCAAACACCGTCAACTCGTAGCTACCCTTGGTCAGGTTGGCAGCCATATGTCTTCCCACGGTTCCCAGCCCGATAAAACCAATCTTTCTCAACATTATTAAAGTCCTCCTGAAATAGGATAGCGTACGGATCGAATTCTGCGTGATATTACATGCTATTTCTGTTGCTGGCAACTGTCTAGTTAACAGAATAACACTTTTCTAAAATGATCTCAGCGTGAGGCGCCCACCCCGACTTTGGCACACATCTCCGCCAGACGACAGACGGAACAGCGCGGCGACACCGGAAAACAATGATTCTGGCCAAATGCCACCAGCAGGTCGTTGATCTCGATCCAGTATTCGGCGGGAAGTTTTTTTCGCAGGTCGGCCTCCGTCTCATCGGGCGTCTTGGTCGAGACGTATCCCCAGCGGTTGCAGATGCGGTGAACATGGGTATCCACGCAGATGCCCGCTTTGCCGAAACCGAGTGTCACCACCAGATTGGCGGTCTTGCGCCCGACCCCCTTGAATTTCAACAGTTCATCGATTTCATTCGGCACCCGGCCGCCATACTCACGCATCAAGCGTTTGGAGATCTCAACGATCTGAAGCGCCTTGTTCCGGTAGAATCCGGCCGGATAGATCAATCCGGCAACCTCCTCAACCGGAAGCGACTGCATGGCATCCGGGGTATCTGCCCTTTCAAAGAGCCTCATTGATGCCTGCGCCGTAACATCATCCTTGGTGCGCAGCGAGATGAGACAGGAGACCAGCACCTTGAACGGGCTGCCATCGCACTGGGCAACGATCGTCACCGCGGGTGTCTTCCAGAAGCGATACTCCTCGCGCAGAATGCGAATGGCGGCGTGAATATTGAATTCGGTCATGAAAAAATAGTACCCGAACCGATATCGGCGCGCAAGACCGCTTTTACTTTTCGGCGTTATGGGGCTATCATACAAAAATGACTATTGATAACCGCTCGTTTATCGACCTTCACGCCCACTCGAACTGCTCCGACGGGGCCTTATCACCCACTGAACTGGTACAACTGGCAGCCAGGGAGGGGCTTTCAGCCGTTGCCATTGCCGATCATGACTCCGTGGCGGGCATTGCGGAAGCAGTCACTGCCGGCATGGCATGCGGTGTTGAGGTTCTACCTGCAGTTGAGTTGTCGGTTCAATTCAAATCGTGGCAGGATGTTCACCTGCTGGGCTACGGCATGGAGTGGTCCGATGCCGGATTTTTAGAGAAACTGAACGGCTTTCGCGAACGGCGGGAACACCGCAACCTGGAAATTCTGGAACGGGTCAATGAGAAGCTTGACGAGGAGAATCTTGAGAACATTGCCCTTGCCGAAGTCCTGGCCTATGCCCGGGACGCCATCGGCCGGCCGCACATCGCCCGCGCCCTGCTGGAGCGTGGCCACGTCAGCTCGATCGAAGACGCCTTCAGGCGCTACCTGGTCCCCTGCAATGTCCCCAAAAGCTACTGGCCAATGCAGGATGCCATCTTAGAGGTCAAACGCCTGGGAGGTATCGCCGTGCTGGCCCACCCGACATCAATCAGCACCAACCGCCAGGAACTCCGTGACATCATTATTGAACTTTCCGGTTTGGGGCTGGACGGTATCGAGGCCTTCAACAACCTGGCGCAGACGGATGAGATGGAGTACCTGCGGCGACTGGCCGGAGAATTGGGACTGCTGGTAACCGGAGGTTCGGATTTTCATGGAATAGAAGAGGGGTTGCAGATAGGAAAAGGGCGAGGTGGCGTCCGCTTCAGCGACAACCTCCTCGCCCCTATTAAAAAGCGACTTTCCGAGAGAAGGGGCTAGCTCTTATCCTTGTAGGCCTTGTAATTAACGACCTGAATATCTTCACTAACCGTCTTGACCCCCTTGATCGAGTTGACGATTTTGAGCGCTGTCTTCTTCTCCTCTTCCGATGCAATATAGCCACTGACGGCAACATCACCCTTGTCCGCAACGATGGTGAAAGGGCGGTAATCCAGGCCAGGGGCGTGCAGCAGAGCCGTTTCGATCTTTTTCATCAAAATGGTGTTATCGATCTGTTCCGCGGCGGACTTCTCAGCCTCCTTGAGTCCAAGGTCCTTGACGCAGGACACGATGCTTTCCACGATTGACTCTTGCGACAGTCGTGACGTATTGAAGGTCATGTCATAGCCTAAAGGGTTGTTCCATTCGCGATCAAAATAGAAGTGAATAAACCCTCCCCGCTGATGATCACTGCGACGGATCATGGAACGCGCCAGATCCGGATCGATCCATTCCCGTTCCGCAAATCGCTCGACCCGCTCCTCGAAATCGCCAATGAATCTCAGGCGGAGAACATTTTTGCAGCCAGTCAGCAAGTCCTGGCCGCCTCGCCCATACAGGATCACGTTTCCCTTGCGGGCAAAGTCCAGCAAGATCAGTTCAACGGTGTTCAAGGCGGCTGCCCGTTTGCGGTCCTCCGCGGTAATATAGGAGGGAGGCTTCTCGTCCACCATCTGGAGCATGTCAGGGGCAAGCCCGTACTTGGGCGCGCTGGCCTTGATGCGTTCTCCGTCAACCAGCGTGTATTTGAGCTTGCGGGCAACCTCTTCAGCGATGTGATAGGCCCCTGTTCCCATTTCCCGTGAAATCGTGATAACAGCCATGTTCACTCCTCCCTGCGTTGTAAGCACTGTCAGCGCTATATAGCACGTTGTGATTGTGTAAACAAGAAGGTAATGCTACCTTCAATACGTACTAATTATTCTCAGGAGCCAACCCCCTGCCCGACTCTGCTGTCTTCATAGCACGCTGCCTGTTATTTGGCGTAGCTCACTCGCTGTTCGCCGCCAAACGGACAAAACAGTTTTTCAGCCGGGTTGCCGGCAGAGAGCCGCGTGCCTATCGTCTGATCTACAATCTGGCGTCGATGGTCATGTTAGGCTGGGCCATGGCGGCCTATCGGACTTCACCGCTGCTCTACGCCGCGCCGGGAATTTGGAGGTGGGTGCTGTACGCGGCACAGCTGGTGGTTGCAGTGGTCATCTTCCGCTGCGTTCGCCAGACCGGCGCCGGTGATTTCCTCGGTTTCAGCCAGCTCCGTTCAGGCTTCGCCCACCCACCCAGACTGGTCACCAGCGGCATGTATGCCCGCGTGCGCCACCCGCTCTATCTTTTCTCGATCCTGTTTCTGGTACTGAATCCGGTCATGACCTACCGATGGATCCTGTTGACGATATTTTCAACTGCATATTTCATCGTTGGCGGAATGATTGAGGAGCGTCGGCTTCTGGAGGAGTTCGGTGATGACTACCAAAGATACCGGCAAGAGGTCCCCTTTATGATACCCTTCAGCAGACATTCGTAAGGTTGCTGCCGGCATAAGGTAGCGCAAACGCCTGAATATTGTACATCGAAAACCGCTAAAACATCACTCTGCCTCGATGGCAATTGATACCACCAACCGGCGTGACACCCCGTCGAATGTAATCTCCAGAGGTATCCGTATGGCACCTTCGTCGCAGATGGCCCTCTCACCCGCAAGTGTCACCCGCGGACCTTCAAAAATATTCTGACTCTCCTCCAGCGGCTTCCCCGACAAGGGCGACACCTCCGCTACTGTCGGACCCTCATCAGGCTCCGTCAGATGTTCTTCCTGTGCGAGAGGCATGAGGGCGGGGGAAGCATCAGACGGTCCTACCCCGGGAACCGACGTGTATTCCACCACCCGCAGGGCAGGGTCCTGTTCGATGCGAGCCATGATATCTCGGGATAGCATCGAGAGCCCCTCCAGTACGCCTTTGCCACTTCCAGTCTCGGAATGGCAGATCCGCATATCGGGCACGTCGAGCGCGGCCGCGATTCCGGCCCGCCCATCAGCGGCTGCTCCGTTGAGTTGAAGGACACAGGGAGTGTCATGCAGACCGACTCCATACGCCGCCAGGAATTCCCGTAGATTTGAAATACTTTCCCTGCTGGCCGGTATCATTTCAGGTGAGGCATCGGCCACGATCACAAGTCCGTCAGCACCCTTGAGCGTCATCTTCCAGGCAGCGGGATTGGTAACCTTGCCGGTCAGACTGTACAGATGAAAACGGATACGGTACCCACCAAACACAGGCTGTTCAAAGGGACTGAAATCAAAGAATACCAGCGAATCGCCGCTGGCAGGCACGGTTTTCAGCTCTCCCCGCAGCGCGGGTTTGATCCTGTCATAGAGATACTGCAGCGACACGCGCTTGCCGACCCCTTCATGCCCGTAGTACACGATCTTGGCGTTGATCTCGCGTTTTGCGTGATTGATGAGTGCCATTCATGCTCCTGATCTATCGTTTTTTCGAGAGAATGATTCGCTTGGCCTGCGTGGAAATCACCGATGAAATATTCTTGCTCTTGGCATAGGTGGCAATGTCTTTCTCATTCAAGGTTGCCAGATAACGCAACGCGTTGGGAAGAGGGGTTTTGGGGCAGCTTACCAAGGCTTTGCGAATCATGTAGTTTTTGACCCATTCCTTGTTGGCGCAGATCAGACGGATGATTTCGTCGTGCTGGACGCCCACCTTCAGAAGCGTCAGAATTTCCCCGTCGGTTATGCGCGGATTCTTGATGACACTGCCTGAAACCAGTTTGTTGGTATCCTTGATCAGTATCGACCGCCACTCCTTGTCACCGGTCAAAGCCATCTTGATCTTCTCACCGATCCCCATGATCATGGCGATTTTGTACTTGCTGAGAAACTCCTCGTCTTCTTCATCAATTTCCGCGATTTCTTCATCATCCGTCTCTTCAGCAGCAAACGGCCGGTCAGCACCCGGAGAAGCAACATCCCCTGCCAGGCCCTCTCCAGCAGATTCCCCGTCATCTTCCGGCAGAGAGATACCCTCTGGCTGGACCGGGAGATGTACCCGGCTCATCTGCAAAAACTCCCGGCCTTGCAGCGGAAGCGACTCCGCGCCCAAAAGCGCATCCGCAACTTCCGTGTTTGCGTAATGACTCCTGGCAAGTTCATTGAGAGGAGAAGGGTGGGCTTCAGATGCTCGAATATATGACAGTGCAACATCGACCGGCAACGAGGAAAATGCGCTCCCGGCCGCACCTTTGACTACAGGATCGGCATCTTTCATGAGGCAGAAGAGAAGCGTAACCTGGTCAAAAGGCTCCATAAAAGGAGCCTCCTGAATTCCGGCCAGTTTTTTCTCCACCGTGACACCCGGTCTGACAAACGCGGCTA
>JAJYBH010000137.1 GCA_021779135.1 Deltaproteobacteria bacterium
TGAATTCGCCAATCGTGCAAAAACCGAGTTTCTGGCAAATATGAGCCATGAGATGCGGACGCCGCTCAACTCGATCATCGGTGGTACCGAATACCTGGAGGGCGCCTCCCTGGAACCCGATCAGCAGCGCTGCCTTGAAATGATCCACCATGCCGGCGACAGCCTGCTGGTGCAGGTCAATGACCTGATCGATCTTGCGCGCATCGAGTCCGGGCATATGGAGCTTATCGCAAGGGATTTCAACCTGGTTGATGCCCTGGAAGCAGCGGTGCATATGCTGCAGCTGGACGCCCAGCGGAAACATCTGGAACTTTCGCTTGCCATCACGCCGGATACCCCCCAGGTTGTCGTGGGAGATCAGGCCAGGTTTCAGCAGGTAATCGTAAACCTGATTTCCAACGCCATCAAGTTTACCGACAACGGCGGAAAGGTGAGCGTGTCTGCCCAGTGCGGTCAAGCTGATCTCCACTCGACAGAGGTTTGTTTCCTGGTTCGCGACACCGGCATCGGCATTGAATCCGACAAGATTGACATGATCTTTGAGACGTTTGCCCAGGCGGATTCATCTATTACCCGCCGCTACGGCGGCAGCGGGCTTGGCCTGGCAATCAGCCGGCGCCTCGTTGAAGCGATGGGCGGCAGATTCAGGGTGGAGAGCGCGCCGGGGGCAGGCAGTATATTTTCCTTCAGCATCAAATTTCTTTTGTCTGATCGGCCGCTTGCCGTGCAGCAGGCTAAACCGGCTGTCATTGTCAGGGATGCCAGTGCCGGTGAATCTCTCGCACAGGCCGGCACCGACAGACGTTCACGCGTGCTTCTGGTGGATGATTCCCGGGAGAACAGGGAACTGATCCGGCTCCTTCTGGCACGTCAGCCGCTGCATATCGATGAAGCAACGAACGGGCGCGAAGCGGTAGAGCTTTTTGAACGGAATGAGTACGATCTGGTGCTCATGGATATACAGATGCCGATAATGGACGGGTATACCGCTACCCTGATGATACGCAAAACCGAGGGGCGTGATGGCCGTAATAGGACGCCGGTTGTGGCGCTGACCGCCCATGCCTACGAGGAGGATATACGCAGATGCTCCGAGGCCGGTTGTGACGATCATATTGCCAAACCGTTCAAGAAAAAGGCCTTGTTGCACTGCCTTATGCACTATCTGGATGGGATCGAACATGGATAATCCCGGAGGCGAAATAATACTGGTCGAGGTTGACCGGGAACTGATGACGATCGTCCCCGAGTATCTTGTCATGAGACGATGGGAATGTGCGGAGATCAAACGATTGCTTGCCTCTGGCGACATGGCAGGCATCCAGACCTTGGCGCACCGCATGAAAGGTTCCGGCGGCAGTTTCGGGTTTGATGAAATCTCCGCTATCGGCGAGGTTCTGGAATGGGCGGCCGAGATTCCTGATACCGGGAGTATCGGATCCGCGGTTGACCGTCTGGAAAGGTATCTGGCATGCGTTTCGGTGACATACGTCTAGTCTTTTATGTTGTGAATCTCCGTACCATCTGAGAAAAACACAAGTTACAACCTGTCTCACGCGGAGGCGCAGAGAAAATCATTAATAAATCGTTTTCATATGGTTTTTAAACGTTGCGCCGTCGCGTCGCCGCGTGAAACATGCATTCTTGATCTGGGGATGGCAGAACGGGAAGCTGAATGAAAAAGAGGGTGGGCCCAGTGGGGCTCACCCTCTTTTTCCGTATCGCCGAGGTGATAAGCTGGGTGTCAGCCCTGTGCGGCCTGTACAGCCGTGATGGCGGTTACATTGACGATGTCGTCCACCGAACAGCCCCGCGAGAGGTCATTGACAGGCTTGGCCAGACCCTGGATGATCGGACCGACCGCTTCCGCTCCGGCTACGCGCTCCACAAGCTTGTAGGCGATATTGCCGGCATCCAGGTCGGGGAAGATCAGGACATTGGCTTTGCCGGCCACGGGGCTGCCGGGGGCCTTCTTGTCGCCCACCTTGGGGAGCAGGGCGGCGTCGGCCTGCAGCTCTCCGTCGATCCGGATGTCCGGTTTGATCTGCCGGGCGATCTCCACCGCCTTGGTGACCTTGTCCACATCGGCGTGGCTGGCGCTCCCCTTGGTTGAGAAGGAGAGCATGCCCACCCGCGCCTCGACATCAAGAAAAGCCTTGCAGTTTCCGGCGGTAGCCACGGCAATCTCGGCCAGGGCCTGGGCGTCCGGGTTGGGGTTGACGGCGCAGTCGGCGAACAGGATGATGCCGTTCTCGCCGAAGGCAGGTGTCTTGGTGATCATCAGGAAGAAAGAAGATACGGTCTTGATCCCTTTGGCCGGTCCGACGGTCTGGAAGGCGGCCTTGAGCACGTTTCCGGTAGTACCGGTGGCGCCGGCCACTTCGCCGCCGGCGTCGCCGTTCTTGACCATCATGCCGGCGTAGTACAGGTTGTCTTCGGCGGTCAGGAGCTTCCTGGCCTCGTCGGCTGTCAGGCCCTTGCCCTTGCGCAGCTCGACCAGGTCGGCAACGTACTGCTCCAGTTTTGGCGATGCTGCCGGATCGAGCAGCTCCACTCCGGTCAGATTGATCCCCCTGGCTGCCGCGTCGGCCTGGATCTTGGCCGGGTCACCCAGGATGACGATCCTGGCCAGGCCTTCCTTGACGATCTTTTCGGCAGCAAACAGCATTCGCTCGTCGTAACTCTCTGGCAGGACAACCGTCTGTAGACTTTTTCTGGCTTTTTCCTTGATTTGATCAACAAGATGCATGCCGTGACCTCCTCGATAATTATAAAACAGTGGTGTATTTATAGTAGAAGGAGCGTGGCTGGTCAACAAAAAAAGCAGGAATTCTCCTGCTTTAGCGGGGCTAAAAAACTTTAGTATACCTTACGGGCGGTCACGATCATGGCGATTGGTAGGGCAGCGGATCGGTAAGTCCGGCCTCGGCGAAACCTTTCAGGCGCAGTCTGCAGGAGTCGCACTGTCCGCAGGAAAGTCCCTCGGGTGAAGGGTCGTAGCAGGAATGGGTCAGGCCGTAGTCCACGCCCAGCTCGCAGCCGGCTGCAATGATCTGTGCCTTGGTCATACTGATCAGCGGGGTACGGATACGAAAGCCGCCGGTTCCTTCCACACCCGCCTTGGTTGCCAGATTGGCCATGGCCTCGAAGGCGGCGATATATTCGGGCCGGCAATCGGGATACCCCGAGTAGTCCAGGGCGTTGACGCCGATAAAGATGTCGAAGGCACCCAATACCTCGGCCCACCCCAGGGCGAAGGAAAGAAAAATGGTGTTGCGGGCCGGGACATAGGTAACCGGAATCTCGCTGCCCACACCCTGTTTGGGGACGTCAATATCCGCTGTCAGGGCACTGCCGCCCATCAGGCGCAGGTCGAAATCCACCACCAGATGCTCCGCCGCTCCCATGTGCCGGGCATTGGTCTTGGCAACCTCCAGTTCATAGCTGTGTCGCTGGCCGTAGGAAAAACTGATCGCGTATGGTTTAAATCCGCTGTCAGCGGCCATCGCCAGGCAGGTGGTAGAGTCCAGTCCGCCGCTATAAAGTACCACCGCTTTCTTTTGCATGTAGTTCCCACCCCTTTTTCCGGTTTCAGCATCATTGTTTTCATGATAGTATCAGAAAACCGATGCTGGTAAATTCAAAAAAGGGGATTGTATGAAAAAGTCCATGTTCCTGTCCATCTCACTCGCGGCGTGTATCACCGCGAGCGCGTTTGCCCTTGAAGCCCCCGCCCTTCCCGCCGGTCACCCGGCAACGCCTGCCGCCGCCCCGCCTGCCGCAACTTCCACAACAGATACGGCTGCTCCGGCCGATGCGTCCGCCCCCGTGCCACTGGCCGGCAAGGTGATTCAGACCATGAATGGCGGTGGTTATACGTACGTCTATCTCGAGCAGAAGGATGGCAAAAAAGTTTGGATTGCTGTTTCACAGGTTCCCGTCAAGGTTGGCGATCAGATGAGCTTCAAGCCGGGCATGGAGATGGGGCGGTTTGAAAGCAAGGCACTGAAACGTACCTTTGATTCGATAATTTTCTCGGAAGGAGTTCTTTCCGGCGGTTCTACCGAGCCAGTACTCGATCCGGCAAAGAACCAGGGCGTTTCCCCGGGCAGCCAGGGCGCGCTTAAAGTAAAAGCCGTAAAAATATCGGTAGCCAAGGCAACCGGCCCCAATGCCATAACTGTTGCAGAGGCCTACAGCAAAAGCGCCAAGCTGAATAACAAAAAGGTCGTCATCCGCGGTCAGGTGGTCAAGATATCGACCGGCATCATGGGCAAGAACTGGATTCATATCCAGGACGGCACCGGCTCTGAAAAGAAGAAAACCCACAACCTGGTTTGCACCTCGAAGAACGATAGCGCCGATGTCGGTGATGTCGTCACGATAACCGGAACCCTGATCAAGGATCGTGATTTTGGCGCCGGCTACAAATATGCCGCCATTATCGAGAACGCAAAAATTACCAAGTAAAATTTACGGTCTGCCGCATGTCAGTGCGACGTAACCGGCGGACATGAAGAGAAGTAAAATAAAACGGGACTCCTCGCTGCCGAGGATGTCCCGTTTTATTATTTGGGCCATATCCCGGAGCCCTATTTTTCGGTCATACCGCCTGTTGACGAACCTGAGCCGAAAACGCCCAGCAGATTGAAGCTGACATGGACCGTCTGGCTGGGATTGGTGACGCGGCGATCGAGGTAGGTAACGAGTATGCTCCAGCACTGGTGGCGATATTCGACCGAATAGACCGATTCGAGGAATTCGTGGCTGTCGAACGAGTAGCGGGTCGCGTAGCTCAGTTCCCACGGCTTGAAGATTTTAGTGGCCAGCCGCCCCTCGAGATAATCTACTTCATTACGCGCCATACGGTAATTGATGCCAATGGTGGTGCCGCGTTTGTCATCGATCTCGATCCCGGGAGCGGCACTGGAAATGTAGTTGCCGTAGACATTGTAACGGGCATCCAGAGTCATCCTGGCCTGCGGGTGCAGCCAGGTCTCCGATTCCAGGATCAGATCCGTCCAGGGGCGGTTGACGTCGACCAGGGTCAGCAGGTCACGCCTGCCACCCGTGATGCTATACCCCTGCGAGAGCTTCAGACGCATCAGGTCCCGGTATTCGCTTGTCTCCCCGTTCCGGAATTTGCCCCCCAGAAAGCTGGTCAGGGAATAGGAAATCATGTTCTGGTGGACGATGCGGTCGGTATAATCGTAAAACGGAAAGCGTGATTGGTCCTGGTTGAGGGTGTAGGTATAGGATAGCTCCGGCAGTATCTCGTGGCGCAGCTTCTGCAACTTGCCCGCGTTGATGTCATAAACCCTGCTGAAGGAGGTACCAAGTCGCACTCCTGTTTCCGGCAGCAGACTGCCGTCATTATCCTTGATCTGGCTGGCCGGTGGGATGCTGTCGGTATGGTATGCCCGCAGATGGACGCCGCCGTAGACTGACAAATTCAAATAGCCGGGGACTCCGGTAACGAGGGTCAGCCGCGGGAATCCGTAGAATCGTTGCCCGCGGGCTCCGCTTTCGCGGTAATAATTGGTGGCACGGGAATCAAGATCGAAGTAGAGGGGGGTGGAATAGATCTGCTGGCGCACCGCGGCCAGCCCGATCTCCGGCAGGGTTTGCAGGGTGTTGTTGTTTGTTGCAGCGTAATAATCCTGGGTATAGCGAAGGTCGGCGGTCAAGGCGAAGTGTTGCCATGTTTTCAGGAAGTTGACCGTGCTGTCGTTGAACTGGCGGTTGTAGTCGCCGCTCTTCTCGCCGTAGTCGCTCAGAAACAAGCGGTCGCTAGTCATGTTGATCGACGTGCGCAGGCTCATATCCGGAGAAATGGCCTCACGGTGGGTTTGGGCGACAATGCCGCGCAGGCCGTTCGTATACAGGTCATAGATCAGGTAGCCGCCCAGCTTCCCGGTACTGCCCCGCTTGCGCAGGTAACGGTAATCGAGGCCCGTGCCGACGCCGCGTTTGGTCTGAATGTCGAGGTCTACGGTAGCTTCCTGGCTTGGTGAGATGGCCCAGTAATAGAAGATGTCGGCCTCGGCCCCTTTCTTCGCGGACCAGCCGAAACGCGGGAAGAGAAAGCCGGACTGGCGCTCGCGCTTGACCGGGAAAATGAGGTACGGGAAATAAAAGACCGGCACATCCTTGATATAAAAGACAACATGTTTTGCAGTGCCGTATTCGTCGATGGTCAAGTCGATATTTCCGGCCCCCAGCTTCCAGGAAGGGGTCTCGGCATCGCAGGTGGTATAGCTGCTCTGACCGGCGGAATAATCATTTTCCCCGGTGCGGGTGATCTTGTCGCTGGAAAGATGCATGTTGTTCTGTTTCAGGAATATGTTGCCCCGGGCAAGTTCTCCGCGTCCGCTATCCAGGTCGAGGCTCACCGATTCTCCCCTGATGGTGTCGCTGCCTTTGGTGATAACGACATGGCCCGCAGCCTTGAGGATCTTATTGGCTCGGTTGAATGTGGCGTTGTCGGAGGTGAGGGTTGCGCCCTGCCATCGCAGCACGACATTACCGCTGGCAGTAATTACATCATCCGCCTGGTTGTGATCCATCAAGTCGGCGGTGATACGCATGCCGTCATCCATATCCTTGGCCACTTCTCCCCAGGACGGAGCAGATGACAGGCAAACCACGCAGAGGGCAGTTATGACGGTTTTTAAAAGGTTCATCGGCTGCCTTACTTATCCCCGTATTCCCTCAAATTCAGCTCCAGCCAGCCAGGCCTTCGCCTCTCCGACCGTGAAGAGCGAGCCGCATACAACAATCAGGTCATCGGAGCCTGCATCTCGTCGCGCGCATTGAATGCCGTTCGCAACAGTGCCGCAGGCCAAGGCTGGAATCCCGATATTTCTAATGATTGCGGCCAGTTTCACGTCATCCAAGGCGCGCTCGATTGACGGGGTGACACAATAGCATGTTGCGGCCAGCGGTGCCAGTGCTGAAACAACTTCGGCGACATCTTTGTCGGCCATGGTTCCAAGCACCAGAAACAGTTTTCGATAGCGGTAATCCGACAATGCCTCCGCCAGTGCCAGGGATCCGGCCGGGTTATGGGCGCCATCCAGCAGCAGGGGAGGGTTACCGGGTATGGTCTCCATCCGGCCTGGCCAATGGGCAGCAGCAATGCCGTTCCGCAGCCCCGATTCGGGCAGAGGCATGCCCAGCGTTCCCAGGACTTCCGCGGCTGCCAGTGCCAGTGCCCCGTTCCCTGCCTGATAGCGTCCGGGTATGCCGGGAGAAAGCCGTTCCAGCACAGCATGAATCCCCTGGTAATCGAGCGTGCCGTCCCTGTTCCAGCGGGCGGAAAAGTCCGCATCGGCCCAGACCACGCGCTGGTTCTCCCGTTGCAGGGAGGCGGCGATGACGCTACGTGCCTCAACCGGCTGGCGACCGATTATGACAGGTGTATCCGGTTCAACTATGCCGGCTTTTTCCGCAGCGATCTTCTCCAGTGTGCTCCCCAGATAGTCGCAGTGGTCCAGCGATATGGGGGTGATGACCGTCATAATGCCCGGCAGGGCAGCCGTTGCGTCGGAGCGGCCGCCCATGCCGGCCTCCATGAC
>JAJYBH010000138.1 GCA_021779135.1 Deltaproteobacteria bacterium
CCGGCGGCACAGGCAGCGAACCAAAGAGGAGTGAGCCATGAAACCGACCTTCTACGTCACCACCCCCATCTACTACGTCAACGATGTGCCGCACATCGGTCACGCCTACACCACGGTGGCAGCCGACGTACTGGCCCGCTACAAACGGTTGATGGGATATGATGTCTATTTTCTGACCGGCAGCGACGAGCATGGCCAGAAGGTAGAGAAGGCGGCCACCACCGCCGGAGAAACCCCGCTGGAACTGGCCGACCGGGTGGTCAAGCGCTTTCAGGCCCTCTGGGAGCGGCTGGGGATCTCGAATAACGACTTCATCCGCACAACCCAGGAACGCCACAAAAAAGGCGTCGCACACATCTTCAAGGATATTCTCGACAAGGGTGATATCTACCTGGGGGAATACGAGGACTGGTACTGCACCCCCTGCGAGACCTTCTGGACCGAGACCCAGCTGATTGAAGGGCGCTGCCCGGATTGCAACCGTCCGGTGGAAAAGCTCAAGGAGGAATCCTACTTCTTCCGCATGAGCAAGTACCAGGAGCAGTTGCTGGCGCACATCGACGCCCATCCCGACTTCATCCAGCCCAAGAGCAAGCGCAACGAGATCATCTCCTTTGTCAAGGAAGGTCTGCGCGACCTTTCCGTATCCCGCACCACCTTTTCCTGGGGCATCCCGGTTCCCGGCAACGAGAAACATATCATCTATGTCTGGTTTGATGCCCTGACCAATTACATCACTGCCCTGGGCTACCCGGATGAAAGCGGCAATTACGGGCGCTACTGGCCGGTGGATGTGCACCTGATCGGCAAGGACATCCTGCGCTTCCACGCCGTCTACTGGCCGACCTTCCTGATGGCCGCCGGCCTGCCCCTGCCGGAAAAGGTCTTTGCCCATGGCTGGTGGACAGTCGAAGGGCAGAAGATGAGCAAGAGCCTGCAGAACGTGGTCGAACCGAACATGCTGATCGACAAGTACGGCGTGGATGCGGTCAGATACTTCCTGCTGCGCGAGGTTCCCTTCGGCCTGGATGGCGACTTTTCCCACACCGCCCTCGTCCAGCGGATCAACTCCGACCTGGCCAACGACATCGGTAACCTGCTCAGCCGCTCCACCGCCATGGCGGTCAAATATTTCGATGGAGTCCTGCCGGCCCCAGGCGCGCTGACTGAAATGGATAGCGCACTTCAGAACAAGACGACCGAAATGGTGGCAACCGTTGACCGACTGATGGATGAAATGGCCTTCAGCAAGGCCCTGCAGGCCATCTGGGAGGTCATTTCCGCCGGCAACAAATACATTGACGACTCGGCCCCCTGGACCCTGGCCAAGGACCCGGCCCAGAAGGAGCGACTGGCAACGGTCATGTACTGCCTGCTGGAATCACAGCGGATCACCCACTGCATCCTGTCGGCCTTTATGCCGGCAACGGCTCAGAAGGCGCTCTGTTCATTGGGATGGAAGGATGATGTTTCTAAAGAGAGTCTGACGTGGGGAGGCTTGAAACAGGGGACAATGATCACCAAGGCCGAAGCCCTGTTTCCGAGGATTGAGGGGTAAGGAGGCAATTAGGCTACTTCGATCCAATCGCGCTTGCAGCAACTGGAGGGCATGGCCCCCGTGCTGGTCAGCAGCATGGTGACGGCATTCACGACCTCGTCAACGGTGATATCGCTCATGCAGCGGGCGTCAATCGGACAGGGAGGCGTGTTACCGAAGCTTGTACATGGTGAACAAGGCAATTCCTTGTTGATAACGATGTGGCGCTCCCCTTGGGGCGCCCATTTTTTTGCCCTTCCGGGACCGAACAGGGAGACCGTCGGCACACCCAAACCAACAGCAATATGCAACACCCCGGAATCACCGCTCAGCAGCAGAGAACTCTTTTGGATAACAGCAGCGGTCTCGGCCAACGAGGTCAATCCCGCCAGGTTCAATCCCAATCCAGCGCAAACAATAATGTCACCCTGCTGACGGTCCTCTTTCCCGCCCACGACAACCGTTCTGACACCAAACATCGACAGCATCTCAGATACACGCCGGAAACGTTCTGCACCCCAACGCCGTTCAGGGATACTGGCGCCGGGAAAGATCGCCACAAAAGACTCATCTTGGAGCGATTCCAAAAGAACTCCAGCTTTGCCAGAGGCAGTTTCCGGAATGGACAGAAATGGAGTTGCCAATTCCAGAACACTTGTTTCGATACCCAGCGGTTCCAGCAGGTGAGCGAAGCTTAACGCCTCATAGTCATCTTGCGAATAAGGGGTCGGGTGGGTGAACATCCGCCTGCGCTCGTTGGTATCGAAGCCGATTTTTACCTGCGCAGAAACAAAACGAGCCACAACTGCCGACAACCGATGGCTTTGTTCAGTATCGATAACTACGTCGTAACTACCGCGCAGGACCTGAAGCAACTCACTTGGGCGATCGTAACAGAGCAGCCTGTCCACATCGGGAATCAGGGAGAAAACTCCGGCATTACGTTTCTCGGCCTGGACCGTGATATGAATAGTGGGATTGTTTTTTTTGAGGGAGCGAATAGCAGGCGCCAGTAGTACCGTATCGCCGATGCCGCCGGGACGGATGATGAGCAGGGAGGCAACCGGGGAAGGCAATTCCCTTCGTACCGGAGAGGGAATGAAGGACGTAGCAATCCGGCCGGCTGCAAAATCAAGCAGCTTCATGATGCGGATATTCACCCTGCCGTACCGTTGAAGGTTCGTTCTTCATTGCCAGTCAACAGGCGTTCAACCACCTCTACCCCCTGCATGAATGAATGATCCATATTGCCGATCTCGTATTTCCAGGCGCCGAAGCGCCCCCGCGAGTATACTGATCTGGTTTCCAGGTATGGTTGAATTGCGGCCAGCGCCTTGTCACGTCCCAGTGTCGGCACCGGATAGGAATACGGGATGTCGATCAGGTAGCGACTGGCAATTCGATCTTTTTGCCCCTCATCAATCATGCCGCTGTCGACAAGCCCAAGAAGTGTTTGTTCTACAATACGTTTCTTGTCTTCCGGCTTATGTGGTGAATAGGTCGTTTCGCACATCAGCGAAAAATAGCGCCCGGTATCTCCAGCGGGAACATTGAAACGGGAATAGTTGTGAAAGTTGGTCACCCGGTAGAAGGGGGCATTGTTCTCAGGGAAATACATCCAGCACTTCGAGTCATCACGCGAGCCCTCAAATCCAAGCCCGACGATCAAGCCGCCATTGTGAACCAGGTCACCGGCAGCATCTGCTATCTGCTCGGGAATCGCACGGCAACGCGAAACCAGCAGGTCAAGCGGCGAGGTATTGATCAGGACATCATAGCGCTCAATTCGGCCGTTGGAAAAGGTCACTATCTTCTGCTCCAGGTCAATATCAATCATCTCATGCTGCAGATGGATTCTATCATGCAGAGGTTTGGCAATGCCTTCGTAAATAGCCCCCGTACCGCCATGTTTCGGAAACCTGAAAACGTTATTCGGCCCCCAACTCAGATCGTCGAGCTGCTCGGCAATGTTTCGTTCTACGCGGGTTAGATCGACCAAACTCACCCTCTCGGCAATCCAGTCCTTGCTCATGGATTGAAGCGGCACACCCCAGACCTTTGCGTTGTATTGCCCCATGAAATGTTTCACTATGCCGGTTCCGAAGACTGCATCCAGCCATTCTCGGAAGTTCTTAGCATCGTCCGGCGAGCAGGTAAGGTTGCGCAATCCGTCGACGCATTCCTTGAGTTCATCAAACGGAAGGTAACGGACATTATTCTGAAACGGGTAAGGAACCCAGCGCTGCAGGATACGAATCCAGCTCTCGCGCTGGTGTTCGTACCAGGCATCACCCAGAGACTCAGCCACTGCCCTGTCAAAATAGTCGTAATGGGAGAACAGGACATGGCCACCAACATCCCAGGTAAAGCCCTGCGCGTCCATGAACGAGGCAGACAGGCCACCAACATGGTCGCTACGTTCAAAAAGCTGCCAGTCCGTATGGCCAAGCTTATTGAGATGATAGGCAGCACCAAGACCACATGGCCCAGCCCCGAGGATGAGGTTTTTCATGTTACAAATTCACCTTGTAAATATATCCCTAATAACGCTCTTCCATGAATCAGAATAGTCACTGTATCGTCCTGATAAAATTTCTCTTATCAATAAACTATACTTTGCTATTTTTTGAGTGGAGTGAATAGAATATCTATTATTAAGATGCCTATTTTTTTGTTCTATCTGAATAACCGAACCAGAGACTTCCATGCTATACGTTTTTTGAAGATACAGAAGACGATCTATTAAACACTCAAACGCTTCAACAAATTCTTTAAAATTATTTTTATCGAATTTCATTAAATCATTATACAGTTCGGTGAGTGAAAATTGCCTTAAACCGATTTGTTGAGATGAATGCAGACGGTACCTTATTAGCTTATCAGGCAATGGCAAACCGTGCATATTAATAGATGACGCAACAAGAGCAATCCAAAGATCATGAACGAGAATTGTATTTTCAGGGAAAGGTAATACAAATTGTTTTAATGACCCCCGAATTGCCATTGTTGCACCAGTAACTATTGGTTTTCTGAATAAGCAGCGCAATTGCTCCCCGTTCTCGAATTTGTTAAATTGTTTCGCGGAGAAACCCAAAGAGGCCCACAGACTACGCCCAAGTAAGTCACCTTCTGCGTCAACAAGCTCAGCATCGGTAAACAGATAACCTAAATCAGGATGTTTCTCAAAGGCATCCTCAATTATGGTCAGTTTTTCCGGTATCCACACATCATCCTGATCTGCCAGAACAACGACATCACCCTTACAGAGTCCTATGGCTTTTTCAAAATTCTTTAGCGAGCCGAGCCTAGATTCATTGCGGTGCAGTTTAACTGGAAAAGGGCACTGCTCCTGGAAAAGCTGAAGCAGCTCCATGGTTCCGTCGCGGGAGCCGTCATCGCAAACAACGACCTCGTCAGGCTTGCGTGGCTGCGATTTGATGCTGTTCAATTGATCCGGTAGAAAACGTGCTCCATTGAACGAGCAAAGTGCAATAGATATTTCCATAAATCCTTTACCGTTTTCAGAGGGAGGCGCCTGGAGCAGAATGGGCCGACTAGCCGGTTGTTCTCAATGACATAATGCTTCTACGTACCTTACCCAGAAAATCGGCAGTCTTGACTCCAAAAAATCTGGCAACCAACCGATAAGAGAATACAACAGGAGCGCACCTGAATATCTGGTAATTTACCAGCCAGGTATTGACTCCTCTCACCTTCGCCCCGGTCAGTGGATTTCTGCAGTACCGCTCACGGGAAATAGGCAGAAGCAGATTGTTTTCCTTGCAGTAATCATACAGATAGCTGCCCGGATACGGCGTAAATATGGACGGTGACACATAATCCGGTTTCATCCAATGGATAAAATCAACCGTTGCATTCATGTCGGCTTTTGTTTCCGTCGGCAGGCCGAACATGAAGTTCCCGTAGATCTTGACGTTGTACTTGCGGCAGATCTCCACGGCCTTGCGGCTCTGCTCCAGGGTGACGCCCTTGTCGATGAAATCCAGGATGCTCTGGCTGCCGCTCTCGAAACCGATCATCAGGCATTCCATGCCGACTTCCGCCAGCAGCTTGATGCTCTCCTCCATGTTTACGATGATGTCGGCCCTGGCCTGGCAGGCGAACTTCTGGGTGAATCCGAGCTCCCGGTAGCGTGCCACGAAGGTCTTGATGAACTCCGGCTGCAGGATGAAAAGGTCGTCGTGGATGAGAAAGCTTTTGAAGCCGTATCTTTCCCGGAGATGGCAAAGCTCGTCGATGATGTCGTCGACCTGGCGAAACTTGATCTTGTTGCCGAACACCATTCGTTCGGCAGGCTGGCAGAAGCGGCACTTGTAGGGGCAGCCGCGGCTGGTGATGATGGAGATGAAAGGCGGTTCCATGTGGGAAAGGAGCGGGTTTTTCCCCTCGCTCAGCTCGTAGTCGAAGATGTCCCGGTCGACCCAGGGGAGCGTCGTGACGTCGACGGGTTCGCCCATGATCAGGCGCTCGGGCCTGTCACCGCGCTCAAGCTCCAGCAGGAGCCAGTTCAGGCTGATCTCGCCCTCCTTCATGATGACATAGTCGAAGTGGGGGTTTTCCAGCACTTCATCGGGAGCCACTGTGGGATGCACCCCGCCGATGATGACCACCGCACCCGGTTTCACCTTTTTGATCAGGGCAGCCAGGGTTTCACTGACGCTGTAATCGACGCTCATGGAAGAGATGCCGTAAACCTGGGCGTCACTTGCGAGCAGGACCCGCTCAATATGGTCCCAGCCCTCGAGTTTGCGAAGATCGATCAGTCCGACGCCGTGCCCCTGCGACTTGAGATAGGCGCATATCGACGCCAGACCGTGCTGCATGAAGCTGCCGTCCTGGCTGTTGGGCTTTCCGAAGCTGTTGAACCCGCAAAAGGTGATGCCGGGGAAAACAAGGTCAATCCTCATAAAATACCTGCTCCTTGAAACGAATGGTGCCCCGTCAGGACATCAGTACAAAACCTTCGCCAGCAGTTCCGCCTGGACCGGTGTTCTCTTTTTCATGATCCTGGGCAGCGCCAGGAGGGCGTCGAGCACCGGCTTCAGGTGCATGCGCACCTTCCCGCTGGTGAGCGCCGACAGGGTGCTGGAAACCGCGATCACGGCGGTTCGCAGCAGGGCCGAGCGGATTGGGATGAATTTCCAGTAGTACCAAATCAGGTTTCTCGTGGAGTAGTAGATCAGCCGGTTGCTGCTGCGGCCTTCCTCCGAGACCATGTGGTAACCGCTGATGTCTGTGAAGTATTTCACCGCGTACCCGGCGCTGATGATCCTGGTGCAGAGGTCGCGCTCGTTCTCGTACAGGAAAAACTCGTCAGCATAGAACCCCACTTCCTTCAGCACCGAGCTGCGGGCGGCAGCGGCGCACCCGTTGAAGAGCGGCGCGTCCACGCCCTCTTCCGGGACATGGTCGCTGGTCACCCACGGGTGCCAGTGGTGAATCCGGCCCGAATAGTAGTTGTAGACCTTGCAGCCCAGCGCCCCCAGCGCCGGGTAGGCCTGGAACTTCTTCACGATCGCGGCGATGCCGTCGTCCTCTAGGAAGGAGTCGTTGTCTAGGATGACAATGATCTCCCCCCGGGAGCGCTCGAAGGCGATGTTGTATCCCGTGATGCCCACGTTCTCGGGGGAACGTATCAGCTGGACATCGGGGAACTCGGACTCAACCATGTCCGGCGCACCGTCGCTCGAATTGTTGTCACAGAGCACTATCTCATAATTGGGATAACTCTGTCCTGCCAGGGTAGTCAGGACATGGCGCAGGATTTCTTTCCTGTTCCAGTTGATCATCACGATACTTACCAGGGGAAGGGACGTTGTAGTATCCATTAATCGTGAACTCCATTAAAGGTCTCGGCACGGTCAACCGCCCCGTTTTTTACGGCATAAACTGTTACTACATCCCCCGGGATAGTCGA
>JAJYBH010000028.1 GCA_021779135.1 Deltaproteobacteria bacterium
ACTTGGCGGCATCGATGATCGGTTCGCCCGTGTCGGTCATCTCGACGCAGTTGACCGGGCAGACACTCTGGCAGCGGGCGCCGCAGGCGATGCAGGCGCCGGCGATCAGCTGGGCGACGCCGCGTGGTTTCTTTGGTTTGGGTGTAGTCGGTTCAGTCATGAAAATCCCTTGGGTGAAGAGTGGAAAGTAAAAAGTTAAGTGTTAAGGGTTAAGGGTGAAAAAACCTTTGAGATCTTTCACTATTCCCCTTTCACTCTTCACAGATTTTAAATCGGCAGCATGTCCTTGGCCAGCAGCTTCTCGATCAGCATCTCGGCGGTGCCGGCCGGGTCGGCATAGCCGTCTCCCAGGATCTCGCCCTGGACGCGCTCCGGGGAGAAGATCCTGGATACCCAGGTCGGGGAACCTTTCAGGCCGATCCGCTGCTCATCCAGTTTGAGCACCTGGTTGTTCCAGACCTCTACAGAAGCCTCGACAGCCGCCAGCCGCATGGGGACCTTGGGGTAGCGCGGCCGGTTCAGCTCGCGTACCACCGTCAGCATGGCCGGCAAGGGCGCTTCAACGATCTCGTGGCGGCCTTCCAGCTTGCGGCTGACCCGGATCATATTGCCGGAGAGGTCCAGGGAGACGATCTTGTCCACCAGGGTCAGCTGCTGGTACTCAAGGCGACTGGCTATGCCGGGTCCGACCTGGGCCGTGTCCCCGTCAATGGTCTGTTTGCCGCACAGCACCAGGCCGACCTGGTCCACTTCCGCGTGCAGCTTGCGGATGGCAGCGGCCAGGACGTTGCTGGTGGCCAGGGTGTCGGCTCCGCCGAAGACACGGTCGGAGAGCAGGATGGCCTGATCGACCCCCAGGGCCAGAGCCTTCTTCAGGGTGGCCTCGGCGTTGGGCGGACCCATGGAGATGGCGGCCACCTGGCAGCCGAAGTGGTCCTTGAGGCGCAGGGCCTCTTCCAGCGCGTGGGTGTCATAAGGGTTGACGATAAAGGGTATGCCCTCACGAACCAGGGTGTTGGTGACCGGGTCGATCTGGACCTGGGTGGTGTCGGGAACCTGTTTGATACAGACGACGATCAGCATGGGAAATCCTTGTTTAACCTTAACGTAAACGTAATTCAATGCGCAAAAAAATGTGCCCGTTACGACGGGCACACATTACGGATTGCATAACAGACTCTGAAATTACCCCTGTTTGATTTTGGGGATGAATATTTCATGCGGGTCAAGCACCTCGTGGATGATCCGCAGCTCCTCCCGCGTGGGGACTTCGGTTTCACCCTTGACCCGGGATATATCCAGATCAAACTGGCACATCTCCCGGATCTCTTCCGCTGTCTTGCCGGGATGACAGGTATCAAGGAACATTCGGCCGCTCTGATCGTCAAAACGGAATACCCCGGCAGTACTGATAACGGCAGACGGTCCTCCACGGTAGGCGGCACCGTACAGTTCACGACGATGCACAAGCTCACCGCCCGGCCACTTCTTCACCCGCCAGCCGGGACTGGTGATGTAGCTGACGTTTTCGACGAAGCGGCGCTTTTCGTGGACCATGATGAATACGGTGCGCTTGGCGAAGGAATTGATGTCCGGGTTGCCTCCGCTGCCGGTCAGGCGCAGTTCCGGGTTAAGGTACTCTCCGATGCAGGTGGTGTTCACATTTCCGTACACATCCACTTCGGCACCACCCAGATAGCCCAGGTCGACGTAGCCTCGCTGGGCAATGCTGAAGGCGTCGCTCAGGCCGGACGAACGGGAAGCTCCCATTTCACATCGGGCGTCGCCTACCGACGTCGGAATCTCAGGAGGGCGGCCGTCCAGAGTGCCGGCTTCGAAGATCAGCTTCAGATTCGGGGCGTGTGTCTTCTGGGCCAGCATGATCGCCACCATCGGCAGCCCGGTTCCGGCGAACACGATCTCGTTGTCGGCTACCTCGCGGGAGGCGGCGCAGCACAGCAGGTCTGCCAGACCAAATTCCTCCGCTTTTGCATAATCGCTCATGTCACTTCCCTCCCTTCGTGGCGCGGGGGCTGTAATTAAGCGCCGTGTTGGCCTTCAGGCCGAGCATGCGCGGCCATCCCAGCTTCTCAAGGTAGCTGATGTGGTCCAGACCGTGGATCCACGCCTTGGCAAAGTCGTCAAAGCCCTCCTGGGTGCGCGTGCGGGCATAAAAATCCTTGAGAAAGGCGCCGTCAACATCATACCGTCCGAACATTCCTGTCGGATGAGCGCCGAAGGGACACTCCAGGATATAGTCGACCTCGAAACTGGGAATGGTGTTGATGTCGGCATTGCGCCGCAGATACTCCTCCGGCACGATCTCCTCCGCCATCACGATGGTAATGTCTGCGGTACGGGCAGCCTCGGGGTCCGAGTAATACTGGCCGTTGACCCGTACGGTCCCTTCCTCACCCACCTGCTGGACGCACATGACGGCAATATCGACTTTAGGGGCGGGAATCAGCACCTGGGAACCGGCGCCATAAAAGGGGTCATCGGCAAAGAGATACTTATGTTTCGCGATGCGTTTGCCGTCCCGCAGACCGGCGCGTCCCAGCATGTCGTATTCCGGATTGTGGATATCAGTCCCCAGCGAGGTCTGGGTCACGGCATAGGCCGCTCCCTGGGCCGCGGCGGCGAAGCGGAACATCATCTCGGCGTGGCTGTAGTCCTCGACGATGATCTCCCTGTTTGCGACCTTGCGCGACAGATTGGCGCCGTACTTGCCGTACAGCTCATGGCCGACCCAGCAGGATTCCCAGATATCGACACACCCGGCGCCGACCAGGAATTCGGTGTGGGGGCCGCCGTTGACCTCGATCAGGTGCAGGTTTCTGCGCTGCTGGCGGATCAGCTCAAACACCAGGGCAAAGGGTCTGCGCCAGATGGTGAATCCTGAGAATGTGAGGCTTGAGCCGTTTTTCACGACCTCGGCGGCCTGCTGCAACGTAATGCGTTTACTGTCGCTCATGCGTCCCTCCTTTTAATAAAGGCTAATTGAGGTTCTTAGCTGAAATTCCTCAAAATCTCCCTGGAAATAATCAGCCGCTGAATCTCACTGGTCCCCTCGTAGATCGAGGTGATGCGGGCATCGCGGGTATAGCGCTCGATGGGAAAGTCCTGGGTGTAGCCGTAGCCTCCCAGCATCTGCATCGCCTTGTAGCAGGCGCGGTTGGCCGACTCAGTGGCATACAGCTTGGCCATGGAGGCCTCCTTGGCAAAGCCCCTGCCGTTCTCCTTGCGCCAGGCAGCGTTCATCAGCAGCAGTCGCGACGCTTCAAGCTCGGTGTAACCATCCGCCACCATCCATTGCAGCGCCTGAAAACTGCTGATCTTCTGGCCGAACTGAACCCGCTCGGTTGCATACCTGGTGGAGAAATCCATGGCCGCCAGCCCGACCCCCAAAGCCAGTGAGCCGATTCCGATCCGGCCGCCGGTCAGCTCGGCCACCGCAATGCGGAACCCATCGTTAAGCTTGCCCATCATGGCGCTGGCCGGGACGCGGCAGTTGTCGAAGAGCAGCTCGTTAGTGGACGAGGCGTGCTGCCCCATCTTGTGCTCTTCCTTGCCGATGATCAGGCCGGGAGTTCCCGCCTCGACCAGGAAGCAGCTGATGCCCTTGCCCTTGGGGGCTTCCCTGTCCGTTACGGCCCAGACCACGAACACGCCGGCGTAGGGTGCGCTGGTGATGAAGATCTTGGAGCCGTTCAGGACATAGAAGTCACCGTCTTTGGTCGCCTGGGTGCTCATGGCAGAAGGGTCGGAGCCGGCCCCGGTCTCGGTCAGGGCGAATCCGGCGGCCGGATACTCGCCGGAACAGATCTTGGGGATGTACTTCATTTTCTGCTCTTCGTTGCCGACGGCCTGGATCACCTCGCAGACCATATTGTTGACCGACAGCGTCACGGCGGTGGAGGCACAGGCGCGGGCGATTTCGGTAATCGCCACGCTGAAGGCAACCACCCCCGCCTCGGTTCCGCCGTACTGTTCCTTGACGTTCAACCCCATGAAGCCGAGTCCCGCCAGCTTTTTGAGGTTTGCCAATAGCAGACCGCGGTCGCAGCCCTGGTCGAGCTGTGCGGCCACCGGCTCCAGTTCGCCCTTGGCAAAGTCGCGGGCAGTATCCTGGATCAGCTTCTGCTCTTCGGTAAGATCGAGAAACATATACTCCTCCTGTCAATGTCCCCCCTCCCTTGACGGGAGGGGGTTAGGGGGGGTGAAGCGGAAACGTCGCGTTTTCATGGCAACTTTCCCCCCACCCTAACCCTCACCCGCAAGGGGGGAGGGGGTTTTTATGCATTGATTCAAGTGCTTCAGGGCACTATGAAGTACGCCGTGCTCTCCCCAACTTGCGGCCCCATGGACAGACCTTGATGCAGATGCCGCAAATCGGCTTATCTACGCCGGGCAGCATCTTGAACTCTCCCACCAGCTTGTCGGCACACTTTCGGAAATCGATGGCTTCATCACGGGATGCATAGTGGAACGTAGTGGAAACGTTGCGGATGGCCTGGGCCACGCAGGCACTGGTGCACGCGGTACAGGACCCGCAGCGGTTCTTCAGGGGGCGGTCTGCTACCAGCGGCATGTCTGTCAGAACCGTCACCAACCGGATTCGCGGCCCGAATTCGGGTGTGATTATCAACAGGCTCTTTCCCTGCCAGCCCAGTCCGGCAGCATTTGCCACCGCCTTGGCTGAGAGGTGGGATCGGAATTCTGTCATGTCGAGTGGTTGCGAAGCAGGAATCGGCATGGCGGTGAACCCGCGCTGTTCGATATAGCCGGAGAGCCGCAGCGCAATCTGGTCAAGCAGGGCATTGGCATTCAGGTAGACCTGGGAATACAGTGGCGTTGGCCGATCCACCAGCTGTTCGAAAACATCATCGGGCAACTTGACGGCAATCGAAATGGCTCGTGTGTACCTGCTCAGCAGATCAACCGGTTCGGAATCAATACCCTTGAGATAGGCAACATCGGCGATCCCGACCAGATCGGCACCGAGGTTGCGGGCAATTTCCTTTAATGCCTTGCTGGAGTCCCGTGCGCTCATGACGTATCTCAACTCAACTTGCCAGTTTGGCCGTCAATTTCGGAACAAACTGCATCACATCGGCAACGACCAGCACGTCGGCTACCTCGCCGATGGGGGCATCCCGGTCCTTATTGATGGCGATGATAAAGTCGGACTTCTTCATGCCGGCCAGGTGCTGGATGGCGCCGCTGACCCCGCAGGCCACGTAGAGTTTGGGGCTGACCGTCTGTCCGGTAGTTCCCACCTGATGGCTGTGCGAGACCCATTCCGCATCCACGACCGGACGGCTGGCCCCCAGTTCTCCACCCATGGCCTTGGCCAAAGCGGCTATAACGGCCACATTATCCTTCTTGCCGACGCCGCGGCCGGCGGTGACGATCACTTCGGCCCGCCCCAGATCAACATCCTTTGGCTCGGCAGGTTCGTAGCCGATGAATTCAAGCGCCGCGCTCCCCTCCGCTGCCAGGCGCTGGACCTGGGGGGTGCCGCCCGGCTTCAGCACCGGGAAGGCGCCGGCCTGGATCGTGAGTACTGCCTTAGCGCTAGAAGGTTTCACGGTGCGGCGCATCTTGGCATTGCAGCAGCCGACTTCGAAACCGCCGGGGGTGATGGCGATCACCTCGGATACCTGGGCAGCCTTCAGGGCTGCCGCAACCCGTGGTGCCAGGTCCCAGCCGTAGGAGGAGTGCACAAAGACGATGTAATCAGGATTTTCCTTCTGCACCGCCTCCAGGACCAGTTTCTTATGCAGATCCGGGTTGTATTCCCCGCAAACGGCTGCATCGGCCAGGTAGAGCGTGCCGCCATAAGCCGGGAGCTGCCCGTCGCTCCCGACCAGCAGCATGGCGGTGTCCGCGCCCAGCTGCGCAGCAAAGCCGAACAGTTCGTAGGTGGAATCGAGTAAAGTGCCTTCGCGGTATTCGCCGACAAGTAGAGTTTTCATGGTGTTCTCCTATCTCAATACCGCGGTTTTGTCTTTCAGTATGCCGATCAACTGATCCACCAGGTTGTCCACGTCACCCTCCAGCACGATGCCGCCACCTTTTTTTGCCGGAGAGTGAAAGCTGGCAGTGCGTGCCAGCGGTTCTACTGTCAGCAGGTCTGCAACCGCCAGTGCGGTGATCTCTTTCCGCTTGGCCTTCATGATGTTGGGCAGGGTAGGGTAGCGCGGTATGTTCAGGCCCAGCTGGCAGGTAACCAGGGCCGGGGTCTTCAGTTTGACAACTCCCTTGATGCCCCCTTCAAGCTCGCGTTTGGCGGTGACGGTGCCGTTGTCGAAGGCAAAGCCTACCAGAGTTGTGGCGCAGGAATAGCCAAGCAGTTCGGCGATGGTTACCCCGACCTGGGCCGAACCGCGGTCCTGGGATTGCATGCCGGTGAAGATCAGGTCGAAGCCTTTGTCTTTGGCATACGCGGCAATGATCGAAGCGATCTGCCAGGGGTCTTTGGTGGCGGCCGCCGGGTCCTGGATATGAACGGCGTTGTCAGCACCCATGGCCAGGGTCTTCTTGATGGCCTCCACCACACGGTCCGGGCCTATGGAGAGGACCGTCAGTTCGGCTGAGTCCCCGAGTTGTTCGCGAAGCTGTACCGCCTGTTCCACGGCGTATTCGTCATATTCGTTCATCCGCCAGGCCAGGTCGGCTTCGTTGAACCAGCTGCCTTCTGTGTTCGGTTTGAAGCGGGATTCCAGGTCAGGGACCTGTTTGATGCAGACCAGTAGTTTCATGCGTGCCCTCCTATTCTTTCGACTACGATTTCCGCCAGATCTCTGACCTTGATGCCACCTTCAAAACCGCCGGTTTTGATGCCGTCTTCGAACATGGTCAGGCAGAAGGGGCAATTGGATACCAGGAGCGGTGCTCCGGTGGCCTCAGCCATCTTGACCCGTTCGATGTTGATTCTGCTCCCCAGTTTTTCTTCAGCCAGGATGCGTCCGCCGCCGGCGCTGCAGCAGAAGCTGTCGTAGCCGGATTTGTCCATTTCGGTGATGCGCCCGCCGGCGGCCTTGAGAATCTGCCGGGGCTGTTCGATGATGTCCATGTAACGACCCAGGTAGCAGGAGTCGTGGTAGGTGAATGTGAATGGTTCCGGGTCCTGTTCCAGTACCAGGCGCTTATCCGTGATGAGTCTGTTCACAAAGGTGCTGTAGTGTTCGACCGGGATATCGAGGCCGAGGTCTCTGTAATCCCGCCCCAGGGTATTGAAACAGTGCGGGCAGGTGGTGACGATCTGTTTGACGCTGTATCCTTTGATGAGTCCGATGTTTTCCTGGGCGGTCATCTGGTAGAGGTATTCGTTGCCCAGTTTTCTGACCGGTTCGCCGCAGCATTTCTCTTCCTTGCCGAGGATGCCGACCTTAATTCCGGCAGCGTTGCAGATGGAGATAAAGCTTCTGGCAACCTGACGGTTGCGGTTGTCAAAGGAGGCGTAGCAGCCGACAAAGTAGAGGATGTCTACCTCGGCTCCGCTCTCCATGAGGGTGACATCGAGGCCGTCGGCCCAATCGCCACGGGAGGCAAAGCCAAGGCCGAAGGGGTTTCCATTGACTTCTATGTTGCCGGTGGCGGTGCGGACCTCGTCCCCGGGGAAGGCGCCATCCATGAGGGTCCGGTTTCTTCTCATCTCGATGATCTTGTTGACGTGTTCGATGTTGGCGGGGCAGATGTCCTGGCAGGCGCGGCAGGTGGTGCAGGCCCAGAGGGCGTCCTGGCTGACGGTCCCGATCAGGTTTCCTGCCGGATTGCCTTCGGCCATTTCGCCAATCTGCTGGACGACCTTCATGGGGGAAAGCGGTTTGTCGGTGGCATAGGCCGGGCAGCGGTCCTGGCATCTGCTGCAGGAGGTGCAGGCGTCGGCGTCGAAGATGTCCTTCCAGGAGAGGTCGGTTATGGTTGCGGCGCCGAACTGCTCGGCACATTCGTCCTCGAGGTTGATGGTGACGATACTCCCCTTGGGCTCCAGCGGGGCCAGGAAGGCGTTGGCGCTGGTGGTGAGGATGTGGCGCAGTTTGGTATACGGGATGGCGCAGAAGAAGCCGAGGACCAGCACAAAGTGGAACCACCAGAGAATCTTGTGCGTTACGAGCAGTGTTTCGGTGCTCATGGTGGCAAAGAGCTGCGCCGCCAGCAGGCCACCCGGCGAGAAGATTGCCAGTGCCGGGTTCTGTTGCAGTTCGGTGGCCGCCATGCGGGCGCCTTCAATAAGGAAACCGGTGATGAGGATGGCGAAGAGCAGCTGCAGGACGATATAGTCGTCGCGTACGATCTCAAGTCCTTTTGGCCTGGCGACGAAGCGCCGGATAAAGAGTCCGGCCAGCATCAGCAGCGCCAGGGCGCCGGCCAGGTCCAGTACCAGCGAGAAGGCCTTGTAGAATTCTCCGGAGAGGATATTGACGTTCAACAGCGGGGTGAAGAAATCGGCCTGGAACATGACCATCATCGTGCCGGCAAAGAGAGTCAGGAAGCCCCAGAAGAAAAGCGAGTGGAATATTCCTCCTTCTTTGACGCGGAATATTTTGGATTGGCTGAAAATCTCGGCAATCATTCGCTTGACCCGTTCGTCGTAGCGGTCAAAGCGGTTCAGCGCCTTGCCCTGACGCCAGATCGGCAGGCGCTGCCAGAATCCCCAGGCCATGACCCCGAAGGCGGCGATGGCAAGCAGGTACATCGGGATGACGGCGCCGTGTCCGATGTTCCAGTAGATTTCGCGGGTTGCTTCCATATAGACTTACTCCGGTTTTGAAGTCCCTCTTTGGAAAAGGGGGATTTAGGGGGATTTGATTCTAGAGGCAAATCCCCCCCAACCCCCCTTTGTTAAAGGGGGGAGCTATTGTTGCTACGACAGCAGCAGTTTTGAAATCACGATACGCTGAACCTCGTTGGTGCCCTCGTAGATCTCGGTGATCTTGGCGTCGCGGTACATGCGCTCTACCTCGTAATCGCAGATGAAACCATAGCCTCCGTGGATCTGAATGGCTTCCTTGGTAACGTATGAAGCCGCTTCCGAGGCCAGCATCTTGCACATGGCCGATTCGATGGTGTAGTTCTTCTTGGCATCCTTGAGACAGGCCGCCTTGTAGGTCATCAGCTTGCTGGTCTCGATCCTGGCATACATGTCGGCCAGCTTGAACTGGATGGCCTGCAGGTCGCAGATCGGTGCTCCGAACTGCTTGCGCTCCTTGGAGTAGGCCAAAGCCAGGTCGAAGGCGCCTTCGGCGATGCCCAGCGCCTGCGAGGCGATGCCGATGCGGCCGCCGTTCAATGTATCCATGGCGATCTTGAAGCCCTGTCCTTCCTGCCCCAGCAGGTTGGCCGCCGGGATGCGGACGTTGTCCAGGGCAAAGGCGGTGGTGTAGCTGCCGCGAATGCCCATCTTGTTCTCGTTCTTGAGGATCACCACGCCCTCGGACTGCAGGTCGATGATGAAGGCTGAAACGCCCTTGTGCTTGAGGCTCCTGTCGGAGGTGGCAAATACGACGCCGGTCCCCTTGTAGCCGCCGTTGGTGATGAAGATCTTGGAGCCGTTGATGATGTAGTCGTCACCATCACGCTTGCAGGTGGTGGCAATCGCCCCGGCATCACTGCCGGCGTCCGGTTCGGTCAGGAGGAAGCAGCCGATTGTATCGCCGCTGTTCAGGGCCGGAAGCCACTTTCTTTTCTGCTCTTCGGTCCCGAAGGTGTAGATCGGCCCGCTGCACAGCGAGGTATGGGCCGAGATCAGCACGCCACTGGAGCCGCAGGCCTTGGAGACCTCTTCCACGACGATGGCGTAGGAGAGCATGTCCATTCCGGCGCCGCCGTATTCTTCGGGAAGGTAACTGCCGAGAAAGCCCATTTCTCCCATCTTCGCAACCAGCGTGTCCGGGATCATATGCTCCTCATCAATTTTCGCGGCAATCGGCTTGATCTCCTTGACGACAAAGTCGCGTACGGCCGACTGCAATACCCTGTGGTCCTGGCTCAGTTCGAAATTCATGGCAACCTCCTCTGTATGTTGAGTTTATTTTCCTTTGAATTCAGCCTTGCGCTTTTCAACAAAGGCCGCCATGCCCTCTTTCTGATCTTCAGTGGCAAAGAGAACCCCGAACAGCGAGGCTTCGTAACGGAAACCGTCTTCCTTGCCCATATTGAGGCCATTGGCAATGGAGTCCTTGGCATAGCCGACGCCCACTGTTCCAAGCCTGGCAATTCCCCTGGCCGTTTCCAGCGATTTCGGGAGCAGTTCTTCCGGCGCAAAGACCTGATTCACAATCCCCCACAGGCACGCTTTTTCGGCATTCAGCATGGTGCCGGTAAAGATCATCTCGTTGGCACGATTGGGGCCGATCAGCCTCGCCAGATTCTGGGTCCCGCCGAAACCGGGCATGATGCCGAGGGTGACCTCGGGGAAACCGACCTTTGCCTTCTCCGAGGCATAGATGAAGTCACAGGCCAGCGCCAGTTCAAGTCCGCCCCCCAGGGCATAGCCGTTGACCGCGGCGATTACCGGTTTGCTCATTTTCTCGATCAGCATCATGACCCGCTGTCCCTTGAGACCGAACTGATGACCTTCGTACGAATTCATGGAGGACATCTCCTTGATATCGGCGCCGGCCACAAAGGCTTTTTCGCCCGCTCCGGTGATCACCACCACCTTGACCTCGTCAACAAGATTCAGGTCGTACAGGGCGCATTCCAGCTCGCCAAGAATCTGGCTGTTCAGGGCATTCATGGTACGGGGGCTGTTGATGGTCAGCGTGGCAACGCCTTCGGATGTTTCGAGCAGCAGATTAGTGAATTCCATATGATTTCTCCTGTAGGGGCGCCGCTTGCCGCGCCCTGATTTACGTGATTCGGGCGCCGCAAGCGGCGCCCCTACGATCAGTAGGTATAAAAACCGCGCCCTGATTTCCGTCCCAGGTAGCCGGCGTTGACCATCTTGACGAGCAGCGGGCAGGGGCGGTATTTGGGGTCCTTGAAGCCGTCATAGAGGACGTTGGCGATGGCCAGTACCGTGTCAAGCCCGATGAAGTCGGCCAGGGTCAGCGGCCCCATCGGCTGGTTGGTGCCGAGTTTCATCCCCTTGTCGATGTCTTCGGCGGTGGCGATCCCTTCGTAGAGGGCGAAAACCGCTTCGTTGATCATCGGGATCAGTACCCGATTGACGATAAAGCCGGGATAATCCTGAGAAACCGCCATCTCCTTATCGAGCTGTGCCACCAGATCGCCGGTCTTTGCAAAGGTTGCATCGCTGGTGGCATGTCCGCGGATCACTTCGACCAGCTTCATGACCGGTACCGGGTTCATGAAGTGCATCCCAATGACCTGATCCGGGCGCTTGGTTACCGCTGCAATCTTGGTAATAGGAATCGAGGAGGTGTTTGAGGCCAGGATTGCACCGGCCTTGACTGTGTCATCCAGTTTCCTGAAGATCTCCAGTTTAAGCGGTTCGTATTCCGTGACCGCCTCCACGGCAAAGTCAATATCCGCCAGATCGGCCATATCATGTACGGTCTTGATCCGACCCAGCGTTTCACCGACCAATGCCTCCGGGATGGCTCCCTTCTTGGCCTGTCGCTCCAGGTTCTGTCCGATGGTCTTCAGCGCCTTTTCCAGCTGCTGTGCGGCGATGTCATACAGTGTCACCTGATACCCGTATTGGGCGAATACATGGGCAATACCGTTACCCATCTGACCCGCGCCAAGAACACCAATCTTTGTAATCATGTCAACCTCCGAATTCAGATTCAGACCCTCTCAAAGATAACCGCAACCGCCTCGCCGCCGCCGATACAGAGCGTGGCCAGGCCATAACGAAGATTGCGCTTGTGCAGTTCACGAATCACCGTTATCGCCAAGCGTGCCCCGCTGGCACCGATCGGATGACCGATGGCGCAGGCGCCCCCGTTTACATTGACCTTGTCCAGAGGTAGGTCCAACCCCTTGATGGCCAGCAGGGCAACAGAGGCAAAGGCTTCGTTGATCTCGAACAGGTCGATGTCCTCAATTTTCAGGCCGGCCTTGTTGCAGACGGCCTGGATAGCCGATACCGGCGCTTCCGGAAAGTAATCGGGATGCAGGCTGCTGGTGGCTGATGCCACGATGCGCGCCTTGGGGGTCAGGTTGTTTGTTTTGACCGCATCGGCGCTTGCCAGCAGAAGCATTGCAGCTCCGTCGTTAATAGTCGATGCATTGCCGGCGGTAATCGTGCCGTCCTGCTTGAATACCGGCTTGAGCTTGGTCACTTTTTCGAAGTTGACCCTGAATGGCTCTTCGTCGTCGGCAACGAAGATCTCTGACCCTCGTACGCTCTTCACTACCGGAATGATCTCCTCCTTGAAAATGCCCTCCTTAACGGCTAGCTGGGCAAGCCGGTAGGAGCGCAGGGCAAAGTCATCCTGCTCCGCGCGGGTCAGACCGTTACGCTCAACGCTCGCTTCGCCGATTTCAACCATATGTCTTCCGGTGTAGGGGTCTAAGAGGCCGTCATGGATCATCAGGTCGAATATCTCGCCATTTCCCATGCGGAAGCCGTTGCGCGCCTTTTTAAGGAAGTAGGGGGCCATGGACATGCTCTCCATACCCCCTGCAACTACGAGCTCCGATTCTCCCAGGCGAATCGCGTTTGCTCCGAGCATGATTGCCTTGAGTCCGCTGCCGCACACTTTATTTATGGTCATGGCTGCGGTTGAATCCGGAATGCCGGCGCCGCGCATGGCTTGGCGAGCCGGTGCCTGTCCGACACCCCCCGAGAGAACCTGACCGATGATTACTTCGCTGACCTTGGCCGGATCTATGGAAACGCCTGCAAGAAGCCCTTTGATGGCTGTCGCGCCCAGCGTTGTCGAGTCAACATCAGACAGTGAACCGCCGAAAGATCCAAACGGTGTCCTCTTTCCGTCTACCACATAAACATCTGCACTCATTTGTGGACCTCCTCTGCTAAAGATAGTTCGACTATACATTCCGTTTACGTACAAGTCAATCAAAAATATAACGGAAGTTTAGATTATTGCAGAGGCAAAAATCAACCGCCACGAGACAGGCTTGGTGGCGGCTGCTTACAGGCGGGAAGAAACTAGATGAAGGTTATATTGTCAGGCATATCGGTGATTTTCTCTCCGCCACTGATCGTGACGGCAAAGGTGTTCTCAATACCAATGGCGCCTTTGCCCGGTATGACAAACTTTGGTTCGATAGCAATGGTCTGGCCCTCCTGGAGCGGGACCTTGAATCCTTGGGCCAAGACCGGAAATTCATCCAGTTCGAGTCCGACGCCGTGACCGACAAAACGGGCTTGTTCGCCGGGCATTCCCATGAAACAATGTCCGAGTCCTGCCTCCTCGGCCATGGCGAGCGCTTTTTGAAACAGCTCCTCGCAGATGGCACCCGGTTTTAACGCGGACTGAAGAAACGCCTGAATATCGAGGGAGGCATCAAAGGCACGCTGTAATTCCGGGTCGAGTGTGCCGATAACAAAGATGCGCGTCATGTCGGTGATGTAGCCGTTGAATACGCCGGTGTAGTCCAGGAAGATCGGTTCATTTTCTTTTACAGTCCGGGTAGATGCGCCATGAGGTGATGCAATTGACAAGCCTTGGCCAGTGACCGCACCGTCGAAAAAACCGTACGATGAGCCGCTGGAAGATACGGCCAGACCCATGAAGAGCTCCTGGTTAAAGGCCCTCATGCGAACGTACCCCTCGTTGCCGGCCTTGCGAAGCCGGTATTCGAACTCGGCCGAAAGGTCCAGTTCCCGCATGCCAGCCGCCAAAAAGTCAGGCACCTGGGCGAAGACAGAACAGAGCGTGCTGCCGCTCAATCTTAGGTGTTCGAGTTCAAAAGGAGATTTGACCGAGCGGACTTCACGGTTCAGAGACGACATATCCACGAATTCCCGTCCCGGAAGCATCTTAGAGTAGTAGCTCAGCTGTTGTACCGGGGCTACGTCGAAGGTGAAACCGATTTTTGCAATCTTCTCGTCGAATAAACCTGGAAATTCCTTGCTGGAAGGAAAAGGCCGGATATCTGCAATGACACTTTCCGCCCTGGCGCGGACAAGGCTCTTGCGGACCAGCAGCAGCGGTTCACCCTGAGCGGGAATCCACAGGGTCGAGTTCTGGCGTGTACCGGAAAAATAGAAGACATCGATTGGAAAGATAAACAGGCCCCCGTCAAGGCCTTTTTCCTTGAACAGGGCCTGCATCCTGACAATGCGCTGTTGCGACTCTGCGACTGTAATCATGGTTGTCTCCTTGATAGCATGCGCGAAGTGCTCTCCTCGCCTGCCTCGATATTGAAGTTGTCAGCAATAATCTGGGCGAAGCGGATAAAACGTTCCTTGCCCTTACGGCCAGACATCAAAAAAAGCGATCTCTGCCAATTCCTTGCGGGGGCGCGCCTTCGGCTCCTGGTCAGGATAGCCGAGCGGCGTCATTCCAACGATGCGGATGGAATCGGGGATGCCGAGTGAGGATTTGACTCGCGCCTCGTCGTACCATCCCATCCAGCAGGTTCCCAACCCGAGTGCATGGGCGGCCAGGCAGAGATGCTCGAAGGCGATGGAGACATCGGCTACAAAGTAATCGATGCTGTTCTCCACATCCGATTCAGCCGGATTTCCGCAGGCCACAATTACGACCGGCGCCATGGCAATTGCCTTTTTGCCCGGGTTGCCGTCGGGAAACGCCTCCAGCAGCCTGGCCCGTTTATTGGCATCGGTCAGCACCAGAAAGCGCCAGCATTGCATATTCTTCCAGGATGGCGCCAATCTGGCGGCGTCCAGGACCTGATCGATCTTTTCGCGTTCTACCGGGGTGTCCTTGTATTTGCGGATGCTGCGCCGGTCGCGGATAACCTGAAAAATATCCATGGTCATGTCTCCTTGGTAATGGCGGGATGAATGGCACTGCCGCACCTCAAACGAACGAGAATCAGATCAGGGCATAGTGTCCGAGCATGGCCTGATGGCTGCGATGTGCCGAGAGATAGCGGCCGTCCTCGGCATAGGTCGCCGGATAGATGGCCGGCACCGGGCGGTGCTGGAGGTTGCTGTCCACATTGTCAAAGGTGAAGAGGCAGGAATTGGAAAGTGTCTTGCTGGTGCGGTCGCGGCTGATCCGTTCGATATTTGCCTCCACACAGATAAAACTGCCGCTGGTGTAGACGATCCGGCAGGTGTAGTGCAGCTTGTCCCCCAGACGCACCGGATGGAAGAAGTTGATGCGATTGACTGCTGCGATTACGGAGCGGTCGGTCGCCACCAGTTCCGAGCAGATGGAGGAGAGCTCGTAGGCCCGGCGCACGATATAACCGCCGAAGATGCGGTGCGGGACGTACTCCTGTTCCGGATACATGCGATCCCAGCCATCCACGACCAGCTGCCCCGCTTTCAGTCCCGTGAAGCCGGCTACCTCCTGGGCATCGTGCAATTGCTGCAGAAGCTTGTACTCCTCACGGCTGGGAGGTTCCAGCTCGGCCGCGTGCTGCAGGCGGTGCTCTTCCCGCGCTGCGATGGCTTTGTCGGCACGGCGCTGTTCCAGCTGGTCGGAATAACGCAGCGGCGGCAGTGCCCGGCTCTCTTCGTCATTCGCGCCGCCACGGGCCACCATGGTGAAATAGCAGGAGGCGATATGGGTCGAGGGGTTCCCCGGGTGTTCGACCCGGATTCCGACCACCATCGATGACCGGCCCACGTGGTTGATGCGGGCGTGGATGAGGATGTCGCGATCATTATCGACCACATGGCGCACAATGATGTTATCGATGGCCGCGGTCACTACCCGGGCATCGGCGTGGAAGCGCCGCACGTAGCCGAGCGCGGCCTGCTCCGCCACGATGTCCAGATCCTCCAGCAGCAGTCCGAAGCGGAAGTTGCCGGTGATCGGCTCGTCGACGATCATATAGCGCCGTCGCACCGCCGGGTCGCTTGAGAGGTGCAGTGTCTTGTAATACGAGGTTTCAGCCGGGGTAATCATTGGCCGTCCTTTCTACGGGGTCTCCGGATAAAAACTACATGTTGCGGCGATACCGACCGCCGACCTCGAACAGGGCATGACTGATCTGCCCCAGTGAAGCCACCTTGACCGTTTCCATCAGCTCGGCAAAAATATTGCCGCCGGAGACCGCCGTTTCCTGCAGCCGCTTGATGGCACGCGGGGCTGTGTCCTTGTTCATATCCTGAAAGGCGCGCAGATTGCGGATCTGCTGTTCCTTCTCCTCTTTGGTGGCCCGGGCCAGTTCGCCGGTAACCTGGTAGCCGGCCTGGTCGGCCCGGGGATTGCGGAAGGTGTTGACACCCACGATCGGCAGTTCGCCGTTGTGCTTTTTGTGTTCATACAGCATCGATTCGTCCTGGATCTTTGAGCGCTGGTACTGGGTTTCCATGGCCCCCAGCACCCCGCCGCGCTGATCGATCCGCTCGAATTCACACAGCACCGCTTCTTCTACCAGATCGGTCAGTTCATCTATTATAAACGAACCTTGCAGGGAATTCTCGTTTTTTGCCAGGCCGAACTCCTTGGTGATGATCATCTGAATCGCCATGGCCCGCCGGACCGATTCCTCGGTCGGCGTGGTCACGGCCTCGTCGTAGGCGTTGGTATGCAGCGAGTTGCAGTTGTCATAGATCGCCATCAGCGCCTGCAGGGTGGTGCGGATGTCGTTGAAATCCATTTCCTGGGCATGCAGCGAACGCCCCGAGGTCTGGATGTGGTACTTGAGTTTCTGGCTGCGGTCGTTGGCGCCGTATTTCTCGCGCATGACCACCGACCAGATCCGTCTGGCCACGCGGCCGATGACACAGTATTCCGGGTCCAGGCCATTACTGAAGAAATAGGAAAGATTGGGGGCGAAATCATCAATGTTCATCCCGCGTGACAGGTAATATTCCACAAAGGTGAAGCCGTTGGAGAGGGTGAAGGCCAGCTGGCTGATCGGGTTGGCGCCGGCCTCGGCGATGTGATAGCCGCTGATCGAGACAGAGTAGTAGTTGCGTACCTTGTTTTCAATAAAATACTGCTGGATGTCGCCCATCATCTTCAGGGCAAATTCGGTGGAGAAGATGCAGGTGTTCTGGCCCTGATCCTCCTTGAGGATATCGGCCTGCACGGTGCCGCGCACGGTTTGGATGGTACAGCTGCGGATCTCTTCGTATTCTTCCGGTGACGGCTCGCGCCCACTTTTTCCGCGGAAGGCATCTACCTGCTGCTGGATGGCGGCATTGAAGAAAAAGGCCAGCATCATCGGCGCCGGTCCGTTGATGGTGATGGAGACGCTGGTGTTGGGTGCGCAGAGATCAAAACCGGCGAACAGCTTCTGCATGTCATTGACGGTGCAGATGGAAACCCCGCTCTCACCGACCTTGCCGTAGATGTCCGGCGGAAAATCCGGATCCTGGCCGTAGAGCGTCACGCTGTCAAAGGCCGTGGAGAGGCGTTTGGCGTCGTCGTCCTTGCAGAGGTAGTGAAAGCGGCGGTTGGTGCGCTCCGGGCTGCCTTCGCCGGCAAACTGGCGCTTGGGGTCCTCTTCGGCGCGCTTGAACGGGAACACCCCGGCAGTAAAGGGGAAGTGGCCCGGCGCGTTTTCCAGCATGCACCAGCGGACGGTCTCGCCCCAGTCGGCATAATCCGGCAGGCAGACCTTCGGGATGCGTGTCCCGGACAGGGTGGTCGTGTAGAGATCGCTGCTGATCTCCTTATCCCTGACCTTCGTCACCAGCTGATCGCGACGGTAGGAGGCCCGCAGCTCCGGCCACTCCTTGAGGATCCTGCGCGGTTCATCGTGCAGCCTGCTGTCAAAGACGGCGATGTGCTGGTCCAGCTCGGCGTGCGTTGCGGCGGTGGCCAGCACCTCCTTGGCCCCCTGCAGCTGAAAGAGCCGCCGGGCCACGCCGGCCTGCTCCATGACCTGTTTGCGATAGCCCCGGGCGGTGTTGACGATCTCGCCCAGGTAGTGCACCCGGTCGGGCGGGATGATGTACTTCTTGAGGCTCTCCCGTTCGGAGACCGGCAGGGTCGAGCACCAGCCATTCGATTTTTTGGCGTTGATCGCGTCGAGCAGCGCCCGGTACAGCACGTTGGTGCCCGGATCGTTGAACTGGGAAGCGATCGTGCCGAATACCGGCAGCGCCTCGTCTGTCACCTCGAACAGGTTGCGGTTGCGGCGGTACTGTTTGCGCACATTGCGCAGGGCATCTTCGGCCCCTTTGCGCTCAAACTTGTTGATGGCGACCACGTCGGCAAAATCGAGCATGTCGATCTTTTCCAGCTGGGTCGGTGCGCCGAATTCGCAGGTCATGACATACAGCGACACATCACAGATGCCGACCACACCGGCGTTTCCCTGTCCGATGCCGCTGGTCTCCACAAAGATCAGATCGAAACCGGCCGCCTTGGTCACCTCAATGGCGTCCTGAATGGCAGCCGACAGCTCGGTCTGTGATTCTCGGGTCGCCAGCGAGCGCATATAGATGCGGTTGGAGTTGATCGAGTTCATCCGGATCCGGTCGCCCAGCAGCGCCCCGCCGGTTCGCTGGCGCGACGGGTCCACCGCCAGGATGGCGACGCTCTTCTCCGGGAAATCCAGGGAAAAACGGCGCACCAGCTCGTCGGTAATGGAGCTCTTGCCGGCACCGCCGGTGCCGGTGATCCCTACCACCGGTGCATCCTGCGCCATGCCATGAATGGTAGCCCGCAATGCGCCATAAACGCCGGAGTGGTCGTGTACCGCCTGTTCCGCCAGCGTGATCAGGGTGTTGACCGCCCGGATGTCACGCGCGGCCAGGCGGGCAACCTGTTCCTGTGCATCTCGTTCCAGCGCGAAGTCACAGGTCTGGAGCATCAGGTTGATCATCCCCTGCAGTCCCATGCGACGGCCGTCTTCCGGCGAAAAGATCTTGGACACGCCATAGCCTTCGATCTCGGCGATCTCGTCCGGCACGATCACGCCGCCTCCGCCGCCGAAGACCTTGATGTGCCCTTCACCACGTTCCTTGAGGAGATCGATGATGTATCTGAAAAACTCGACGTGGCCGCCCTGGTAGCAGCTGACCGCTATCCCCTGTGCGTCCTCCTGGATGGCGGCGGTGACAATCTCCTCCACCGAGCGGTTGTGGCCCAGATGAATCACCTCGGCGCCGGAAGACTGCAGGATGCGGCGGATGACGTTGATCGTGGCATCATGGCCGTCAAAAAGGCTCGTGGCGGTTACAAAGCGGACCTTGTGGCTGGCTTTATATGCTTCCATAGCTGCTGACATCAGTGGCCTCCTCGGTAAAAATGTTTATTCCGCCAGGGTAAACTCCCAGGCACACCAGTACTCATCCGGATGCGGGTCTGGCGGACAGGCGATGCAGCGTGTAACGATACGCGGGTCGATTGTTCTGGCAAATTCGGAGTACTCAACGATCCCCACCGATTTGCAGGGGTGATCGGCAAGTCCCTTGCGCTTGCGAGCCGACTGAACCCGGCAGTCAAGCATCCTGAACAGAACCCGTGTCTCCGATTCCTCACTACAATCCTGAAGATTCAGGCGGGCATAGAAGCGGTGTTTCAAACATTCCACCAGGGCCGCTATGCCGCCGCCCGGCTTGATGCCAAGTCGATCCATAATCCGCTTGGCCTCGATGGCTGTAAAGAAACGCCAGGCCTCCGTATCGATGTCAACGGCCACGTCCATGCCGTAGCGTTTCTCTATTGCCTGGAACCAGACCCCGTCATGGGCCAGCCAGTTTTTGGCATCATCAACAATGATCCGGACCAGTTCTTCCTTGCTCAAATCGTACAGGAGACTGACCCCCTCATCGCCTGCTCGTTCTGCACTTGACATGTTGTGTTCCTCCTGTTGGAAATTGACCTCCGAGGCTTGATAAACCTCGGAGGTCGACAAAGGCTAATGCTCGCTGGCTTTGGATATCCCGAGGCCGGTAATCTGGCGAACCTCGATTTCGTCAAACATGTCTTCTGCCCGTTTGTCGCGGAACAACAGCGTTCCAAGGATTGCGGCGAGCAGACCCAGCGGTACGGAAACGAGGCCAGGATTCTTGAGCGGGAAGATGGGCGCCTTGAGGCCGACCATCGAGGTGCCGCCATTGTTCTTGGCATAGTCCTTACGGGACTTATCAAGTACCTTCAGGTCCTTTTCTGCCAGTATGACTCCTTCGGCCTGTTTCTTTTCCAAGGTTACGACAATTTTCCTGGCATCATCGGCAATCTTCTGCGGGTAAGTCATCACCGGCGAAATCAGCACCAGGGCAAGAGCGGAGGTTGTACCCACCAGCAGGGCTGATATTACACCGGCCGTATTGAAACGTTTCCAGAAGAGCGACAGCATAACGGCCGGGAAATTGCCTGAAGCGGCTACGGCAAAGGCCAATGCCACGAGGGCTACCACGTTCTCCTTCTCGGCTGCGAGGCCCATCAGGATGGCCGCCAGGCCAACGAATAGCGAGGTGATCCGGGCAACCTTCACCTGTGTCTGCTGGTCGGCCTTGCCATCCATGACGATATTGACGTACACGTCGTGAGCAATGGCAGCGGAAGCTGCCAGCACGAGGCCGGAGACAACTGCCAGGATCGTGGCGAAGGCCACCGCGCAGATAAATGCCAGGAACATGTCGCCGCCCAGTGAACCGGCGCCGCCGCCCAAGAGCTGGGCCAGCAGCAGAGTCGCCATGTTACCGCCTTTGTCGACCGAGCTGATCAACTGGGGCGAGAGGTAGAGCGCAGCGCCGAATCCGATGATATTGATCAGGAAGAAGAAGGTGCTGTTGATGAACAGCGCGATAACAATCGACTTGCGGGCTTCCTTGGCACTGGGCACGGTAAAGAAGCGCATCAGGATGTGCGGCAGGCCTGCCGCGCCAAGAGCCCAGGCAATGCCGAGTGAAACCTGGTCGAGAGGGTTCTTCAGGAACAGGCCGGGTTCCATGAATCGCTGTCCATAGTCGAACCCGGGTGTTGGCAGAGCATCTTTGAGCACGTTGATACGGACGTGATCCTGGATCAGCGGGTTTGCTACGATATCCGCGAAAAAGACGATCGGATTCATTCCGGACTTGATCATGACCAGCAACGCCAGCACGACGGTGCCGCTCATCAGCAGGCCGGCCTTGATGATCTGCACCCAGGTGGTGGCCTTCATGCCGCCGAAGACCACGTAGCCGACCATCAGAACTCCGACGCCGATAACGGATACGCGGTAGGGAATGTCCAACAGGACCTGCATCAGTTTACCAGCCCCGACCATCTGGGCGATCAGATAAAAGAGCGATACCGTGACCGTGGAGATGGCCGCCACGGCCCGCACAGGTTTGGGGGAGGTGCGGAAGGAGAGGATGTCGCCCAAGGTGTATTTGCCGGCATTGCGGCAGGGTTCAGCGATCACCAGCAGGATGGCGATAAATGAGAACATGGGGCCGACCGCATACATGAATCCATCGATCCCGTACAGCGAGATCAGGCCGGACATGCCCAGGAACGAGGCTGCCGACATGTAGTCACCGGCGATGGCCCAGCCGTTCTGCAGTCCGGTGATGCCGCCGCCCGCAGTGTAGAAATCTGCGGCCGATTTTGTCGAGCGGGCTGCCCAGATGACGACGCAGAGTGTGATGCCGATAATCGTCAGGAACATGCTGATGGTAATGGCGCGATTGGGCCTGACTTTGGTGGGCAGGCCCGAAACGGGTGCCGGGCTGGATGCGGCTGGTGCCGGTGCAGTCACTGTTGTGGCCAGTTTCTG
This sequence comes from Deltaproteobacteria bacterium, assembly GCA_021779135.1. GTDB lineage: Bacteria > Desulfobacterota > Desulfuromonadia > Geobacterales > Pseudopelobacteraceae > CAIPTY01. Next base: position 21,754 of record JAJYBH010000028.1, read on the forward strand.
GGCGGGCGCTGCTGGCGCAGCAGCCACGTTTGCCTGCTGCGCCGATTTTGAAGGTTCTGCGGTAAACCCGACCGTGGTCAGGAAAAGTGTAAGCATCAGTGCTGTTAGTAAGTTAGAAGTGATTTTCTGAGTCTTGCCGTCAGAATATAACTTCGTTAATGCACTTATCCTGTCTTGCAGGGCCAGAATGTTAGTAAACATGTTTTCCCTCCTCCTTATTGGATTTCATCGACAAGTTCGGCCGTTAGCTGGTCAAAATCCCTATTGGCAACAATTGTGTAATAAACAGCGACAAAGATCGCCACCAGGAACTGTGACAGTATGAACAGATAGCCAAAGTTGATCACCCCGATCAGCTTGATTTTGAACAGAGCGGGGAAGTAGCCGGAAAGAAACGGCAATGAGAAGTAATAAATTGACGCCGCGATCCACCATCCGAACAGAAATACCCTTTTCCTGCGCTTCAATTCCAGATACTTCGGGTTCCGAGCAATTTCACTCCAGTTGTAACTTCTCTGACCCATAGCGCGCCTCCTCCTTTGTGTGTTTACTTCCAGGGTTGATAGGAACTGCCAGCCTGACGGTGATGTATTGGCAACATAAATTCTATCCTCTCGGCGGAGATGGTGGTTCCTGCCGTGATATGGGTCTTGTTCTCCATGCTTGTCAGTTCATGGGCTTTTCCGAGCAATACTGAAATCCGTTGTGAGCCGGCAAGCAGGGCAGGGGCGATATCTGACCGGATACGTTCGGCATTCATCCTGAACGTTGGTGCCAGAACAACCAGGGCACCGGCAGGCGAGTTGACGCTGTCATTGAATTCAACCGACACCGTGGTTATTTCGTTATCGAGGATTCCTTCATCAACAATCAGGCCGGGAAATGACTTTAGTTCCGTTCGTGAAGATGAGGCAGGCAGTTTCACTGGTACGCGAAGGACAGGGAATTCAGCGCCAACAAAGCAAGCCGATTTAATAGCCTGGTTGCAATCCGCCATGTCCTCAAACAGTGCGATACCGTTTTTGTAAGTTGCCAGATACACAGACTCGTTAAAAACTCCCACCAGTTCGGTCATTATCGGCCGGGCATGACAAAGAACCGATTCACTCATAAGTATTCGTCGTGCTAAAGCAAATGCTTTACTGCCGAAGCGATACCAACCGCTGCCAAACCTTTCCACGACACCACGTTCTTCAAGCGTAACAAGCATCCGAAACGTTTTGTTTTTACTCATCCCAAGGCATTCTGAAAGATGGGATAACGTATGCAATACCTTGCTGTTTGTTAATAAGCCCAAGACTTCAAGTGCTTGAGACACACTTTGCATCTCATATTTTCGATTGTTATCAAATTCACCAGCAACCATTACGACTCTCCGTTAATCAGCGCGTCAGTTGCTCGTCACCGTTCTTGCGCGATGTCACAGGAGTGCATTTCTGCTTCCTGCAGCATGTATCGCACTGATATTCGTCGTTATCGAAGTTACTTTTGACGTAAAAGATAGCATTATGGTGCGATTTGCCGTTACGCTCATATAACAATCCGTTAAAGAAAGAAAAATTCACCTTAAACCATGTGATCATGATTGATATCAACATACATGTCGTTGACGTACATGTCAAGCAAATATAAAACGATTTTATACAGATGTGCGCTGGTTTGTTATTATTATTTTTCAGAAGTAGATGGTACCCAAGGTGGGTATAAAGTGATGTATCGGTGAAGTATGCATGGATAGGGCATTAAACTGATATCAACTGAATGTAACAGATGGAAAATTGTCGTTGTGAAAGAAGGTGAATTTCAATATACCGTTATATGTCCTTGCATGCAGGATAAAACCTGTTGACAAACCGGGCCTTCATATCTGATATATATAGTAAAATTGCAATGTTTCAGAATTGGAGTTGATATGAGCGCTGATGATACGACGGAAGAGATAGTCCCCATAGGAGACCTTGCCAAGAGTCTCGGATTGACGACGAGAACTCTCAGGTATTGGGAAGAAGTCGGAATTATTGAATCGGAAGAACGTTCGGGTGGGGCGACTCGAGGTTATTCACCATATTTTGTCCGGCGCATAAAATTCATAATGAAGCTAAAAAATCTAGGACTTACCATTAAAGAGATGCAGGACCTCTATAATGCATATGGTGAAGCTAAACAAACTGACCGGATGATTCCGCAACTCATAGCGATACTTGACAAGCATATTAATATGGTCGATGAGAAAATCGCCATGCTGGCTTCGGCAAGAAATGAAATTGTTGAATATAGAAGGAAAATGATGATCAAACACGATTCCAGCAGATAATTCGTGCCGTGAGATGCTCCTTCCCCGCTCGGCCGCGGACGCCCTGGCACGGGAGCCTTTACGCGGGGCGCTGGCCTGTCGGGGTTACGGAGCAAGCCGAATCCCCCCAAGACGTTTCTTCGTAAGCCCCGCGAATACTCCGCTACCAATCCGCGTCGTTACATGCTCTCGACAAAAAGCAGCCCCAGATCCTCAAGGTAGCGCACCACCTTCACCAGAAACTGGCCTGCTTCGGCGCCGTCAGTCACCCGGTGGTCGAAGGTAAGGGAGAGCGGGAGGATCTTGCGGATGGCGATCTCTCCCCTGTGGATCCACGGCCGTTCGACGATACGGCCGAAACCGAGGATTGCCACGTCGGGCCAGTTGATGATCGGGGTGGCAAAGACCCCGCCGAAATTGCCGTAGTTGGTGATGGTGAACGAGCTCCCCTTCAGTTCATTGAGTACGATGGTTCGCTCGCGGGCTTTTTTCCCCAGGATCTGGATCTCCGCCGCCAGTTCGAGAATGCTTTTTCTCTCCACGTCCCGGATGACCGGCACCATCAGACCTTCCCCGGTCTCCACGGCGATGCCGAAGTGATAATGCCTTTTGATGATGATCTGTTCCGCCTTGTCGTCTATGGCGGCATTGAGGGTGGGATGCTCCCGAAGGGCGTGCTGCGCTGCCTTGATAAAGAAGGGCAGAAACGTCAGGTGTGTGCCGTGAGCCTCCACTGCCAGCTGTTCGCGGTCACGCAACCGCCAGAGTTCGGTGACGTCAGCTTCTTCCATGGTGGTGACGAAGGCCGTCAGTCGCTGGGAGGCGAGGACATTACGGGCGGTGCTCCGCCGTACCCCGCGTAGCGGCTGCCGCTCCACCGGGCCGAAATCATCGCCAAGGAGTGGCTGTGGTGCGGCAAAGTGGTTCAGGTCCTCAGGGGTGACAGTGCCGTGCGGACCACTGCCGCGAATCAGCGACAGGTCTAGGCCACGTTCCCGCGCCAGTTTTCGCACCAGCGGGGTAGCCAGTACTGTCGAATCCGCATCCGCATCCGTATCCGGCTCGGGCAGCGTGCCAACGATACCATACGATTGCGGATGCGTTTCAGAAGCCGAACGCGACGTCTCACCATTCCCATCAATCTCAAGCAAGAGCTCCCCGACCTTGACGGTTTCGCCCTCCAGCCGGTAAATGCGGACAACCGTACCCGCATGGGGTGACGGCAGCTCTACCACCGCCTTGTCGGTTTCCACCTCCAGCATGGGCTGATGCTCGGCAACCAGGGCACCCTCCTTCACCAGCCATTTGCGAACCTCCACCTCAACGATGCCTTCACCAATATCGGGTAACCTGAATTCGAACAACATCTCAATACCTCATCACATCGTCAATGGCCCTGCTGATCTGCTCCACCGTCGGCAGATAGCTGTCTTGCAGCCGCGACAGCGGCATGGTTACGTCGGGAGCGGTCACCCGCAGCACCGGCGCACGCAGATATAGTATCGCCTCCCCGGCGATCGTGGCGGCGATCTCGGCGCCGAAACCGCCGCTCTTGACCGCCTCATGGACGATGACCGCCCGTCCGGTCCGCCTGACAGAAGCGAGAATTGTTTCCATATCACAGGGATTGAGCGTCAGAAGGTCAATCACCTCCGCGCCGCGGGGGCCGATCGCCTTCATCACCCGCTCCAGCATGCTGCCCCAGGCGATGACCGTTACGTCCTTTCCCTGGCAGGCCAGCCGTGCCTGGCCCAGGGGGATGGTGTAGTCATCCTCCGGCACCTCTTCCCGGATGAGCCGGTAGAGCCGGGTCGGCTCCAGGAAGAGGACCGGGTCCGGATCGCGCAGCGCCGACAGTAGAAGACCCTTGGCGGTGTAGGGGCCGGACGGCACGACCACCTTGATCCCCGGCATGTGGCAGAAAAAGGCCTCGCTGCTCTCCTCGTGCAGCTCGGGCGCCTTGATGCCGGCTCCGTAGGGAGTTCTGACCAGCAGCGGGCAGGTGAAACGCCCGCGGGAGCGGGAACGCAGCCGGGCGGCATGCGTAAAGAGCTGATCGAATGCGGCGTAGATAAAGCCCATGAACTGTATCTCGGCCACAGGTCGGAGGCCATAGGCCGCCATGCCGATGGCCATGCCGACGAGTGCCGATTCCGACAGGGGGGTATCGATCACCCGCTCTGCCCCGAAGCACTCCTGGAGCCCTTCGGTAACGCGGAAAACGCCGCCGTCACGACCCACATCCTCGCCGAGGATGACGATCCGTCCGTCACGTTCCATCTCCTGGCGCAAGGCGAGGTTGATGGCCTGTACCATGTTGAGCTGTGCCATGTCAGAGTTCCTTCAGTTGCCCGGCCTGCCGCGGGTTGAGCGTTGCACAGGTATGTTCGAACATTTCCGCCGCGACAGGGGGCGGGAGCGCTTCCATGGCCCGCACCGCCTCGTCGATGGTCGCGGTCATGCGGGTCTTCGCCTCTTTCCCGTACCCCTCGTCCCAGAGCCCCTGTTGTGCCATGTAGCGCTCCAGGCGCAGGATCGGATCCCGCTCGCGCCAGGCCGCCACTTCATCCGGGGAGCGGTAGCGGCTGGCGTCATCGGCCGTGGTATGGTCGCCCATCCGGTAGGTGAGGCACTCGATGAACGTCGGCCCGCCCCCGCTGCGGGCCTTGGCGATGGCCTCGACCGTGGCCCGGTGGACGGCGAACACATCGTTGCCGTCTACCTGCACGCCGTCGAAGCCATAGGCAATGGCCTTCTGCGCCAATGTTGCGGTTGCGGTCTGACCTTTCAGCGGAATGGAGATCGCCCATTGGTTGTTCTGGCAGATGAAGACCACCGGCAGCCGGAAGACCCCCGCCATGTTGAACCCCTCGTGGAAGTCCCCCTTGGAAGTGGCGCCATCTCCGAACCAGGCAACCGCAACGACCGGATCCTGTCGATAGCGGGCGGCCATGGCCGCTCCGACCGCGTGGAGAATATGGGTCCCCACCGAAACACAGAAAGGAAAGATGTTGAAGCGGTCCGGCGTGAGCTGACCGCGCTCGTCGCCGGCCCAGTACTGAAAAAGCTGGGATGCGGGATAGCCGAGTGTCAGATGGACGCCCATTTCGCGATACGAGGGAAAGAGCCAATCGGCAGGAGTGAGAGCCAGTGCGCTGCCGACCTGGGACGCCTCCTGTCCCAGGAAGGGAGGATAGGTGCCGAGCCGTCCCTCGCGCTGCAGGGCCAGGGCCCGCTCGTCGAAGGTCCGCGCCAGCAGCATGGCCTCGTAGATACGCATGATCTCAGTCCCGGACAGGGATGGCATGAGTGCTTCATCGACATTCCCCTGTTCATCAAGAATGCCCAGGCGCCTGACCGCAAAACTGGCGAGTAGTTCCTCTGGCATGGCCGGTTGCTCGTCTCTCGGGATGTATGCTGCATTGAACATGAGTGTAGCCGCTCCCCGGCGGATGTCAACCAGACACGCTGTTGCAGATGCGATATTTCCGATTATACTTCCTACTGCGGGAGCGGATGGTTGTGATCAAGGAACCCTGCTGCCGCAGAAATGCCAACTTGCTGAAACATCGCTCACGAGGTGTGACAATGGAGCTGGAACTCACGCACAAGCAGCTCGCACTGCAAGAGATGGTACGGAGGTTTGCCGATGCGGAACTCAGGCCGGGGGCTGCCCGGCGGGATAAAACGAGTGAGTTTCCCTGGCCGGCGGTGAAAAAACTGCAACAGATGGGGCTGTTCGGGCTGATATTTCCCAAGGAGTACGGCGGGGGAGGGCTCGACTTCGGCAGCTACGTCATTGCCGTAGAGGAGCTGTCCCGCTTTGACGCCTCGGTGGCGATTACCCTGCTGGCCCATACACTCTGCGCCGGCCATATCAATATGTTCGGTTCCGCGGCACAGAAGCGGGAATACCTGGTCCCGCTCGCCAGCGGTGAGAAGCTGGGGGCCTGGGCACTTACCGAGCCGGGGGCCGGGAGCGACGCCGGCGCCATCCGGACGCAGGGCCGACGGGAGGCGGACGGCTGGCAGCTTACGGGCAACAAGTTCTTCATTACCAACGGTTCCCAGGCCGATATCATCGTCGTCATGGCCTCCACCGATGCGGCCCGGGGGGCCAAAGGCATTTCGGCCTTTGTCGTGGCGGGTGCCCCCCCCGGTCTGAACAGGGGGAAGAACCTGGACAAGCTCGGCTTCCGTTCGAGTGACACGGCAGGGCTCTCGTTGAATAATGTCCGTGTGCCGGCGGAAGACCTCCTCGGAGAAGTCAATCAAGGGTTTATACAGGCCATGGAACTGCTCGACGGCGGCAGAATCGGCGTGGCCGCCATGGCTGTCGGCATCGGACGCGGCTGCCTGGAGGAGAGCTTGGCCTATGCCCGCAAACGGCAGGCCTTCGGTCATGCCATCGCCGATTTCCAGGCAATCCAATGGATGCTGGCCGATATGGCGACCGAGCTCGATGCGGCCAGGCTGCTCGTTCAGCGGGCCGCCAAAATGAAGGCGGAGGGAAAGACCTGTACCAGGGAAGCCTCCATGGCCAAGCTCTTCGCCTCGGAGGCTGCCACGCGGGCGGCCCTGAAGGCGGTCCAGATCCACGGCGGCTACGGCTACACAAGCGCCTTTCCGGTCGAGCGCTACCTCAGGGAGGCCAAGCTCTGCGAAATCGGCGAAGGTACCTCGGAGATTCAGCGGCTGGTCATCGCGCGGGATCTTTTAAAAGGATGAAGGTTGAAGGTTGAATTATGAATAGAGAACCGCTCGTAAATTTCATCCTTCATCCTTCATAATTCATAATTACAAAAGGGGGTTAGGTATGCGTCCCGTATATATGGTTTCAGGCGGCATCACAAAATTTGCCAAGGCCCATCCGGACAAGGACTTCCGCCAGATGGTCAAGGAAGCCTTCGACTATGCCTTGGCCGACGTCCCTGCTCTTTCCCGCAGGGAGATCGACGGCAGCGTCTGCTCCTACTTCTCCGATCACTTTACCCGCCAGCTCATGGCGGGGGCCATGGTGCAGGACTACTTGGGGCTCTCGCCCAAGCCCTCCCGCCGCGTCGAGGGGGGCGGCGCCACCGGCGGATTGTGTTTCCAGTCGGCCTGGGAGGCGGTCGCTTCGGGCCGCATGGAGGTCTGCCTGGCCATGGGCTTCGAGACCATGAGCCGGGTCAACACCTGGAAGGGGAACGAATTCATCGCCCTGGCCTCGGACACCAATTTCGACTACCCGGTGGGGGGCTTCTACAGCGGCTACTACGCCATGATGGTGCGCCGCCACATGCACGAGTTCGGTACAACCGTGGAGCAGATGGCCAAGGTGGCCATCAAGAACCACGCCAATGCCCTGCATAACCCCTACGCCCAGAGTCCGGCCCTGTTGACCGTTGCCGATGTGCGCTCCGCCCCCCTGGTGGCCACACCGCTGACCATCCTGGATATCTGCCAGATGTCCGACGGTGCGGCCGTGGCCATCCTGGTGTCTGAGAAGATGGCGCGCAAGCTCTGCGACCGGCCGGTCAGAATCAGCGGCGTCGGTTGCGGAACCGACGCCATGCGCATGGCCGACCGTCCCCACGGAAAGGTACCGCTGCTGCCTCATGAATCGGAGGGCGACTACCCTGACCTGAAATATCCTGGAGTCCACTCCTTCCGCGCGGGCAGGACCGCGGCCGGATTGGCCTATCGCATGGCTGGCATCGGCAATCCGGTCAGGGACCTGGATTTCGTGGAACTCCACGACGCCTACACCTCGTCCGAGATTCAGACCTATGAGGACCTGGGACTCTGCCGCTACGGTGAGGGGGGCCGATTCGTCGAAAGCGGGGCTCCCTTTCTGGCAGGAGTGGATTACGGCCTGACCTTCAGCGAGAACCAGCGCTGGCCGAGGCTCCCGGTCAACCCCTCCGGTGGTCTGCTGGCCTGCGGCCATCCGGTGGGCGCCACCGGCCTGATGCAGGCGGTCTTCGCCTTCTGGCAACTGCAAGGAACAATCGGCCGGCACCTGGGAGACTCTACCCTGCAGCTGCCCGAGCCCAGACGGGGACTCATCCACAGCCATGCCGGGACCGGGACGTACATTACGGTGTCGATTCTGGAGAGGGTGTGAATGTCGCAGGGGCGATCCTTGTATTCGCCCGTTGACATGGCGATCACAAGGATCGCCCCTACAGAGGTGGGATATGAACAGACATGC
>JAJYBH010000029.1 GCA_021779135.1 Deltaproteobacteria bacterium
AGCAGATCCATGCCGCATTCAGTCAGGATCGACTCGGGATGGAACTGGACTCCCCATACCGGCAGTTCACGATGTCGCATCCCCATGATCTCGCCATTCTCCACCCAGGCGGTGACCTCCAGACACTCCGGCAGGCTGGTGCGCTCAACCACCAGTGAGTGGTAGCGTGTTGCCAGAAACGGGTCGGGCAGTCCGGCAAAAAGCTCTTTGCCGTCATGGTGAATGGGTGAGGTCTTGCCGTGCATCAGTGACACGCTGCGCACAACAGTGCCTCCAAAGGCCGCGCCAATGGCCTGATGGCCGAGGCAGACCCCCAGGATGGGGATCTTTCCGGCGAACTGCCTGATGGCCGCAACCGATATGCCGGCTTCTTCAGGCGAACAGGGCCCGGGGGAGACTACCAAGCGGTCGGGCTGCAGCTCCTCGATTTCATCCAGGGTGATCCTGTCGTTGCGGTGAACCTGGACATCTTCACCCAACTGGCCCAGGTACTGGACAATGTTGAAGGTGAACGAGTCGTAATTATCGATCATGAGTAGCATAATGATTTTCCTGTTTTTCTTGTTTAGTTGATAATTATTATGTGGTATAAATTTAAAACAGTAATTTATTTTAAGGGTATTGTGTTCTTACCCTGGTTCGAAGCAGCGCGTAGCGGCACAAAATATATCCGCATAAACTCATAAACTCAAGAAATTCTGATATGACAGAGGGTGCTTTCATCGTCGAAGGATCTGAAATCAGCGACTATACCGATATGGCTGAGGTGACGGTAAGAAGGTTGGCTGATCCGGCGACAGGATGAACAGATCCGAAGGTTGATGGGACTCACCCTGTTTGTTTAATCGTGTACTTGACATGGGGAATTTTCGTTATATTGTTAAAAACAACGCATCTGGCGCTGAATTACAGGTGTATTCTGAGAGATCGATTTTTTCCGTTGGTAGTGTTTACTTAGTTCCACCCTATTGCGGATAATTTCAGCTCACATAATCCTCTGATTTACAGGAGCGTTTTCGATGAAGATACCTATTGCGCGACTCTTGCCGGCCTGTTTTTTTCTGACCCTGCCCGTTACGGCATTTTCCGCCGAAATCTCCGTTGACTCAACCTCGCTGATCCGTTTCGAGCAACGCGATGTCACCGGATCCTCAAAACAGAACCTGGTGCCTGCCACGCAATTCCTTGGACTGGATGCGGACAAATTGGTTGACGGGAATCTTTCGCTGCACTTTTATGGCTGGGGACGCTACGACCTGGCTGATAAAAGCTTCACCAATGATGTGTCTGACGGAAATCTGACCTATGGATATTTGCAGTATCGTTTCAATTTTGCCAATGCGGATATCCGTGCCGGACGTTTTTTTGTGCATGAGGGCATCGTCAACGAGCAGGTCGATGGCGTGAGTCTCCGTAGTGACCTGCCGTTCGGGTTCGGAGTGTCGGCTTTTGGTGGTGCCACGGTCCATACCAGTAAACTGCCGGGAGAAAACAGCGACGGCAAGGGCGACGGTCTTTTTGGCGGCCGGGCCAGTTATCGCTACAAGCATATGTTCGAACTCGGTCTGTCGGGCGTATATGAAGGAACCGCCCCCACACTGGCAAACTTTACCAATGGCACCCATCGCTTGCTTGGTGGCGATATCTGGCTGAGTCCGTACAAGATGGTCGAATTCATGGGACATACCAGCTACAACCCGGTAACGAAGGGCGTGGCCGAACACAGCTACCTGCTCAACCTCAAGCCGCTCCCCGGCCTGACGTTGAGCGGCGAGTTCAACGAGCAGCGCTTCGGCAATTATTTCAACTCTGCCGCATTCTTCACAAAGATGCCGGTTTTCAACCCCGCCGACCAGTCCCGCTCGACAGGTGCGGTTGCCTCCTATGTGATCGCGAAAACAGCCGAAGTATCGGCGGACTACAAGCACTATTCCCGGGACACCGGCGCTGCCGACCGCTTCGGTGCCGACCTCAAGCTGACTTTATTGAATAACATGCTGCGGAGCGGCCTGGGGTATCACTACCTGAGAGCCGACCAAGGATTCGCCATACTCGGTACATCCTCCGCGTCCTACCATGAACTGCGCCTTTATGCCCTGTATGACACCAAGACCTATGTGGCCTCTTTCGATGTCATCGACTATATCTTCAAGAGCAAGATTAATAACGAGAAGAGCGCCTGGGAGGCATCCGCCTCTCTGGGATACCATATCATGCCTGATCTGACCGCCTCCGCCGATGCAAGCTACGGAAGGAATCCGGATTACAAAGATGATTTAAAAGGCCTGCTCCGCTTGACCTACAACCCGACTTTCAAAAGTAAAGGAGAGAAATAATGAGGTCTTTTCAGTCACTATTTCCGGTCCTGGTGGTTGCCGGGTTCTTCATGGCGCTCTCGGCCTGTGCCCGGATGAAAGCGATCCCCAATCTGCCCGCCTCGCATCCCGAGGCCCTGACAGCCGGCCAGCAGGTCAGTTGCGCCGAATGTCACGAGGACCAGCAGAAAGGCACCCTGAAGTCGTTTGATGCCTTCAGCCATACCCCCGCCTTTGTCAAGAATCATCGATTCTACGCTTCGAGCGATGACCGTCTCTGCTCTACCTGTCACAAGAGCTCGTTCTGCAACGACTGTCACACCAATCAGGTCGAGATGAAGCCCTCGATTAAATTTGGCAACCGACCCGATCGCGAGATGCCGCATCGCGGCAATTTCATGACTCTGCACAAAATCGAAGGTAAACTCGATCCAGCCAGCTGCTACCGTTGTCACGGTCGTGCCAACAATGAACGCTGTATCACCTGCCACCGATAGGGGAAAGCCATGTTCAATTTCAAACGCGGCCTAATGTTGACCATGTTCGTTTGCATGTCTGGATGCAGCAACGGAAGTAACAACTCTGTCGTCTTGGATTCATCCGGTAAACATCCGGCCGGATGGGTGGTAGACATTACCGGCGGGGCTCATCCCGGCGTGTTTCTCGCCAGTCCAAGCGCCTGCTTCGAATGCCACGGCAAGGATCTAAGCGGCGGCATCAGCAAGGTAAGCTGTTTCAGCACATCCCTCGGCGGATTTACCTGCCACCCGGGCGGACCATCCGGGCATCCTGCCGGTTGGGCACAACCCGATGTCCATGGCAAGGCGGCCAAAGCTCTGCTGGCCGGTATTAACGGTTTAGCCCACTGCCAGATCTGCCATGGTGTGGATTTTGCCGGTGGTATCGCCAAAAAATCCTGTTTGAATACCGCCGGATGCCACGGCGCCGGCATCATGGCACCCCATTCGCAAAAACCTTGGCGCGACGTCGGCAGGACCGGTGCCAGAAGCCACACCTCGACTGACAGCAGCAACGCCGCCGCCTGTGCCGTCTGCCATACAAACGGGGCCAATTCAAGCCGCACTCCTTCGCCGGCCGCACCGGCAGGGACGCCGCCCGGTTGTTTCAACAACACCCTCTGTCACGGCGTGGAGGGACATATCACCGGATGGGCCAGCTATTCTTCCCATGGCAGGGCCGCCAAGGCGGCTGCAGGCGGAATAACCATCAGAGGCCTGCTCAGCCCTGTCAGCTCATTCGGAGCCTGCACCGTCTGTCATGGCGTGGCTTATGACGGCGGCGTTGCACTGCAGACCTGCCTGAATACTGCCGGTTGTCATGGCGCCACCGTGGCTGCTCCGCACCCGGCCAGGCCGTGGCGCTCCACAACCGGCGGCGTCACCCATACCGATACCGACACTAGTAACGACGTACAATGCGCCAAATGCCATACCAACGGCGCCAATTCCACCCGTAAGCCACTGGCAGGCGACACGGTTGGTGCTACCGGCTGTTTCAACAACACCCTCTGCCACGGCACGGAAGGTCACCCCGTGGGATGGAACGCGGCCGCTCAGCATGGTGCCGCCGCCAAGGGCGCGCCTACCACGACGACCGGTTTTTCCTCGTGTCAACGCTGCCATGGCGTTACTTTTAACAATGGGCCGGCGCGTTCATGTACGAACACCCTTGGTTGTCACGGCCTGTTGGTCTCGGCGCCCCACCCTGCAAAACCATGGGCATCTACGATAGCCGGGGCCTCGACCCATACGAATACCGACCCGGGCAATGCCGGCATCTGTGCCGCCTGCCACACCGGAGGAGCCAACTCGACCGTCAAGCCTCCCAGTCCTGCCACAGGGACTGCGGGCTGCTACAATAATACCCTCTGCCACTTCCACCAGATACCCTTTGCACCGCCCGCGGTAGCAGCATCAGTCCACGGCGGGCTGGCCAAACAGGATCTGCGCGTCTGCCAGGCGTGCCACGGCACCCCTGGTTCGACTTCGTTCAATGGAGGGACAGCAACCCTTGCCTGTTCAAGCTGCCATACCTTTGCCAAGGCGCATCCCACCGCCTGGCAGGGTACCACGACCAACCCGGGTGAGACCATCATCTACTCGCATCGTACGGCGGGCAATATCGCCAATGCCTGTATCTTGTGCCACGACGTGACCCAGGGGCGCACCGCTCCCTTGCCTGCGGCCCCCAGTTGCTTCAGCACCACCTTTACCAACGGACTCGCCCAGACCGGAACCTGTCATGCCAACGGACCCGGCGTAGCACCGCACGCTGTACCGTATCCCAACCATAACGCCACGGCACGCAGTAACTTCAATTACTGTCTGGGATGTCACCAGGATGCAGCGAATGCTCCCAATTCAAAGCCGCCTGGATGCCAGAACTGTCACCTGTCCAGTCCGGTGGTTACGCCGACCGGCTGCACCTCCTGTCATGCCAGTCCGCCGGGTGGAACAATCTACCCGAACCTTGCCAACACGCATGCTCAGCATGTGGGCGCCAGCAAGTTGACCGTGATGACCCTGGCTTGCGCCGATTGCCATACCAACCTGGGATTTGGTACCCTTGACCATCTTAACCGTGCTCGGGCGCGCGCCGCATCCATCCAAGCCAACCCCGTTATTTTCAGCAGCATTGCCCTTGTTGTTGCCGGCGGTGGCACTGCCCCGGCCTTTACGGGCGGGACCGCCGGACAGTGTACCAACGTCTACTGCCACGGCGCCAAGATGCCTGGCGGTGACACCACCGGTACCAACCGAACACCAACCTGGAGCACCCCCTTCCTGCCGGCAACCATCACAGCGGCCGCCTGCGGTACCTGTCATGGCTTCCCGCCGACAGCGGCATCTGGGCATCCAACGGTAACAATCCCGGTCGGATTCCCGACTACGCCGCTCGGGTCAACCTGTAGCTGTCATGCGAACATCAACACGCAAACCGCAACAGCGGCAACCTATGCAAATGTCTTTGTGGACCGGACCAAACATATTAACGGCACACTGGAGGTTTCTGTCGGTCTGCCTCATGCCGTGCCTAACTATAACCACCAGGCAGCAGGAACAGGCGCTGCCTGCACCGGTTGCCATGCCATCGGCACCACTACCAGTGTCTACCCGGCAACTGTCCTTGGCAATGCTCCCGACTGCCGTGGCTGCCACAGAAAAGCCGCACCAGGTACTGGCTGCGGTTCCTGTCATGGTGACGCTACAGGGCGCCCCAATGGGTCGGGTCCCAATGGATCGGTCTTCCCTGACAAGACCGGCCGTCACCAGGGTTCTGGAGATGGCGCCCACCTGAGTGCCGCCTGCACGAAATGCCACATACTGTCAACCAGTGGCTCGGGATCAACGATAAATCATGGCCCGGGCAACAGGAATGCCAACCCGGATATTGTGGGACCCGGTTTTATCACCGGCATAACCATTACCGGCGCAAATAAAGGTGTGTCACCCTCCGCAACGTGTAATCATTCGACCATCAATGCCAATAACGGTGGAGGATGCAGCGGTGGTCCCAGTAGTGCAACATGGTAATGTAGGTACGATCATGCACGTAGTTTGTTATCCCTATTTCACGTAATGCAAAGGCCGGGCTCCTTGCCCGGCCTTTTTCAATCCACTGGACAAGCGCGTTTAGACCTGTCCGACACAGAGAGTTTCTGGTGATTTCGAAGATAACAAAATACATGACCGCCCGCCGCCTAACCTTAACCCTGATCCTCGTGCTGGCGGGCATGATGTATCTTTCAACGCTTATTCCGCAGACAATCGACGCAACTCCGGGGAAAATCGAGGCGTGGCGCAGGGCCCACGGAGGGCTCTTGTGGCTGGTTGATGCTTTTCATCTGCACGGCATATACTCACAGCCATGGTTTGCCGGCATTATTCTGTTTGCAGCCCTGTCCCTGGGGGTTTCTTCGCTGGATCAATGGCGGATCGCCCGGAAAAAACTCTCTGCGACCGCCATAGGTACGACCGAGGAAATTGCCGAGGCCGTGTCTCCTCAAAAGCTTTCTTCCGTGGCCCGCAGTCGCCGCTATCGCCCTCTGCCGGGACGTCCTACCGGACAGCTCAAGTTTGTCAGAAACCCCTGGGGGTATTTCGGCGTCTGGATGCTGCATGCCGGAGTAACCCTGGTTATAGCGGTATCTCTGTATGTCTCGCTGACGGCCCGACAAGGCGTGCTGATCATGGTCGAAGGTGAAGTGCGCGACAGTCGGCAGCCGTGGGATGCCTCGGAGCATGGCACTCTGTCTTCACCGCTGCAACTGCCCGGTGTTATCCGGCTTGACAGGGTCCGGGTGGGCTTTGACAGCAAAAATCAGCCATCGGATGTCGTATCGGACATTTCGATTACCAATCGATCCGCTACGGTGGATTCGTTTACGGCCTCGATCAACAGAATCAGCCGTTACAAAGGGCTGCGCATTTATCACTCCTCACAATATGGTGATGCCTTCACGCTTACGTTTACGGACTCGAAGGGCGCCGCGCATACGGAAAAGATATCAGCGCAGCAGCCGGTTGGCCTGGAAAAGGCCGGCTACAGTTCGGATTTCAGCGTGGCGTGGTCGCCGTATCTGTATGCGGTGAAGTACTTTGCCGATGCGGATAAAAAGTCCATGCAGAGCCCCAATCCCGAGCTCGTGGTCCGGATGCTTGATGGAGAAAAAGAGCTGGCCCGGACTGCACTGACACCGGGTAGCGCCGGGGTGCTGGGAGAGTACCGGGTAAGGCTGGACAGGGTCGAGAAATGGGCAAAGCTGATCTTTGTGGATATCAAGGGGATGCCGCTGGTCTTCGCGGGGTTTGCCATAATCATGCTGGGCGGTTTGATCCACTACATGACCCCCCCGCGGGAGCTGATCGCTGTTGAACAACCGGATGGATCATGCCGGGTGTACTGGAAGGCGGTCGCCTTCAAGGAGTTTTACCGGGAAGAGTGTGATGATATTACACGAGACCTGAAGCGGGAGACCATTGTATGAAGTTGCCTTTGGAGCTGTATGTTTCGATGACCTGGATAGCGGTGATGTTGTACGTGGCAGCCACGATTGCCAATGCGGCGGCGGTTGTTTTCAAACGGGAACGTTTGGAGGTCAAGAGCTACTGGATTGCGCTGGCCGGATTGATGCTGCACAGCGTCATCTTGGTCCTGTGGTGGATCGAGGTCGGGCACGGCCCGTACATGGCTCCCAGCGAAGTGCTCTCGTCCGATGCCTGGATGATCATGAGCTGCTACTTCATTTTCTCCCGGCTCTATCCGCGCATCAAGTCCACCAGCATCCTGGTCTTTCCTTTGGCATTTCTGCTGCTGGCGCTGTCGCAATTCTATACTCCGGGGATTCGCACACTGCCGGCAACGTTTCGCAGTGTCTGGCTTGTCATTCATATCGGCCTCTACAAGATAGCGCTCGCAACACTGGTCATAAGTTTTGCCTGCGCCCTGTTCTACCTTCTCAAGAAGCGCAGGGACCATGGCTGGCTTCAGCGCTTGCCGGCTCTGGAAACGCTTGACGTCTACAGTTACCGTTTTGCAGGATTCGGGTTTATCTTCTGGACCATCGGGATGCTGGCCGGATCGATCTGGGCGTATCAGTCCTGGGGGCGTTTCTGGGGCTGGGATCCTACGGAGACGTGGTCACTTATCACCTGCCTGATGTTTGCGGCCTATCTACATCTGCGCCGTTTTTTCGGCTGGAAGGGCGCCCGGGCGGCCTGGTTTTTCATTGCCTGTTTTGTGATTTCGCTGATTACTCTCTTTGGCATGGCTACGCTGAGCGGGTCTATCCATGCCGAATATTTCAAATAGTGCGGCTCACAGGTCGGCAATCACGGTACGCGCATTATAGTCCAGAGCCGCCTTATTCAAGTCCCTTCTCGGCCAGTTCGATGGCCTTCATCACCGCCATGCCTTTGTTGACCGTCTCCTGCCATTCGGTGGTCGGGTCGGAGTCGGCCACGATACCCGCCCCGGCTTGAAGATGAACCTTGCCGTCCTTGATCACCAGTGTGCGGATCGTGATCGCCAGGTCCATGTTGCCGGAGAAGGAGAAGTAGCCGACCGCTCCACCGTAGATCTCGCGACGGGCCGGTTCCAACTCGTCAATGATCTGCATGGCCCTGACCTTGGGCGCGCCGGAAAGGGTCCCGGCCGGAAAGGTGGCCCGCACCAGATCGAAGGCGTCACGATCGCCGCAGAGTTCCCCCTGCACGTTGGAGACGATATGCATGACGTGCGAGTAGCGTTCGATGACCATCAGTTCCGAGACCCTGACCGAACCGGTGCAACAGACGCGCCCAAGATCGTTCCGGCCAAGGTCCACCAGCATGACGTGTTCTGCCCGCTCTTTGGGATCAGCCAGCAGTTCCTCGGCCAGGCGGGCATCCTCTTCGAGCGAACCACCGCGGGGGCGGGTGCCGGCGATGGGACGCAGCTCCACCTGGCGGCCCTCCTTGCGGACCATGACCTCCGGAGAAGCGCCGGCAATGACCGTGTCGTCTAGGCGCAGGAAGAACATGTATGGCGACGGGTTGAGTGTGCGCAGCACGCGGTAGATGTCGAGCGGATCAGCGGAAACCTGACCGCTGAAACGCTGGGAAAGCACGACCTGGATGATATCGCCGGAGCGGACGTATTCCTTGGCTTTCTCCACCGAGGCCTCGAAGTCGGCCTGCGTCACGTTGGAGTGCAATTCAACCCGTTCCCCGCTTGCCGGCGTTGTGCAGCCGGGAAGGGGCATGCGCAGGCGCTTGATTATGGCGGTGATATTCTCGGTCGCCCTGCGGTAGGCCTCCTCGGGCGTCGTGTCTCCCTCCAGGTGGGCGTTGGAGACAACCTTTATCTTCTGGCTCATGGTATCAAATATCACGATGGTGTCGGTGACCAGGAAATAGGCGTCGTACGCATCGAGAAGCGCCGGTTTGTCCGTGGGGAGATGCTCGAAGTGGCGCACCATGTCGTAGCCCATGTATCCAACCGCTCCGCCGAAAAAACGGGGCAAACCTTCCACCTCGACCGGTCTGAATCGCGCAAGTGTCTCCCGGATGCAGCCCAGGGGATCGGCGGATGTCCGGGAGGTCATCAGGCCGTTTTCGATGGTTTCAACGAGTGTCCCTTTGCTGCGGACGATCAGTGACGGGGTTGATCCGAGAAAACTGTAGCGACCCCACTTCTCACCGCCCTCGATACTCTCGAGAAGGAAGGAAAAACGGCCATCGTCAAGCTTTTTGAACGCTGAAACCGGCGTATCCATGTCGGCCATGATCTCGCGATAGACCGGGATCAGATTGCCACGCTGCGAGAGGTCACGAAAGGATTTCAGGTCGGGGAAGAACATGGGCTGACTCCCTATGCAGTAGGTAGGCGATAATGAAGAAAACTATCATATATCTTTAGAAGGCAGTCAAGTCAAGCAGGGCGGCCCGATCGTGTGATAATTATCATTGGAAGCACTAAGCGCTTGACATGGTTATCGCTGCTATGATTTAGTAGGCGGCATGAAATCCAACAGCTTCTTCAGCGCATTTTACTTTTATTTCTGGTTCGGCTTTAACAAGCCGTCTGCCCGGGTAGAGGTGTAAGCGCACGGAAGCGACCACATCACACACCACAAAGTCGGGGCGGACGGAAGTCTGCCCCGACTTTTTTTTTGTTGCCGCGTCATGTGGCGGCCAGGGTCGGGGGGGACTTCCGGCCTTAAATTTGTGGGAAAGGGGCAGGGCATGATTATCGTCATGAAGGCTGGCGCAGCAAAGAAGGACAAGGACGAAGTCTTGAGACGCATCAGGGAACTGGGGTACAGGCCACATGTGATCCATGGGGAGACCAGGGACGTGATTGGAGCGGTAGGGGATGAACGGGACAAGGCGCTGCTGCAATCGCTGGAGTCGCTGCATGGGGTGGAAAAAGTGGTTCCGATACTGCAACCCTACAAGTTGGCATCCAAAGAGGTGAAGAAAGAGGCCAGCCTGGTACGGATCAGTGATGACGTTGTTATCGGCGGACGCCAGGTCATTATGATGGCCGGCCCCTGCTCGGTGGAGAGCGAACAGCAGATCATCGATTCCGCGCTGGCGGTCAAGAAGGCCGGGGCCCATATCCTGAGGGGCGGCGCATTCAAACCGCGCACCTCCCCCTATTCCTTCCAGGGTTTGGAAGAGGAGGGGTTGAAGCTCCTGGCCAAGGCCCGCGATCTGACCGGACTACCGTTCGTGACCGAGGTCATCGATCCCGAAACGGCGGAACTTGTGGCCGGGTATGCCGACATCCTCCAGATCGGCGCCCGAAACTCCCAGAATTTTGCCCTGCTGAAAAAGGTTGGCCAACTGCGAAAACCGGTTCTGCTGAAACGTGGCATGTCCATGTCGATCCAGGAATTTCTGATGAGCGCCGAGTACATCATGAGCGAGGGCAATCAGGCTGTCATCCTTTGCGAACGCGGAATACGTACCTTCGAGACCGCTACCCGCAATACGCTGGACCTCTCGGCGATACCGGTCCTGAAGGGAAAGACACATCTGCCGGTGGTCATCGATCCGTCCCATGGGACCGGAAATCACCACTACGTGGCTCCCATGTGCTACGCATCCGTGGCTGCCGGTGCCGACGGGTTGATTGTGGAGGTTCATCCCGATCCGGAGCACGCTTCAAGTGATGGGCCGCAATCGCTCAAGCCTGCTAAGTTCGAGGCCATGATGGCCAAGCTGAGACTGTTCGTCGAGGCCGACGGCAGGACGTTGTAGGGGCTATTTTCAGGTTGCGTGGCGATTTCAATTGCACTACGATGTGCTAAATCTTTTAACGGATGCGGAGGACACCTCGTGCGCTTACTTTCAATCATTGTATCCTTTCTGCTGCTGACCGCTCTGTCCCTGCCGGTGGCACCCGTGCATGCCGAGTCATCCTCCGGAGTACTCGAACGATCCATGTCGGATACCCTGGATCTTTGGCGTGAAGGCCGCTATGAACAGCTTTTTGAACACCTGGCCCATCGCGGCAAGACCTCCAGGGAACAGTTCGTCAATAAAATGCGCGACACGTCGGTTCGGCCGACCTGCTGCTTTCAAAAACTGTCGAACTTCAAGGTGTTGAACGAGAAGCGCAGCGAAGCGACCGTCTATGCCAGGGTAGGTCTGGAAGGGACACCCACTGCGGCGGAATCATGCACCCGCGAATTCAAGCTGACCCACGAGGAGAATATCTGGAAGATGCAACTGGCGGATGTCCTGTCGATCTCCGGGGCCAGCGGCACGAAAAAACATCGCACCAGCAGAAAACACTCAGCGTACAAATAACCCGAAATCCAGCGGAGAATGATCATGGAACAGTTACAGGCAACACCCCTGTGCGGTCGTCATCGTGACCTGAAAGCACTTATGGCGCCCTTCGGCGGTTGGGACATGCCGATCCAGTACGAAGGCATTCTTGCCGAACACGCCTGGTGCCGCGGCAAGGCGGCCCTTTTTGACATCTGCCACATGGGCGAGTTCATGTTTCAGGGAGATTTTGAGTCCGGCGGGCTGGAAGATGTCTTTACCTTTTCAATCAAGACGATTCCGCTTGGCCGCTCACGCTATGGTTTTCTGCTGAATGAGCAGGGTGGCATCATCGATGACCTGATCGTCTTCCGCCTGGCGCAGGACAAGGCCATGATCGTGGTGAACGCTGCTACCGCTCCGAAGGATTTCGCGGTCATCAGCGGCCGCCTGACCGGAGGTACCTTTACCGACATCTCCGCAGACACCGGCAAACTGGACATACAGGGGCCGCTTTCCCGCGAGGTGCTGGTCGCGGTTCTGGGTGCCCAAGTCGCCGATATTCCCTATTTCAAGTTCATCACCACGAAGATCCTGGGAAGTGATGCCATCGTCAGCCGCACCGGCTATACCGGTGAACTGGGGTATGAAGTCTTTATTCCGGCCGAGAAGACCGGCGAACTGTGGGACCTGCTCCTGAAAAATGAACGCGTCAAGCCCGCCGGCCTGGGTGCGCGGGATGTGTTGCGCCTTGAGGTGGGCTATTCGCTCTATGGCAATGATATTGACGAGTACACCACTCCTCTGGAAGCGGGATTGGAAAGTTTTGTCAATTTTGAGAAGAACTTTATCGGCCGGGACGCGCTTGTACGGCAGCGAGAAAGAGGGTTGTCACGCAAGAAGGTTGCCTTTCAGGTTAACGGTCGCCGTGCCCCACGGCACGATTACGAACTAGTCTATCGTGACGAGACGGTTGGAACCGCCACCAGCGGTGTGTTCTCGCCAATGGCAGCCTGCGGAATTGGCCTCGGCTTCGTCCGGCCTGACCTGGCGATTATCGGGACGCCGCTCACGATCAGGCATGAACGGGTCAGTATGGAGGCGACGGTGTGCGAATTGCCTTTCTATCGGGGTGGTTCGCTGCGTTCGTGATGGGACAGGTACTGGCAGGTATGATAAATGTCACATTCAATGAATCCTAGGCAGTACAATGTCTTGAGCGCCTTGACTTCCGGGGCTGCTTTGCCGTATTGTCATAGCAGTTTCTGTTGTCAACCGTCGAATTTGGAGAAAAGTAGCGCTTGAAAACGATTGTCGTCATCCCCACCTATAACGAACGCGATAACATCGTTCGCCTTGCTGGCGAGGTACTCTCACAAGATCCATCCATCCAGATACTTTTCGTTGACGACAATTCCCCGGACGGCACCGGAAAAATAGCTGATGAACTGGCTGCTCGGAATGAGCGCATCCGGGTGATTCATCGTCCCGGTAAACTCGGTCTGGGGTCGGCGTACTGTGACGGTTTCAGAACGGCGATCGGGATGGGAGCCGACTATTTGATCGAAATGGATGCCGACTTTTCTCACGATCCGACCATTTTGCCACTGTTTTTGGAAACCATTCAAGGCTGTGACCTGGTGATAGGTTCCCGCTATCTTAATGGCGTCAGTGTTGTAAACTGGCCGATCCGGCGACTGATGCTCAGTGTATTCGCCAGTCTGTACACCAGGATGATAACCGGTTTGCCGGTAAAGGATTGTACCAGCGGTTTTAAATGCTTCCGGAGGTCGACAATCGAGGCCATTGACCTTGATACGGTCGGATCGGATGGCTATTCATTCCAGATCGAGATGAATTACCGCTGCATGGAAAAGGGGCTCAGGATCGTGGAGGTTCCGATCATTTTCATCGATCGCCATGCCGGCAGTTCCAAAATGTCAAAAAAAATCGTCCGGGAGGCGGTCTTCCTGGTCTGGAAGCTCAAGCTGGGTACGCTCATGAGGCGTCTTATGGGGAAAGGTTAGCTTCGTGTCAGACGGAATGTGGTCTGTAATTACCCTGATCGGAATAGCGGGGTGGGTATCAACGACGATTGTGTTTCTTTTCCGGGCTTTTCCCGGGCGCGGCGTGTTTGAAGCCCGGGAGGCACGTATCTGGGGTTTGGCGGTGCTTGCCTTTTATGGAATCTGGATTGCCGGGATGCTTAATGCGTAGCGCTGGTTCTTCCTTGCGGATGAGTTTTGCGGGGTCATTCTTCTTGTTTTTATGATAACACGTCCTGGTGCCGCTCTTGGCTCAATAGACATATCATTCTCAACTACACCGATTATGTTTTCATAACTTAAACCACCGGCGCTTTGCTTGTGGTTTTGTATTTTATTTTAGCTGTTTTTGTGGTAACAATAATAACTTATGTCACTCTATACCTGCAAGCTTGGCGCATCAGACGGCAAAATACTTTATCGTGAAATCGAGGCTGCGGAACCTGCTGTGCTGCAAAAAAGCCTCGAAGATCAGGGTTTCTTTGTCTTTGAAGTAAAGCGAAAGCCGTTTCAGTTTCTCTTTGACAAGGGTATGAAACGTCGCAGTATCGACAACCGTACCTTGCTGACCTTTAATCAGGAACTGCTGGTACTTATCAAGGCCGGCATGCCGATCATGCAGGTACTTGATGCCATCCTCGAACGCCACGACAGCGGCAATTTCTCCGATATTCTGCGCCAGGTACGTGAAGACGTAAAGGGTGGCGCGGCGCTCTCCTCCGCACTGGAAAAACACGGCCGCTCCTTTCCGCACCTGTATGTTGCATCAATAAGAGCCGGTGAACGAACCGGTGACCTGCCGCGCACGATCCGACGCTATATCCAGTACCTCAAGCGGGTTGACGGTATTCGCAAGAAAATCGTCGCCGCACTCTTTTATCCGGCAATATTGTTACTTTTTGCATTTATGGCCATAACCCTGCTGCTGCTGTATGTGGTGCCCACCTTTGCCGGTGTCTATGCCGGCTCCGGCTCGCAGCTGCCACTACTCACCCGCATGCTGATCGAAACCACATCAATAATGAGGAGGTTTGCACCTCTGGCCGTGTTGCTTGCCGTTGGTGCGGCAGTGGCGTATCGCACCTGGGTGGGCACCGAATCAGGCCGCTACACCGTTGATCGACTCAAGTTGACGATCCCTCTTGGCGGGGATGTTTTTACCAAATATTCGGTGGCAGGATTTGCTCGCACCCTGGCAACTGTTCTGGGGAGCGGTATTCCGATAATTGAATCGCTGCGCATGTCCATCGGGACCCTCAACAACAAGTACATGGAAAAACGGCTCTTCGAGGCGGTCCGGTTCATCGAGGAGGGTGGCCGTCTCTCGACTGCCCTGGAACGGATAAACATCATGCCGCCGCTGGCCTTGCGGATGCTGGGGGTAGGTGAAACGACCGGATCCCTGGAAGATATGCTGGTGGATATATCCGATTATCTGGAGGACGAACTTGAAGAACGGATGCGTATATTGACCACGGCCATTGAACCGGCCATCATGGTAATCATGGGAGTTGTCATCGGAACCATTATCATTGCCATGTATCTGCCGGTGTTCAAGCTCGGCAGCACCATTAATTAGGGAGCCTGATGCAATCCTACAAACGCCGGACCATAGGAACCATCCTTGTCGAGCGTGGCAGTCTTGCCCCGGATAAGCTGCCGTCGATTGTCGATCAGCTGGCTTCGACCAAGCAACGCTTTGGCGAAATCTGCGTCCGGGAGGGGTTCATTGACAGTGACCAGTTGGCGTTGGCTCTATCCGAACAGTTTAACCTCAATTATGTTGACCTGACGGATTTCAAGATGAGTGAGGAAATCCTCAATGCCTTGCCTCCGGATGCCATCTACCGTTTTCACTTCGTTCCGCTGGAAATGACCCCCGAAGCCTTGGTAGTAGCCATTTCCGACCCGTCTGACGTGATCAAGCTGGATGAGCTTGAACTGCTTCTGGACCGTCCCCTTCAGATTTGTATCGCCTCCGAATCAGCCATAGCAACGGTGCTCAAGGCGGGAGAGGGCGCCCGGCGGGTCTTGCGTGAAGTTTCCGAAGATTTCATGCTTCAACTGGTCAAGGAAACCGACCGTGGCGAAGAGGTTATCACTGCCGAGACAATTACCGATGACACCAGCCCGATCATCAAACTGGTCAATACCACCCTGATGGATGCGCTCAACCGCCGTGCCAGCGATATCCACATCGAGACCGGACACGAAGGTCTAGCCATCAAGTATCGTATAGACGGTGTCCTCTATATGGCAAATGATCCGATTGACCTGCATTTTCAGGCGCCAATCATATCCCGACTCAAGGTTATGAGCGAACTGGATATCTCCGAACGCCGCATCCCGCAGGATGGCCGTTTCAAGATCCGTTTCGGCGTCAAATCCATCGATTTTCGTGTCTCGATCATGCCGAGCTCTTTTGGCGAAGACGCCGTCATCCGCATACTCGACAAGGAAAGCATCGCCAATGACATGCAGGGCCTCTCGCTGGAAAACCTGGGTATCAATGAGCGCGAGATCAAACGCCTGCGAAAAAAGATCCGCGAACCCTACGGAATGGTACTGGTGACCGGCCCGACCGGTTCCGGCAAAACCACGACCCTGTACGCCGCATTGACCGAGATACAGACCGGGGAAGACAAGATAATCACCATCGAGGACCCGGTCGAGTACATGCTGCGCGGTGTGCTGCAGATTCCGGTCAACGAGAAGAAAGGGCTGACCTTTGCAAAAGGTCTGCGATCGATTCTTCGCCACGACCCCGACAAGATCATGATCGGCGAGATTCGAGACCCGGAAACGGCACAGATAGCCGTTCAATCGGCCCTGACCGGCCATCTGGTGTTCACCACGGTACACGCCAACAACGTCTTTGACGTGATCGGCCGTTTCATTCACATGGGAATCGACCCCTACAACTTTGTATCCAGCCTGAACTGCGTCATGGCCCAGCGCCTGGTGCGCAAGGTCTGCCGCAAGTGCCGCAAGCCGGTGCAGTACTCGGACAATGTCCTCCTTGAAGGAGGCGTAGATCCGGAACTTGTTCGTGGCGCAACACTCTACGAAGCAAATGGTTGCGAGGACTGCAACAATACCGGCTACAGAGGCCGCTCCGCCATAGTCGAACTGCTCGAGCTCAATGACCATCTCCGCGACCTGATTATCGGCAAGGTCACCGCTACCCAGCTAAAACAGGCAGCCCGCGAGGCCGGGGTCATATTTCTGCGTGACTCGGCAGTGGAAAAACTGATTGCAGGTGATACAACACTCAAGGAGATCAACCGCGTCACCTTTGTTGAGTGACAGGAACGGAATGACCATGCTGTTTTCCCGAACATCAATTGGAGTTGAAATAAGCCCTGCCGGTATTGCGTTTGCTCTGCTGGGCGGTACAGCGTCCGCCCCGCGACTGGAGCGGGTGGCTTATGCACCTCTGGCGCCAGGCTGCGTGCATGTCTCCCTACGTGAAGCAAATGTTCTTGATCCGCAATCCTTCAGCAATGCGGTCCGCAATGCGCATAATCTGCTCCTCCACAGTGGTTCCCGCCTGTCGGTTACCCTGCCTGATGCCGTTGGCCGTGTAATGATGCTGGATGTCGAGGGACGCTTCAAGAGCCGCGCGGAAGGTTTGGACATCATTCGCTGGAAGCTGAAAAAAAATATCCCTTTTGATATTGCCGACACCCATCTCGATTATCAGCAACTGAGCGTGCGCAATAATGGCAACATGGCCTTGATGGTGGCGCTGGTATCCCGGGCTGTAATCTGCCAGTACGAGGAACTGCTGATGGCGGCTGGTTTCACGCCGGCGCGGATAGATTTCAATTCGTTCAACCTCTACCGTGCTTTTGAAAATCGCCTGTCGCTGCAGGATGACCTGGCCTTGATCACGTTTTACGATAATACGCTCAGCATCATGATCTTTGTCGACGGTATTCTTGAATTCCAGAGGGTTAAAGAGCTACCTGAATCAAGCGGGGTTGACAGCCGGGTCTACATGGAGATAACCAGTTCGCTGAAGGTGTATCGTGACCGGTTTCCCGAGCGCGAGGTGACACACGTTTTCTGCAGCGCCCCCCCCGATGTGGCACGAGAATTTTGCGGCATGCTGGCCGAAGCGGCCGGGGTAGAACCATCCCTGCTCGAAATCAAATCGGTGGTGAAACCCTCAGATTCGGCCCCGGCTGACCAGGACTCGCTCTTTCCATTTACCGCTGCAATCGGCGCAGCCCTGAGGAGCCTGTGATGCGTTTTACCATCAATGTCGCCACCAGGACTCACATCGACCGCAAGCTGATAAACCGGGCGGGTTATGCCGCCCTGGCCCTGCTGCTTGTCCTTCTGGCCTGGAATATCAATCGCACTTTCTATGAGTTTGGTGAGTTGCGACGTTTGCAGACGGAAAATGCCTCGTTTGAACAACGGCTCAACAGTCGTCCGCAGGGTGTCTCGGAAAAGGACTTTACCGGCATGCTGGCTGACATCAAATTCTACAATGAGATCATCGTCCGCAAGTCATATGACTGGCTGGGTATGCTGGAACAACTGGAGATGGCCACACCCGAAGGCATCTCACTGACTTCTCTGGTGACTGACAGAAAAATGGGTGAGTTGAAGATAGAGGGGCATGCCATGAATTTTGCAAAGATTCGCTCCTATATCGAAAAGCTCGAGGATTCTAAGGCATATACCTCCATTCTGCTGCTCTCCCACTCTGCCGTGGCGGTGGGTGAGAAAACCAAGGGTGTACACTTCTCCATATCGTGCAAGGCGGCTGTCCGATGAACCAGGTTCTTCAGGAATTGTACCGGCAGAAAAAAAATACCCTGATAGCGGCATTGGTACTGCTAGTGCTTAATATCGGATTTTACGCCGTAACCGCGGGATATCTGGAACCCGCCGTCATCTCTTCGCAGGCTTCGTGGTCTGATTTGCGCAAGAGGGTTGCCGTGGCCGGTAAAGCCGACGTTGCCACGGTCTACCGGCAGGGGGTCGCTGACCTGAAAAAACTTGCGGAACGGATTCCGGCCAAGCGCCAGTTTCCCCGGCTGCTTGGAGATATCCTGGATGCCGCGGCCTCCAGTGGTGTCGTAACCGGCAACGTCAGCTACAAGCCTCAGGCTGTGAAGGACCGTGATCTGCTGGCCTATGGCATTACCATGTCGGTTGGCGGAAGCTACGCGGCAGTCAAGAGTTTTCTCGGTGATCTGCAGAAAAACGGCGAAATACTCGTGATAGACAACGTAAGCCTTTCCAAGAGCGATCTCTATGAAGAGAATGTGGTCATGGATCTCCGCCTGACGGTATATCTTCAGGGAAAGGAGGGCGCATGAACCGCCAGAAGCTGGCCCTCTTCATCCTGCTGATCGTTCTCATTCTGGCGATAATCTGGAGTTCCATGTCCGTCCCCCGCCAGAAAACGGTCAGCACCCTGAAGTATGCGCCCGGCAAGACACGACAGACAGTAACAGCAACGACTGAAATTCCCGCGGCAAAATCCGGAAAGCAGCCAGCGGACTCTGCCGCTCTACTTGACGAGCGTACCTTGCGCCTGGACCTGCTGGAACGTGAACAATCCGGCTTCAAGGGATATCACCGCAATATCTTCAAACCGATATTTACGGATGAACTCAAGCTGATGAAGCAGAAAGCGGTTGCATTCAAGCCGCCACCACTGCCACCCGTTACCGTTCCGCCGCCAGCAGTTGTTCCACCGCCTGTCGTTCAGCAGGAGACACATCAGAGCACCCTGGCCCGCTTCGTTTTTCTTGGCTATCTGAAGAAAGACAATCGCAAGACCATCTTTTTATCCAAGGATAATGATATTATACTGGTCAGAAAAGGTGATAATTTTGCAGGACGATACGAGGCCAAGTCCATTACGGATCAGGCTTTGACCATTGTGGTCAAGGACACCGGCGAAGAGATAATTATTCCGCTTTTGGAGAACCAGCCGCTGATTGCAGCAGGCAGATAGCATCAGCACAGCTTTAGAGGAGACGCAACAATGCGCTACCTGAACCACCTTATAATATTCAGTCTGCTGGTATCCACGGTTGCATTATCCGGTTGCTCCGCCGCCCGAAGTGCCTTCAGTCAGGGGGAACAGTTCGAGGCAAAAGGCGACTATGAAGACGCCATGTACAGCTATGCCGAGGCCTTCAGAAATGATCCGGACACCGGCGAGTACCGGGCGCGCTTTTTCAAGGCCCGCGAGACTGCCGCCAACCTTCGCTACCAAAAAGGTCTCGATCAGTATGAACGGGGTGATTATGTCGGCGCCGTGGCAGAGTTTCAGACCGCCTATGGACTGGATCCGACCCAGGATCGATACAAACAGAAAGCAGAGGAAACGGTTCGGCTGCGGGATGCGCAACTGGCCTACAATGAGGGGCTCGAATTCGAAAAGGCCAACAAGTTCAAGGATGCGAATCGCTCGTATCTTGTTGCAATAGAACTGCATCCCGAAAACAAGGTGTATCAGGAGGCCTTGAACCGTATCAACCGGCTACGCAAGAGCAAGCTGGAAGGATTTGAACTGTCCCTTAAATCCGCCAAGCCGATCACCCTCAAATTCAAGGACGCCAAGATCAAGGACGTTTTCAAAATCATTACCCAACTGACCGGCATCAATTTCATCTTCGACGAGGCGGTCAAGGATCATCCGATCTCCATCTACCTGGAAAATGCCACCTTTCAACAGGCTATGGACCTGCTGACCAACATGAACAAGCTGGACAAAAAGGTGCTTAACGAGAGCACCGTACTCATATTCCCCAGGACACCGGACAAGGCCAAACAGTATGATGACCTGACCCTGCGCACCTACCACCTCAGTTACATGGATGCCAAGAAGGCGGTCAACCTGGTCCGCACCATGCTGCAGGTCAAGAAAATCTATGTCAATGAGGAATCCAACTCTCTGATTGTGCGTGATACCAGCGATGTGGTTGCCGTGGTCGAGAAGATTCTGGAAGCCAACGATGTCCCTGATCCCGAGGTCGTGCTGGAGGTCGAGGTGATGGAAATCACCGACCATAACGCAGAAAATCTTGGTTTGCTGCTGAGCAACTATAATGTCCAGCTTGGAGCGTTTAACGGGAGTACCCCGCTCTCAAGCTCTCTCAGCACAGTCACAACAACACCGGTTGCCGGTGTAACAACCACCTCCACTGCTCCCGCGGAAATCGCAAGCCTGGTCAAGGCCTTCTCCATGGGCGGTTACGGTGGTTTTGTAACCGTACCCACCGCCCAGTACAACTTCGGCAAGACCCTCACCAAGGGCGAAGTGCTCTCCAATCCCAAGATCAGGGTCAGGAACAAGGAAAAGGCCAAGTTCAACGTAGGGCAGAGGGTCCCGATCACCACGACAACCCTTAACGGAACGCTTTCCCAGGTCAACGTCCAGTATGTCGATGTCGGGGTCAAGCTGAATGCCGAGCCGACCATTCAACTGAATAACGAGATCATCATCAAGCTCAGCCTGGAGGTCAGTTCGATCCTGTCGAAAGAGATTGTCGGCGGTTCCTCAAGCCCAACATCGGTGGTAACGATCGGAACGCGAAACCTGGATACCGTACTGAGTCTCAAGGACGGAGAAACCAGCATCATCGGCGGGCTCATCCAGAATACAAAGAACAACACCAAACAGAAAATCTACCTGCTGAGCGATATACCGCTGATCGGTCCACTACTTACCAACCATGACACAACCAAGGACAAGACCGAACTGATCCTGGCCATTACCCCGCGGCTGGTGCGCAGTGTAACGGTTCCGCAGAGCAGCTTGATGTCATTTGCTACCGGCAAGGAGGACGATCCGTCCTTGATGAGACCGATGGCCTCGTTCGACCAGGAGCCGATCTTCAAGGGAGAAGCCGCACCATCTCCCGCCGAGAATCAGGTTAAGCCCACGCTTCCCGCTGCAGTGCCAAATCCGGCAGCCCCCGGCGCCACGAAGCCGGTTCCGGTGGAGACACCGGCCGCAGCGGCAAGCACTCCCCCTGTCACTGCTACACCGGTTGTCCCGCCGCCAGTAAAACGGGGTCTGGTGCAGATCGCCGCACCTGCGGGCATTGATGTCGGCCAGCAGTTCTATGTGGATATCAAGGCCAGTGATGTGCAGGATATGGCCGGAGCAACGCTTGTCTTGAGCTATGATCCCAAGTTTGTCGAGTATGTGTCGACGACAGAGGGCGTTTTCCTAAAAAAAGACGGTAAGCCGACGACCTTTTCGTCAACTGCCAATCCCGCGGAAGGCACGCTGACAATCTTGATGTCGCGAGCCCCGAACAGCGGCGGCATGACCGGCGCCGGCACCATTGCTTCGGCCCTGTTCCGTGCAAAAGGCAAAGGTGGTGCCAGCTTTGGCTTCCAAAGCGTAAATTTCACCTCTGCCGACGGCAAACAGCTTGAGATGCTGCCGTTCAGCACGGCCGTAAATGTTCGTTAACCCAGGTTTCCAGTTTGTCAGGGACAAGTCATTCGAATGAGTTTGCCGTTCGTTATCAAGCGATTGAAGATTACTGCAATGAACCGGAATGGATTTACATTCCTGATGGCGATTTTCATGGTGATGTTAATCGGGATAGTGCTAGGTTTGACCGGCCAATCCTGGAAATCGATCATGAAGCGCGAGCGTGAAAAGGAACTGCTCTTCCGCGGCAGTCAGATCAAGGAAGCCATAGAAAACTGGTACAATCCGAAATATACCGTTCCGGGTGTTCAACCGCGAGCCGCGATTCATCCACTCATGGATTTGAAAGATCTGCTTCTGGATCCCTATACTCTGACGCCGCTCAGGTATCTGCCCCAGAACTATGCCGCCGAATTGGATGGCAATGATCCGAAATGCGCGCCGGATTGCGCCAAACTGAAGGTCTATCAAGACCCCATGACCGGCAAGGAATGGACATTGATCAGGGACAATGCCGGTGCCGGAGGATTTGCCGCGGCCAGCACCGGTATTCAGGGCGGGGGCATAATCGGCGTTGCCAGTAAAAGTGATGAAGAGCCGCTTAAAACCGACTTCAAGGGTACGGCCCTTGAAAATATGGGCGCTGCCGGCGGTGGGACCACGGTCGCTGGGGCGGGTACCGCGCCTCAAACTGTAACCGTTACCGATTTGAACGGACCGGCGTCCCTCACCCCCGCATTGGGAGGAAAAATGACCAAATACAGTGAGTGGAAATTTATCGCGGACAAGAACAATGACCACACAAAAATTTACAAGGCGTATCATGAGAGCTGGTAGATGAAGATCAGTCTCCGCGGCTCATGTTTTCGATTGAAGGAACTGTCTTGAAACGCTTGAGAACTCGCAACGGTGTATCCCTGCTAGAGTTGATCGTGACGATTACCATACTCGGCATCCTTGCCGCCGGCGTCATGCCGTTGGTCCGCAATACGACGATCCGGACAAAAGAGATCGAGCTCCGTAGAGACCTGCGTATCCTCCGGGTTGCGATAGACGACTACAAGAAGACCTTTGACAAGATGCCGGATGGGCCCTTGAAGACCGGCAGCGGTTATCCGAAAGACCTTCAGGAGTTGGTTGACGGGCATGATTTCGGAGATGTAAAAATCGGCAACGTCAAGTTCCTGCGGCGGCCTATTTATAACCCCTTGGATCCGAAAAGCTCTGAAGACAAGGAAAAGTGGGGCTGGGAACTGCGTTCATATAAAGATAAATCGGATTCAACGTCCTGGGGCAAGGAAGATGTGTATGATGTCTATGCACCGCAGGATGAAACCGCACTTGATGGCACGAAGTATAAGGAATGGTAATTACGTGAACTATCCCACAACACATCAATCTTGTCATTCCTCCGTAACCGGGAGGCGCAAGTCCGGCTGTCGCGGTTTTACCCTGATCGAGCTGATGATTGTCGTCTCGATCATCGGCATCCTGGCCGCCATTGCCGTGCCCAATTACCAGTGGAGTGTCATCAAGGCCAAGGAAGCCGTGCTGCGGGAAGCCTTGTATAACTTCCGGAATACACTCGACCAGTTCTACGCCGACCAGGGCAAATACCCGGACGCCCTTGAGGATCTCAAAACAAAAGGCTATATGCGCGATATTCCCAAGGATCCTTTTACCGGCAACAATTCTGAGTGGGTAACCGTCGAGCCGCCGCCTCCTTCAGGGACTACCAGTGCAGTCGCTGATCCTGGTAAAGTCTATGATGTCCACAGCGGTTCTAATCTGGTGGGTACCAACGGCACACCCTACAACGAGTGGTGACGGCATGATTCAACTTCACAACGTATCATTGGCGTATCAGAAAGACGCGACCGCCCTTAATGCCATCGATCTGCGGATTGAAAAGGGCGAGTTTGTGTTTTTGACAGGCCCGTCCGGGGCGGGGAAGACGACGCTGCTGCGCCTTCTCTACGGCGCCTTGACGCCCACCAGCGGCCAGGTGTTGATCGACGGGCAGAACGTTTCCCGCATGCCGGCTTCCCAGATACCCCACTTGCGGCGCATGGTCGGGGTGGTTTTTCAGGATTTCAAGTTGCTGTCCAACCGGACCGTATTCGAGAACGTGGCGATCACCCTGGAGGTGCTCGGCTGGGGCCGGGTCGATATCGGCAAGAAGGTTATGCACACCCTGCGGCAGATGGGCATGGAATCCAAGATCAACCTGACTACCGAGCGCCTCTCCGGAGGCGAACAGCAACGTGTGGCCCTGGCCCGGGCGCTGGTGAACGATCCAAAGATCCTGCTGGCTGATGAACCGACCGGTAATCTCGATGATGCAAACAAGAACCAGATCCTGAATATCTTCAAAGAGGCCAATATCCGGGGGACGACGGTCGTAGTGGCAACGCACGACCGGCGTCTGATCGAACACGCCCACAAGCGGCTGGTTATCCTCAACAAGGGAGAGATCGTTGAACAGGTGGAAGAAGAAACAACCCAAGCCAATCAAGCCCAATAAGCGGCCGAAATTGGCCGGTGAGGGCTTTGGCGGGCGACTGGGATACTTCGCCTCCCGTGCCCTAACCAACATTCGTCAGAATGTCTTTGTCAATGTGGTCACCATCGGTACGATTACCCTGGCATTGCTGATCGTAGCTCTGTTTCTGCTGATTTTCGTCAATCTGGAGAGTGCCGCGGATACCTGGAGCGAGCGGGTTCAGGTAACGGCATATTTTGACCACGAACTGGCGCAGCAGGAACAGACCGCATTGCGCGGCAAAATATCAGCAATCCCAGGAACCGCCAAGGTTACCTATGTTTCCCGTGATGAGGCCCTCAAGCGCTTCAAGAGCCGCCTGCGCGGTCAGGAGACGCTCCTGGAAGGGGTTCGTTCCGAAGTCTTGCCGACATCCATTGAGATCGCCCTGAAAAAGAGCTATCGCGATTCCGGGATGATAGAAGCGTACGTTGCCAGCCTCAAGCGTATTTCCGGCATCAGCGAGGTGCAGTACGGAGAGGAGTGGGTGCAGCGCTTCAATACCTTCCTTAACTTCATGCGTCTCGTTGGCGCGCTGCTGGGCGGATTCCTGGTGATTGCCGTGCTGTTTATTGTTTCGAATACGATCAAGCTGACAATTTATGCCCGCCGTGACGAGTTGGAAGTGATGTCGCTGGTTGGCGCGACCCGTTTTTTCATCAAGGCCCCTTTCCTGATCGAAGGAATCATACAGGGCGGCAGTGGCGCGCTCCTCGCCATGGGGTTGCTGTATGGCCTTTATGAAGGTTTCCTGCACAACGCCGGCAGCCTTCTGACCTTCAACCCGACGACCGCCGGATTGGCATTTCTGCCGTCGGAGTATGTCGGCGGCATTATCCTGGCCGGTATACTTCTGGGATTCATCGGGAGCATTACCTCTCTGAAGCGTTTCATCACTGTCTGAGATATGATGAAACTGGCGTGCATACTGTTGCTCCTGATTTCAGCGAGTGTTGCCCTGGGGGCAAATCCCCGTGACGAGCTGAAAGGGGTGAAACGGGAGATCAGGGCCAGAAAAAAGCTCATCTCCAAGACACGCAAGGTCGAGGCGGTTGTTTCCACCGAGTTGCAGGAGATTAATCGTAATCTTGTACAGAAAGAGTCTGATCTTGGTCGGCTGGATCGTGAACTGAAAGGTGTTGAGTCCAGTCTTGGCAGGACCGGACAAGAGATTGTACGCGTAACGGATGAGGCCAACCGGAAGAAACAGGAGATTGAGCACCGCTTGGTGTCTCTCTACAAAGCCGGTGAGCTTGGCGCGGTCAGGATGTTCTTTTCGGCCGAGTCGTTTCCCCAGATGGTTGAGAATATCCGCTACATGCGCTCTATTCTGGATAATGACAAACTGATCTTTGACGAGTACGATCAAAAAATCGATGAGCTGAAAAAACTCAAGGTAGATCTGGAGCGAGACGCAGTCAAGAAGTCACGCATTAAAGAAGGTATCTCCGCCAAAAAACTTGAAATTGAACAGGAAAAAAATAAAAAAGCCGCCTATCTAGTAAAGGTCCGGCAAGATCGCAGCAGCTACGAAAAATCGCTGAAAGAGCTTCAGGCCAATGCGGCACGCTTGCAGGCCATGATGGAGCGACTTGAAGCGCTCAGTCGCAGAAAATTGTCTTCGCGTCACGCAAAACCGGGCAGCAAGCTTAAACCGCTGGCGGAACTGCCGCCGGTGCCGGACCGCGGATTCAGTTCTCAAAAGGGGCGCATGGCCCTGCCGGTACGGGGCGAGATTGTCGAGACCTACGGCAAGCACAAGCATCCTGATTTCGACTCCTACACCTTCAGCAAGGGGTTATCGATCGCCGCTGGAGCCGGTAGCGATATCAAGGCCATATATGATGGCAGCGTTATTTTTGCCGATTATTTCAAGGGCTATGGCAATATGATCATCATTGATCATGGCGGCGGATATTTCAGCCTGTATGCCCATGCAGCCAGGATCTTGAAAAAAGTTGGCGCGGAAGTAGCCCGCAACGAAACAGTGGCAACAGTCGGCGAAACCGATTCTTCACGGGGACCAACGCTGTATTTCGAAATAAGATACCAGGGTAAACCGGTGGATCCGGCTGCCTGGGTGCGATAACCTTGTCAAAAACTTACCTGTTCAGATAGATCAAAACCAATCGGAGGCATTAGATGGCAACACCAGGAAATGGTAAAAAACGGATAGTCATGGGATGTGCAATACTCATCACCGCCTTGGTGGTCTTTATCGGTATCAGTTCGCAGCGCCGCTGCATCGCCGAGGGAAAAGGCAGTGATTATGAGTCGATCGAGCTTTTTACCGATGTTTTGGCAATAGTCAAGAAGAGCTATGTGGAAGAGGTTGACACTAAGAAGCTGATCTATGGCGCTATCAACGGCATGCTGGCCTCGCTTGATCCACACAGCTCTTTTATGTCCCCCGAGAGCTACAAGGAGATGAAGATTGACACCAAGGGAGCCTTTGGCGGCTTGGGCATAGAGATCAGTATTAAGGACGGCATCCTGACGGTCATCTCGCCCATCGAGGATACGCCGGCATTCAAGGCCGGCATTAAGGCCGGCGACCAGATTTTTAAAATTGATGACAAGTTTACCAAGGACCTCAACATCAACGATGCGGTAAAGCGCATGCGCGGCCAAAAGGGTACCAAGGTCATTCTCACGATTATGCGTGAAGGCTTCGATAAACCGCAGGAATTTCCCCTGATCCGCGATATCATCCAGGTGAAGAGTGTACGCTCCCGCTTGCTGGATGATGGTTATGCCTATATCCGCATTGCACAATTCCAGGAGAAGACCGACGAAGACCTGGCCAAGTCCCTGAAGAGCCTCAAGGAGGAAAGCAAAGGCGAACTCAAGGGCCTGGTTCTTGATCTGCGCAATGACCCCGGCGGGTTGCTCGATCAGGCGGTCAGAGTGGCCGAGCACTTTATCGAAGAAGGCAAGATGGTCGTGTACACGGAAGGACGCGAGAAAGATTCCAAGATGCAGTTTACCTCCACTAAAGGGGTCAAGGAGCTGAATTACCCGATCGTAGTACTGATCAACGGCGGCAGCGCCAGTGCATCGGAGATCGTAGCCGGCGCGCTTCAGGATCACAAACGCGCCGTTGTCATGGGAACCCAGAGTTTTGGCAAGGGCTCGGTACAGACCATCATACCGTTATCGGATGGATCCGGCCTGCGTCTGACAACGGCCCGTTATTTCACCCCCAACGGGCGATCAATCCAGGCTAAAGGCATTACACCGGATATCATCGTAGAACAGCTCGAACTGCCAAAAGAGTCGGCCGTGAAAAAAGATACCATGCATCTGCGGGAGAAAGATCTGGAAAATCACTTCGAGAGTGTGGATAAAGGCGCTCCGAAGGATGTCAAAAAAGAGGAAAAGAAGGAAGAAGTAACCGATAAAAATGCCGCACTGAAGCCGGAGGCCGCCATCAAAAACGATTACCAGGTCATGCGAGCCCTGGATCTGCTGAAGGGGTGGGACATTCTAAAGAATATAGGCGACAAGTAACACTTTGGCGAAAAAACCTACCAACAAACGAAACTCAAAAAACCAGGGCGGCAGCCGTTATGCCGCCCTGGCTATCCTTTCCGTAATCATCCTTGTCGTGGGCGCCTATCTGGTGAACAATCGTTCCAGGAAGACTCCCCCGTCCGTGCCCCCGGCGGTTCGGCAGGCGCCTGCTCCTCCGCAACTGCCATCACAACAACCCCCAATTGCAATAAATTACTCTGCACCCAAAAAAGCCCACCCTCAACAGAGGTATCCGGCTACCTCAACGGTGCCGGAAGATTCGTCAGCGTCCGCTTACAAAACCGGCGCAAAAGGCAATTTGGCCATAATCATCGATGATATGGGCAGCAGCATGCAGCAGGCCCGTTCCCTGGCCGACATCGGCGTGCCGCTGACCTTTTCCATCATTCCCGCTCTGCGCAACTATCGTGAGGTGGCAGCATTTGCCGCTTCCAAGGGCATCGAGGCCATGATCCACATCCCCATGCAGCCAAAGGGATGGCCCGAGCGGCGGCTGGAGTCCAATGGCCTGCTTGTGTCGATGGATGATAGCGCCATTGGCGAATGTCTGGAAGAGTTCATCCGAAACATTCCGAATGCGGTTGGAGCCAACAATCACATGGGGTCCGAGTTTACCGAGCATGAGGATAAGATGCGGGTCGTGTTGAGCACGCTTAAAGGAAAGGGGTTGTTCTTTGTGGACAGTATGACGTCTCCCCGGACGGTAGGGATGCGGCTGGCCCGCGAGCTGGACATGCAAGCCGGACGACGGAGCGTGTTCCTGGATAACGAGCAGGAGAGCGCATATATCCAGGGGCAGCTCAATCAGGCGGTACGACTGGCGAAAAAGACAGGCGGGGTAATCGCCATCTGTCACCCCCATCCCGCCACGATACACGCACTCGAAGCTGCATTGCCGGGCCTCGCCAAGCAGGGCATTACCCTGGTGCCGGCATCAGAGATGGTGAGGTAGGGAATTGTTTGCTGTTGCCAATCTGCTGAACTAATCATAGAGAAGAAATGCTGAACACCAACCAATAAGCAACATCCAGAAAAGCCTGCCTCTTCACTTCCTATTACCAGATTTTCTAATACATCCATTTATTAAAACTGCTGTTAATTCAGTACGATAAACAAAGTACGAAAAAATTGCAGTATTATTTGATTAAACTTATTAAAATATACTTGATTTGCGTGCATGGATGTGTAAAAAGGTCAAGTCTCATTAGGTGAATCAGTCATCAAATGAGCAACATCCACTTAGACTTTTCGGGGTTATTTGTAAAGTTTTTAAGAACGTCCCCTTGGGTTTGTGCTGATGGGATAGTAGCTGAAATTGGTCTTGCGGGAAAACATCGAGATCAACTCAATGTTGGTAATCAGCAGCCTTGGATAGTAAGAGATGAAATTCCGGAGAAATGGGAGTCATTTGTTATGATCAGGGCCTTTCGGCAGAGGGCGGTGGCTCCAATAATGGCGTCGGGTAGTTTGAGGCGATGTCGTGTGCGTAATGTTAAGGCGTTGTCTGCCAGGTCGTCATTATGGTTTAGCGGAACAATTTCAACTCTGGAGCAAAATTGCTTGAAGTTTTCTCGATCTTCATCGATCAAGCCATCAAAGGCAAGAAATTCAAGGTATGTAACCACCGAAATGCCAACATACGCTGCTGCTTCAAGCCGGGTTGCCAGCTCCCGGTTGCCGTTTAAAAGCGATACAACTGCATTGGTATCAAGTACATAGCGCCGCTTACCACTCATCGCGCAGACTCCGTTGGGCCGAAACAGCATCTCCCTTCCAGTTTAGAATGCCGCACAAGTCACTAAAACGATAGGCTGCATCCGTTTTCTTGGTGGCAGTCTTCCGGGTAAGCAGGAACTGGTAAAAATCCCTTATCTCCCGGCGCTCTGGAATGGGGAGTTGTGATAGATCAAGCATATTGGTTGCTGAACGGGGCATGATCATCCTCCTTGTTTATTATGAGAGTACGTTAGCACAGGCGACTGATGATGACAAGATTGGAGCTATTGTCAATACTGGATGTGATGAGCGGGCTACAAGAAGCCTGAGTGACGTTCGTAA
>JAJYBH010000139.1 GCA_021779135.1 Deltaproteobacteria bacterium
TTGGTTTGTTTGCTCTGTTTTGCCACCTCCCGTAATGAGAGTACGGCTGCCATTCCAGCAGAAACTATTCGTGTAGCCATTCTCAAGAATGCCACGAGTGTTACGGTGAATGGCGACGGACTTATCGCAATTCGTGAAAATGGCGCTGCAGTCGCACTCAACCCACCAGTCTTGATCAAACCCGGCAAAAATTCTCTTATTGTCGATGGATCCTCTTACCAGCGCCTGACCTTTTCCGGATCGTCTGCCGTATATATCAACGGCAAGCCCTATCGAGGTGTGGCGGAGGCTTCTCCAGGTGAAAAGGGTGTTCTGATTGTCAACGAACTGCCGCTTGAAGATTATCTGGTCGGTTTGATAAACTGTGAGATCTCCTCCTCCTGGCCAATCGAAGCGGTCAAAGCCCAGGCCGTGATCGCTAGAACCTATGCCATAAACAGAAAGCGTTCTCGCGGCGCATCTTTTTACCATATGGAATCATCGGTTGTCGATCAGGTTTATGAAGGTTGTGAAATCGAGGACAGCCGGGCCCGCCGGGCGGTTTCCGATACAGCCGGGCAGGTGTTGAGTTATCATGGCGCTGTCATAGAAGCGTTTTACCATTCCAGTTGCGGTGGCAAGACAGAAGCCTCCGAGAATGTGTGGGGCAAGCGATTGCCTTATCTTGGCGGGGTTGACTGCGCCTATTGCCTGACATCTCACTCCAGTGCGTGGGACCTCAGGATTGCACTGTCGGAGTTGGAAGAACGCCTGAAAACCGCCGGTTACAAAGTGTCCGCTGTCTCTGCTGTTCGCCCGGGTAACCGTAACAGCCGGGGTCGTTTGAACAATGTCGTGGTCGTATCGTCACGAGGCGAAATCTCTCTGACAGGTGATCAGTTTCGTAAGGCGATCGGGTATGGCGTCGTTAAGAGCACCAATTTTACCGTACGGGTCGAAAAAGGGGAGGCTGTTTTTGCAGGTCTTGGTAACGGTCATGGAGTTGGGCTATGTCAGTGGGGAGCCAAGCAGCGGGCACTGGATGGCTTTGGATACGCTGAAATACTTTCCTACTACTACCCCGGCACCGATCTTGTAAAGCTCTCTGACATTCAATGATGTGGTGTTTTTGTGCGTGTTAAAGAGTTCGACTATCACCTGCCGGAGGAGCTGATCGCCCGTTATCCTGCGCCGGAGAGGGACGCCTCCCGCTTACTGCTGCTTGATCGTGTATCGAAACGGATTGCCGAGGATAGCTTCAGGAATATAGCCGCGCATCTTGCGTCCGGTGACCTGTTGGTGATGAACGATACGCGGGTAATGCCGGCACGTCTTTTTGGCAGGAGGGATTCAGGCGGGAAGGCAGAGATATTTCTTGTTCGCCGCACGGATGATGCCGTCGAACGCTGGGTATGCCTGCTACGGGCCTCGAAAAAGTTCCGCGCTGGTCAGGTGGTTCACCTGGCGGGAAGTATGCAAGCCACAGTCTGTAGCAGGTCGGGAGAGGAATCCTGGCTGATTGAATTTGCGGGCAGTGAGCCGTTTGATGAATGGCTGGAGCGGGAGGGGCACATACCGCTGCCTCCCTATCTGCGGCGTGAGGACGAAGTCGCGGACCGGGACCGCTATCAAACAGTCTTTTCCCGGAATCCCGGTGCTGTTGCCGCGCCTACGGCCGGCCTTCACTTCACGCGGGAATTGCTGGTGGAGCTTGAGTCAAAGGGGGTCAGGTTATCGTATCTGACACTTCACACCGGACTGGGCACCTTTCAGCCGGTTCGGGTGGAACACATTAAAGATCATCGTATACACACAGAGCGCTACTTCATTCCCGAGACTACGGCGGAAGAGATCTGCTCGGCAAAGTTGCGGGGAAACAGAGTGATTGCTGTCGGTACTACCACAACCAGGACACTTGAGTATGCAGCGGATAACGATGGTAATGTGACGCCAGGGTCTGGTGAAGCGGATATTTACATCGTTCCCGGATACAGATTCAAGGTCGTCGATGCCCTGATAACGAATTTTCATCTGCCGGAGTCGACATTGCTCATGCTTGTTTCCGCATTTGCCGGTCACGAGTATATCCTGGCTGCATATCGTGAAGCGGTCAGTCGCGGTTTCAGGTTTTACAGCTACGGCGATGCCATGCTGATCGAGTAAGAGGTCGCGTGTCCGATAACTTCAGAATACTTCACAGGGACACGTCCTGCGGTGCGCGTCTCGGCTCTTTGAAAACGCCCCACGGCTGCATTGAAACCCCCATATTCATGCCGGTTGGTACCAATGCAACCGTCAAGGCCATGACTCCCGAAGACCTTCTGGCGGTCAATGCCCAGATCATCCTGGCAAATACCTACCACCTGTACTTGCGGCCTGGGCACCGCCTGATAGAACAACTGGGCGGTCTGCACCGCTTTATGAACTGGGAGCGTCCGATCCTGACGGACAGCGGCGGATTTCAGGTTTTCAGCCTTGGTGAATTGCGCAAGATCAGTGAGGAGGGGGTAAAGTTTCAGTCACATCTGGACGGCTCCTATCATTTTCTGACGCCGGAGCTGGCGGTACAGATACAGCAATCCTTGGGATCCGACATCATCATGTGTTTTGATGAGTGCCCTCCGGCCACGGCCGACTATGAATACGTCAGACGTTCCCTGGAGCTTACCACCCGCTGGGCGCGGCGCTGCAAGGATGCCCACCGGCGGGAAGGTCAGCAACTCTTCGGAATTATTCAGGGGGGGATGCACTACGATCTTCGTGCCCGCAGTCTTGCTGATATCTGTTCGATCGGTTTTGACGGGTATGCCCTGGGTGGGCTCTCCGTGGGTGAGGAAAAGGAGCGGATGTACGGCGTCATGGAGGCGTGTGCCCCGCTGATGCCGCAGGATTCACCACGCTATATCATGGGGATCGGAGCTCCGGAAGATCTGATCGAGGCTGTCTGGCACGGATATGATATGTTCGACTGCGTAATGCCGACCCGCAATGCGCGCAACGGCATGCTCTTTTCCAGCCAGGGCAGAATCAATATCAAGGCCAAGATCTATGAGGAGGACAGCGGTCCTCTTGATCCTGAGTGTGGCTGCCATGTTTGTCGCACCTATTCACGTGCCTATCTCCGGCATCTCTACCGGGCGGGTGAGATCCTGGCATCACAGCTGAATACCTATCACAACCTGTATTATTTCCTTGATCTTATGCGCCGGATGCGTGAGTCTATCAGGGAAAATCGTTTCTCGGAATTCCGTAAGGAATTTATTGCAAGACAGTCACATAATCAGATCGTTAAAGGGGGGTAGTTACATGTTTGGATTAGCTTTTGCAATGGGCGGGGCTCCGGGAGGGACTGCCGGGCCGGCAGGTGGAATGGCGGCGTTTCAGCAGGTGATTCCGCTGGTGTTCATGTTTGCCATTTTTTACTTTCTATTGATTCGTCCCCAGCAGAAAAAGGCCAAGGAGCACAAGGCGCTGCTCGAATCCATCAAAAAAGGTGATAATGTTGTCACCGCCGGAGGCGTGCACGGCAAGATAACCTCTGTGGATGACAGCATAGTGACCCTGGAAATCGCAACGGGCGTCAATATCAAGATCATCAAGAGTTATATCGCCGCCGTTAGAAAAGACTAGATCTGTCGATTTTAATAATAATTAATTGATTTAATCACTTCGAAGGGAGAACGAGCTTCATGCCCAAAGGAACTGGATGGCGCATCAGCTTGATTGGAATTTTTGTCTTGCTGTCTTTTCTTTACCTGACTCCGACACTGGTGACCACGTTGCCATCATGGTGGAAGGGTCTCTTGCCCAAGGATAAGATTCATCTTGGTCTTGACCTGCAAGGCGGCACGCACCTGGTGCTTGAGGTGGATACACAAAAGGCGGTTGAAGGGACACTGGATATTGTCGCAACTGACCTGGAAGACACGCTGACCGGGAAAAACCTGCACTTCAAACGGATAACCCGCACCGGGCCCGACAAGGTTTCGGTAGTCCTGTATGAAAAAGGAACGGCAGATATAGTTAAGAAATTGCTGAATGAGAAGTACCCTGGTTACGAACAGGGCCCGGTTCATGAAGACGGCGGTTTCGTAACCCTTGATCTGCGGATAAATGACAAGGACGCCCAGGATCGCAAAGACAAGGCGGTTCAGCAGGCACTGGAGACCATTCGTAACAGGATTGACCAGTTCGGCGTTTCAGAGCCAACCATCCAGCGCGAAGGGATCGATCATATCGTTGTCCAGCTTCCCGGTATCAAGGACCCCCAACGGGCCATCGATCTGATCGGTAAGACCGCCCGCCTGGAATTCAAGATGGTGCGGGAGGATGTAGCACCCTCATCACCCAATATTCCCGAGGATGCCGAGGTTCTCAAGGAACGTATCGTCGATCAGACAACCGGTGCAGTCAATGAGGTACCCTACGTAGTTCAGAAAAAATCACTGATCACCGGGGACCTGCTGACCGATGCCCAGGTGCGCATCGATTCGCAGTTCAATCAGCCCTATGTGGCCATCGAGTTCAACTCGCTGGGCGCCAGGTTGTTTGACCAAGCGACCGCCGCCAATGTCGGCAAGCGTTTTGCGATCGTTCTTGACAACAATGTCTATTCCGCTCCGGTTATCCGCGAACGCATCTCCGGGGGTAGCGCCCAGATTTCCGGCAGTTTTACCGAAAAAACCGCCGCCGACCTGGCCATCATCCTGCGTGCCGGCGCACTGCCGGCGCCGGTCAAGATCATCCAGAACGTAACTGTCGGACCGTCCCTGGGACAGGATTCAATCAACAAGGGGCTGTATGCCGGCCTGATCGGTGTCTTGCTGGTTATCGTGTTCATGGCCATTTATTACAAGATGTCCGGTCTGGTTGCAAACTGGGGCATGGTGCTGAATGTTGTCTACCTGATGGGTGCCCTGGCTGCCCTCGGTGCAACCCTGACCCTGCCCGGCATCGCCGCTATCGTCCTGTTGATCGGGATGTCGGTAGACGCCAACGTGCTCATCTTCGAACGCATCAGGGAGGAGCTCAAGCTGGGCAAGACACCCAAGGCGGCCCTTGATGCCGGGTACGACAAGGCCTTCATGACCATCATGGACTCACATATCACCACGCTGATCACAGCTGCGGTGCTGTTCCAGTTCGGTACCGGACCGGTCAAGGGATTTGCAGTTTCCCTCAGCCTGGGGGTCATC
This sequence comes from Deltaproteobacteria bacterium, assembly GCA_021779135.1. GTDB lineage: Bacteria > Desulfobacterota > Desulfuromonadia > Geobacterales > Pseudopelobacteraceae > CAIPTY01. The sequence continues at coordinate 5,175 of JAJYBH010000139.1, forward strand.
ATCAACCTGTTTACCTCGCTGATCGGCACAAAGGTGATTTTCGATGTGGCTCTTCATAAAGGTAACATCAAGAAAATGAGCATATAGGGGGAGCACCGTACATGGAACTGCTCGGCAAGACCAACATAGATTTCATCGGCAAGCGGAACATTTCGTTTGTCATATCGGCGATCATCTCGATCATCGGCATCATCGGGGTCATCCAGATCAGCCGCGGCGCCGCCAATATGGGGATTGACTTTTCCGGCGGCACCTCGATGCAGCTCAAGTTCAGCAAGCCGCTGCCCATCGCTGATGCGCGGGCGGCCCTTCACAAAAGCGGCATTGCCAAGGTCGAACTGCAGGAGATCAAGGATGGTAACAAGCTGCTGATCAAGATCGACAAGAACACCTCCCTGTCCCTGGGCAAGGCCGCTGAGGCGGTCCAGGCCGCCTTCAAGAAGGAGGTTGCTGACAATGCCTTTACCGTGGAGAGTTCCACCGAGATCGGGCCGTCCATCGGTGACAAACTGCGCAAGGACACCCTGGTGGCGGTGGTCATCTCGCTGCTTGGCATAATCCTCTATATTGCCTGGCGGTTCGACTTTAAATTCGGCATCGGCGCCACGATGGCCACGATGCACGACTGCCTGGCCATGATTGCGGTGTTCTATGTCATGAACAAGGAGATCAACCTGCTGTTCATCACCGCTGTCCTGACCATTGCCGGTTACTCTCTGACCGACACCGTGGTCGTCTTCGACCGTATCCGCGAGAACCTGCACAAGAACCTCAAGGGTGCCATGCACACCATCTTCAACCTGAGCATCAACGAGGTGCTTTCCCGTACGATCGTCACGTCGCTGACGGTCTTCCTGGCGTCTGCATCCCTGTTTTTCTTCGGCGGAGAGGTGATACACGATTTTTCCTTCGCACTGCTGATCGGTGTCCTGGTTGGCACCTATTCGTCCGTATTCGTTGCCAGCCCGATCGTGGTGATCCTGGAGAACCGCGCCCTGGAAAAACAGGGCCAGAAGGCATGACAATCATGAAGTCCACTCAAGGAGATGCCCGTTGAAAAAAGAATCCATTTTGATTGCCGCGGTGGCATTGATCGTTGGTCTGCTGGGTGGTTTTTTGATCTTCAACATCACTTCGGTCGGCAATAACCAGCAGCCGTCTGTCAATATTCCGGTCGGTTCCGGTTCACCAACTGACTATGCCAGCCGCATTGCCCAAGCTGAAAAAATCGTGGCCCAGGATCCCAAGAATCTGAATGCCTGGATTTCACTGGGAAATGATTACTTTGACACCGAGCAGGCTCAGAAGTCCATCCAGGCCTATGGCAAAGCGCTGGAGATCGAGCCCAACAACGCGAACGTCCTGACCGATCAGGGGGTCATGTACCGTAAGGTCGGCTGGTACGACAAGGCGCTGGAGAATTTTGAAAAGGCGCAGAAGCTGGACCCGAAGCACCTGCAGAGCCTCTATAACATGGGTCTCGTTTACGCGGTCGATATGAAACAGCCTGAAAAAGCCTTTCCGCTCTGGAAAAAATATCTGCAGATGGATCCTAACAGTCCGACAGCCATGCAGATCAAGAGCTTGATGCAATCGCCACCAACAACTCAGCCAACGTCCAAGTAACCCTGAAATCCCCCGCTGGCCGGGGGATTTTTTTTATCAGCGGGTCAACACCGAGGTCCGATGAACAAGATCTGGGAACTGCGCGATCCTGGCGCAACTATGTCAGCTCCGATGAAAGGGATGCATCAGGTTCATCCCCTTGTCCTGGCTATTCTCGCGGCGCGGGGTTGCTCATCTCCCGATGAAATCCGGCGCTTTCTCAGTCCTTCCCTGTCCGACATGCTGAATCCCAATCTTCTGCACGGAATGGATACCGCTGTGGCGAGACTGATCGAGGCCCGCCGCACCAGGGAGAAAATCTGCATCTACGGCGATTACGACGTGGATGGCATCACCGGTACCGCCCTTCTGGTTTCCTTCCTGCGTTCGACAGGATTTACCTGTTCATATTTCATCCCCAATCGTTTTGATGACGGCTATGGCCTCAATGCCGCCTCGATAGAGGCAATCGTCGATCTGGGGGCAACACTGATCGTATCCGTCGACTGCGGCATTACCGCGGTCGATGAAGCAGCGCTC